>JAYEPA010000021.1:3700-19789 GCA_034723545.1 Thermodesulfobacteriota bacterium | reverse complement strand
CCGTCTTTTTCAACCGGTTTGATAGCATCAAAGGCGATATGGTTGGGATGATTGTTGTCGTTGGCGCACAGACGGCGACCCATGATCCGCTCTTTGGCAACCTGACGGTCAAGCACGATTTCAAGAACATAATCCAGAGCCATACCGGAATCCTTCAGGGCCTTGTCCAGAGCTTCGGCTTGGGCCAGTGAGCGGGGAAAACCGTCGAGTACCCAGCCTTTATCTTTTGATTTACCCAGAGTTTCGAGAACCATGGGAATGGTGATGTCATCGGGTACCAGATCACCCTTATCAATATATTCCTTAGCTTTTTTGCCCAGTTCGGTGCCGCCCTTGATGTGCTCGCGGAAAATGGCGCCGGACTCAATATGATCCATGCCGTATTTGTCTTTTACTATAGCGCCCTGGGTTCCCTTGCCGCTGCCGTTTGGTCCAAATGCCAGAATGTTCATGTTTGACTCCTTTTTAAAATTTGATTTTACAGCTAATTTGTGAAAAAATGTTTAATATTGGTCAGTTAAAAATAAATTTAGCCTAGTATTATGTAAAATTTTTCAACTATAATCCAAGCTACGGAACTCTGCCATGAAAAAATCCGTGCTTTTTGAAAAAATAAAACCAAAAGGCGGGGGCTGTTGTTCAGAGAATTTTTATGAAGGACTGTTGATGAAAAAAACCCTTGTCGTCGGCTTACTCTTTTTGAGCATTATTCTTTTCGGCACCTCGGGATATGTTATCATTGAAGAATGTTCATTTCTGGATGGCCTCTTTATGACAATGATCACAATCACCACGGTAGGCTTTAGTGAAGTTATTCCTTTAAGTCCGATTGGAAAAATTTTCACTATAGTTCTCATTGTTCTCGGTGTCGGTTTTGTCATGTTTGTTTTTGGCAAGATAACTGAAGCTGTGGTGGAAGGAGGCCTGCGGACGGTCTATGGGAGAATGAATATGAACAAGAAGGTCGCGAAATTGAAAAATCATTATATTGTCTGCGGTTTTGGCCGGATCGGCAGGGTTATCTGTAAATTGCTTCATGATGACAACCGTCCTTTTGTTGTTATTGACAATGATCCGAAAGCAATAAAAATGATCGAGGAGCAGGGTTATTTGTTTCTTGAGGGAGAGGCGGCATGTGATGAAATATTAATCAGGGCCGGATTGAAAAAAGCCGAGGGACTGATCGCCGTGGTTTCCTCGGATGCCGATAATGTTTTTATCGTCCTTTCGGCCCGGGGCCTGAATGCGGATCTTTTTATCATGGCCCGTTCCAGCGGAATTGAAGGGTTGGAGACCAAGCTTTTGCGGGCTGGGGCGGACAAGGTGATTTCTCCCTACTACATCGGGGGCTGCAGGATGGCTCAACTCCTTCTCCGTCCGACAGTTACTGATTTTATTGATTTAACCGTCCATGGAGGGGAACTCGGCCTGCGGTTGGAAGAATTGGTCGTGCACAGGAACAGCCAGATCGTTGACAAAAGCCTCATGGATTCCGGCATAAGAAAAAAATTTGATCTCATCGTCGTCGCCATAAAGCGGATTAAGGGGGACATGATCTTTAATCCGAATCCAAATACGGAAATTAAAGATGGAGATACTCTTGTGCTCCTGGGACAATATGAAAAAATCAAGGAACTTGAAAAAGAGATTTGATGGATTCCTGTAACTGTTCAGCTGAACCTCGTCTTCGCCCATTGAGGCCTGCTTGAGTAGCACAAGTACGCTTCGCAGACCTAAATAAACGAATCTAAGGCACATCTAAACAGTTACGAACTGTGGTTAGGCCAATTTGGTGCCCTACCTGAATAGTTACGGATTCGTAACAAAATTGGATATTAATCACAACAGGAACAGGTCGTGATGAAGTTAAGTAAACCGGTGCAAATTTGTAATAACAGCTTGTCTTTGAATATTTCAAAAGACAGACTGACGGCTTTTTTAAAATTAAATGAGGCTGAATCCTTTGATGACGTTCAATTTGACGAAATTTTAAAGGAGGTTCAGGAGTATGGTGTTGTTTTCGGTTTTGTTTCCAAGATGGGCCCGGTTAAAGATGCCATGGTCATCATTGCCCGTGGCATTCCGGCTGTTCCTGGAGAAAATGCCAAATTGATCCCAAAGGTGAAGCTGCCTGCTGCCCGTATTCCCCAAAAAGAGGCAAAGGGAAAAGATAAAGTCAATTATCGGGAACTTGGCAACATTATCAATGTGCCTGCCGGTCAGCTTTTACTGGAAAAAATTCCTCCGACCCAGGGTCGACCGGGAAAAAATATTTTTGCTGAACGTATTCCGACGAAAGCGGGAAAAGATGTGACGATAAAATGTGGACCCGGGGTTGATTTGTCCGAGGATGGTCTGCGCGTTACAGCTACCGTGGATGGCAAGTTTGTAATGGATAAAGGCAGGCCTTGTGTCCTTGAGGAACATGTGATTAACGGCGATGTGGATATGAGTGTCGGCAATGTCGTTTTTTGCGGTAAATCCCTGGTGGTAAATGGGGAAGTCCTCCCCGGTTTCGAGTTGAAATGCCGGGGCGATATCAGTGTCAAAGGCCTTGTTAACAATGCCGGACTGCTTGCCGGCGGTAAGCTTGATGTGGTCGGCGGCATCATAGGCGAGGACGCGGATATCAAAGTCAAAGGCGACGCCAAGGTTTCTTTTATGGAAAATGTCGGATTTTTTGAGACCCGGGGATCATTGACTGTCACGGATTATATCGTTCAGGGGAATGTCATGGTGCGCCGGAACCTGACAGCTCTTGACGGCAAGGGCGCTGTTATCGGCGGCAATTATGTTATTGGCGGTTCAATGCATGTGAAAGAACTTGGCTCTGATGCCGAAGTCGTAACAGAAGTGACAGTTGGACTTGACCATGAATTGAATGTGAGAAAGAAAAAACTGGAGGCTGAAAAGGAGTTCTGGCCCGGAAAGATGAATGAACTCCTGAAAAATATCGGCAGCCTCAATGAAATAAAAAAGAAAGAAGGGCCGAATTTTTCAGAAGACAAGAAAAAATTACTCCGACAGCTGAATAAAAAGATGCCGGAGGTCATGGAAAAGACAAATGAACTGACGGAAAAACAAGACCGTCTTGATGAAGATCTGCTCAAGGCCACGGAAGAAAGCATTTATGTTTACGGTACATCCTATCCCGGTATTTATGTCAAGATCGGTAATGCGGCCCGGGTCATTACCGATGAAGAGTCTTTTGTTGTGATCGAATTTGAAAAATCAACAGAGAAAATTCATGCCCGTTCCATGACATCGGAAGAAAGGACTTCTATTGGCTGATCATGTCATCTGGGCCAGCATCTCCTTTACCGCCTGATCCAGTCCAACAAAGATTGCTCTGGCCATGACCGCGTGGCCGATACTGAGTTCCTCGATGGTGTCAAGGGCCGCTACCCGCCTGGTATTGACATAATTGAGTCCGTGACCGGCATTGACCCGAAGCCCTGCTTCAAATGCCTCCTCAGCTGCTTCGGCAATCAGCGCAAATTCTCTGTCTTCCTCCTCTTCCGAAACAGCATCGGCATAGCGGCCGGTGTGGATTTCCACAAAGGTTGCGTTGATCTCCTTTGCTGCCTGGATCTGGCTGGAATCGGGATCAATAAAAAGACTGACCGGAATGGCGGCTGCCGTCATTCCGGCAATGACCTCGCGTAGATGTTCTTTCTGACCGGCCACATCGAGCCCGCCTTCGGTGGTTAATTCCTGCCTTTTTTCCGGAACCAGGGTCACCATATCCGGTTTCAGATCCAGGGCGATACCAATAATCTCTTCGGCGGCGCCCATTTCCAGGTTGAGTTTTGTTTTCACGGTTTGGCGCAGCAGTTTCACGTCACGATCCTGGATATGACGGCGGTCCTCGCGGAGGTGGACGACAATACCGACGGCTCCGGCCAGTTCGCAGATTCCGGCCGCCAGCACGGGATCGGGCTCGTCAATGCCGCGTGCCTGTCTCAGGGTTGCAACGTGATCGACATTTATGGCGAGTATGGTCATGGGATTTCTCCTTTGCAGATTGAGTAATTGATCGAATAATATTTTTTCTTTTTCTTCCATGAGAAGATAATCTTTTTCAGAACGTTCATGGTCATAGCCCAGTAAATGGACCAGCCCGTGAATTAACAGTTTTGTAACGCGGGAGTGAAGTGTGATTTTATTTTGTCGAGCTTCCCTGCGTGCTGTATCCACGGATATAACGATATCGCCAAGCAGACCGTCTTCAGCGGCTTGTTCATCGCTCATGGGAAACGACAGGACATTGGTCGGTTTTGCTTTGTGGCGATAGGATTCATTGAGTTCCGCCATGCGGGAGTCACCGACCAGGAGAATACTCAGCTCGCTGTCCTGTAGTTTACAGAGTTTCAGAAGCTGTCCGGCTGTCTTGTTGATATGGGAGATGTTGAGACATTTATCAGCTGTCTCGTCGGTGATGTATACAGACATGGATTTTGTTGGCTTGTTTGTTTAGAGGGGCAAAGGGTCAAAGGGTCAAAACTTTTGAACCCCTGAACCTTGAACCTTTTATCGCGATTGACAGGTTTTATCCTTTTTTCTTCTTTTCATAGGCCAGGATGATTTGTTGGACCAGGGGGTGGCGGACAACATCGGCATGGGTGAAAGAGTTAATAGAAATTCCTTTGATATTTTTTAAAATCCTGGAGGCGACAATCAGTCCGGAGGCTTTGGAGCCGGGCAGGTCAACCTGAGTAATGTCACCGGTAACGACCACCTGGGAATTGAATCCCATTCTGGTCAGAAACATTTTCATCTGGGCCTGGGTGGTGTTCTGGGCCTCATCAAGGATGATAAAGGCATTATTTAACGTCCTGCCCCGCATGAATGCCAGGGGAGCAATCTCAATAACGCCCTCTTCGATCAGGTCGGCCGAACGCTCCCGGCCCAGCATTTCATTTAAGGCATCATGCAGGGGCCGGAGATAGGGATTGATTTTTTCGGCCATGTCGCCCGGCAGAAAGCCCAGTTTTTCTCCTGCCTCTACGGCGGGTCGGGTCAAAATGATGGAATCGACACGTTTATTGGTATAAGCGGCGATCGCCATGGCCACCGCCAGATAGGTTTTGCCTGTACCGGCCGGCCCGATGCCGAAAACAATATCATTGTTGCGAATGGCTTCTATATATTTTTTCTGGTTGACACTTTTGGGTGAAATGATTTTCTGCTTTGCTGTAATAAAGACTTTATCCAGAAAGATTTTTTTTAGGTTGGTATTGGGAGACCGTTCCAGAATGTTAATGCCATACGTGATATCCTGGGGATAGATGGGATAGCCGGTTCCAATCAGTTCGTAAATTTGTCTTAACGTCGCCGCTGCAACATCCACCTCATGGGGCAGGCCGGTAACGGTTAATGACGTGCCGCGTGCCTTGACCGTCACCCCTGTTTCCTTTTCAATGGCCTGCAGGTTGCAATTCAGGTGTCCATAGAGCAGGCTTGCCGATTCGTTGCTGGAAAAGTCCAGTTTTTTGCTGATTTCAGTTGTCAATTGAACAGTACTTTTCGTTCTGGTTTTTTTATCTACGACATAGTGTCATTAATTGAAGCGAAATGAGATTTTCAGCCACGAACACCACGAAAAAACACAAAATTTCTTCTTTTGTTTTTGTGTTTACAACTAATCTTCAGCCTCACATGGAATAGCTACCGAAAAACGTAGGGTGGGGTACGAATAGTTTGATACGTAGGAGCTCACCCCTGTGAGCGATAAGGGAATCTGAGCAAAGACATTACCCTTTATCGCCCGGAGGGCCGGGCTCCTACAGCACCGTGCCTAATTATGGCTGAAGTTCGTTGGTAATCACATTTATTTTTGTGTAGTTTGTGGATTTAGTGGCAAAAAAATGATTCTTTTTGAAATCTTACCCTGCAGTTAACGGCATTAATCAATACCTTATTCTTTCCCAAGCCGTTCCAGTTCCTCGTCAATGAGTTTCTGGACGCTGACGATATTCCGATCTTTCAGTTTCCTGCCATTAATGAAAATAGTCGGCGTACCTCGGACACCGGCCTGCTTGGCATCCTGCATATCCCTCTCAAGCTGTTTTGTCACTTCAGGGGAAGCCTGGTCCTTTTTGAATTTTTCCAGGTCAAGTTCCAGGGTTTCAGCAATTTCCTGATATTTTTTTGGGCCAAGCTGACGCATATTCGCGTACAGTTCATCATGATATTCCCAGAATTTACCCTGCTCATGAGCTGCCAGGGCCGCCAGGGCCGCCGGTCTAGCGTTGTTGTGACCTCGAATGGGAAAGTTTTTATAGACGATTTTAACGGTTTCAGGATTGTTTTCAAGAGTCTGCCCAAAGAGCGGTCCCAGCCTACTGCAGTGTGGACATTGAAATTCGCTGAAAACGACTACTTCAACCTGGGCAGCCTCTTTACCGAGAAAAGGAGAGTTCTTGGTATTGATCTGAACAATAAAAGCATAACTGATCTCCTGGACGCGCTGGTTTTTTTTACTACTGAGATATATTTTTGCTTCAATTCCAGCCAGTGCAAGCCCGGATACCGAGATGTTGTCCATGTCCGGATCCACCTCAATGGTGCCTTTAAGTTTACCGTCACTGGAATGGATATCGACCTTGCCTTTGCTCAGAGTGAAGATGAATTTTCCATCCAGTGAGCTGGCCAGGTCAAGGGGAGTTGAGTCTGTTTTGAAATCAGAACTGATGTTCCAGTCTATCTCAGCCACGGAAGATGTGACGAATGAGAAAAAGAGAAAAGTGCCGGTAAAGAAAATGATGAGTCGTTTCATGTTGTTATCCTTTTATGTTTTTATTTTCAGGAATCGTTTCGAGTTTATCATTCTCCGAGGTAATGTCAACCTGAAAGGCTGCTTCATGACAATCTTTATCAGGATCAAAAACAGCTTTCAAGGATATTCTGTGATGAAATCCGAGAGGTAACAGGCCAGATGTTCCACCTGGTATGTTTTTTTGCTGGAGGATTGGCCCTGCTGCAATTGCAGGAGACAACCGCTGCAAGTGGTCACAATGGTCTTCGCCGTGGTTTGACCAATTTGATCGAGAAGGTGGGAAAAAATATTACTGGAAAGATCATGATGGGACAGGTGAAAAAGTCCTCCCTGTCCACAGCATTGAGGGCCGAGAGGAAGTTCCACTGGTGGTTGCCTGGTTATTTCTGTCAGCAGTTGCCGTGGTTCGCTGAAAATCTGATGGCGGCCGAACCGCAGGTGGCAGGGATCATGATAGTAAACGGATTTTTTGTTGATATCGTGATAATCCGATAGAAGAGAAGCGGAATCATTCTTTAATTTTTCATGAAAAAAAGAGGAGAATTCCACAACTCTGCCACTGAATTTTTTTGCCTTTTCGTACCAGCGCGGCTCGTGAGAGAAAAGATCGGGATATTTTTTCAGCTGGCTGAAACAGGAAGCGCAGGAGGTCAGGATCGGCAGGGAATGGGAGGAAAAGACGTTGATATTCTTTTTAGCAAGTTTGCGTGCCTCATCAAGGTTTCCTCCGGCCATGGCTGCCAGACCGCAGCAGGCCTGATTTGTCGGTTTGTCAATTTTCCCTGAATGCAAGGCCTCGGCCAGAAAAAAAACACTTGAAGCAATATCCGGATAAAGATGCATGGCCAGGCAGCCGGCAAAATAGGCAAATTCCGTGGGTTGTTTTTTGCTTTTTTGGGGCTGAAGTCGGACCAGAAGGTTCTGGTTCCTGGTCTGAGATTGAGTGATCAGGTCCGGATCCAGAAAGGACAGTTTTCGGCGCAGGCCGCTGTCGAGAGGAAGTTTTCGAAGAGTTTTTCCGGCGATTTTTGCGAAAGAAGACAGCCCGGAAAGCAGGGTAGGGGAGCCCAGGCTCTTGATTGTGGAAAGTTTTGCCAGGAAATGTTTGTCGGATCGAGTCGGCAGACTGGAACGGGCTGAAATGAGCAATTTAGTAATGTCGATCCCGCGGGCGCAGACTTCGGAACAGGCGCCGCACAGAAGGCATTTGGAAAGGATATCACTATAAACTGCGGAATCCGGAGCAACAAGGCGGGAAAGGATATGGATCTTTCCTCGGGCGGTCAGCGATTCACGGCCGGTAACCCGGTAAACAGGACAGACCGAGGTGCAGGCGCCGCATTTGGCGCATTGATTCAAAAGTTCCGAGTTAATAGGTTTGTCCATGGTGGCAGGTTATGGCTGGAGCGGAAAAAATGGATCTCTGAGGGAACCGATTCAACCAGTTAAACCAATACAGACCTCGTTAGATCATCGTAAAATTGATGCTGTTTTCTGGACATAGTGTACCCATTATCTCAAGGGTACCAGCAACCCTGAACCCTGAACCTTTTAACCCAGACCAACTTTCTATTTTTGATCAAATTTCTTGCCGGTAAAGGGTTTGCAGTCAATAACAAAAAGTTTTTTTACGAGGTCTGCTTTAATGCTGCCAGAGCAAAAACGCCTTGATGAACGGTTCCAGGTTTCCGTCAAGAACACTGTCCACGTTACCCATTTCACAGTTTGTCCGGTGATCCTTCACCATACGGTAGGGATGCAGGACATAGGATCTGATCTGGCTGCCCCAGGCGATTTTCTTTTTATCTCCATGCAGTTCTTCCTGCTCTTCCTTTTGCAGTTTTTTTTCTCTTTCATAGAGGCGGGACGTGAGCATTTTCATGGCAATATCCTTATTGCGATGTTGGGAACGCTCATTTTGACACTGGACGACAATTTTGGTCGGCAGGTGAGTGATGCGGATGGCCGAACTGGTTTTGTTGACATGCTGGCCGCCTGCTCCGCTGGCCCGATACGTATCAATGCGCAGATCTTTTTCGTTGATGTCGATATCGATATTGTCGTCAAGCTCCGGAAAGATAAAAACAGAGGCGAATGAGGTGTGGCGCCGGCCGTTAACATCAAAGGGGGAAATGCGGACCAGCCTGTGGATGCCCATTTCCGAACGGAGAAAGCCATAGGCATAACGGCCAGTCACCATAATGGTCGCGCTCTTGACACCCGCCTCGTCACCAGGCTGGAGATCAAGGATTTTGGTAGAAAATCCTTTTTCATCGGACCAGCGAAGATACATGCGTAATAGCATGTCGACCCAGTCCTGGGCCTCTGTGCCACCGGCACCGGCATGGATGGTCAGCATAGCATTGTTTGCATCATGCTCGCCGGAGAACATGCATTCTATTTCAAAATCCTGAAGCTTAGTCTCGAGACGGGAAATGATCTGCGAAGTTTCCTTCTCTGTTTCCTCGTCATGCTCATCCATCGCCAGTTCAAGAAGAATTTCGGCATCCTCCATGGTACTGCTGCAGGAATGCCAACCCTCTATAGGATACTGCAGGCGGCTGATGGCCAGTTGTGTCTGGCGGGCTGCTTGCGTGTCATTCCAGAAATTGGGATTTGTGGTCTCATGCTCAAGTTTTTGCAGTTTTTCCTGCTTGTCAGCTAACTCAAAGATGCTCCTGAAGGGTATTCAGGCGGGCTCTGATATTTGCAAGTTTCTGTTTGAGTTCTGCTGACATGGTTGGCCTCTTTTTTAATTGGTTCTACTGGTTTGATTGGTTTTATTTGTTGAACTTGTTCAATGGGTTTGCTGGTGAACTTGTACAAATAATTGTAACTATTCAGCGCAGGCTGAAAATTACCCTTTACGCCAGACTGTAACTGTTCAGATGTGCTTCATATTCGTTCATTCGGAGTCTTCGCTTACCTGGGGCTTTGAAGCATACTGGTGCTATTCGAGAAGACCAAAATGGATGAAGATGGAGTGCAGCTGAATAGTTACAAATAATTAATATAATCATTTCAACGTATCAAACCAATATTTTTTTGTTTTGTCGTCGGATCAGCAGAAGGGCAGGGATGAGAAGAAGGCAACAAGCTTTAGGGAAGAGATGCCCGTAACGGCTGAAAAAGGTCAATTTTTCAAGAAGCGGAACTTCTGCATTCAGGTAATATGTTGTAAACAGGGGCGACTGTGAAATGATTCGACCTGCCGGATCAATAAAGCCACTGATGCCGGTGTTTGCTGCTCTGGCCAAGCTCCGTCGGTTTTCAACGGCGCGAAGCACGGCCATTGAAAAATGTTGAACAGGGGCGCTGGAGCGTCCAAACCAGGCGTCATTGGTGATGTTGACCAGGAGATTGGCCCCATCTTGAACTGTTTTCCTGGCAAGTTCCGGAAAGATTGATTCGTAACAGATCAGTGTTCCGGCCCGGATGATGCCGCTTGTCAGCGGTCGGACTGATTTTCCGGCGCTGAAATTTCCCATGGTTTCCACCAGTGGTTTGGGAAAAGGCAGAAGATTCGGTAGAGGAATATATTCGCCAAAAGGAACAAGATGCTGTTTGAAATAGAGATCATCGATTCCCTCCTTTGTTACCAGCAGGCCACTGTTATAAATTGTTATGTTTGAGGAGTTGTCAATGATGTACATGGGCGCTCCGCAGAGAAGGTTGACTTTGTTTTCCAGAATCAGATCTTCAATTAATTCCGTGAAAAGGGGGTGGTCAACCGGACAGAACGGTAGAGCGGTCTCCGGCCAGATAAGAAGGTCGGCGTGCTGCGCGGCCAGTGATTTTTTTGAAAGATCAATATAGTTGTCCAGTGCTTTTTTCGTGTTTTCCGGCAGCCATTTCTGATCCTGTTCAATGTTGCCCTGGATAACAGCCAGCTTCACTGTTTTTTCATTCATATCGGTTGAAATCTGCTTCAGCCGTTGCTGATTGTACACGGATGCGGCGGCAATGAGGCAAAGAGCCGGCACGACATGATGCCATTTCCTTGATTTTTGCCCCGTTTTCAGGGATGAAGCGGAGGTCAGCAGGGTAAACAGGAGACTGCTGACCAGCACGATAAGAAAAGTGACTCCGTGATGACCGGCCAGATCGGCGATCTGAATGACTACAGGAAAAAGAAACTGGGAGTAGCCGAGATCCTGCCAGGGAAAACCGGAAAACAGGAGACCGCGGACATAATCCAGAGAAACCCAGAGCAGGGGCGCCGTCCAGACGGGTGGAACAACAGGCATGGACCAGCTCATGATAGCCGAAAAAATTGCCGGATAAAGCCCCATGTAAGCGGCCAGCAGGATAAGGGCCGGCAGGGTGAGCCAAAGGGGAAGATTGCCGTATTTGCCAAGGACGATGACGATCCAGTACAGAAGAACCAGATGGTATAAAAATCCGCTGATAAATCCCCACCGGGCGGCATGAGCTGGTTTTTCTGTTTGGCAGAGGTAGAGCAGGGGAAGCAGTGCCGACCAGGCAAGGCAACCATAACCCGGACCCGGTGAAGAAAGATAAAGCAGGACAGCCGTCAAAAGCGCTGTGCCGGCTGGTTTCAGTTTTTTCATTATGAAGTCAGACCGTAAACATTCGGGTTGGAGTTAAATCAGTGCTAAAGCCAATAAATTGTAAATGTTTCAGGCCTCGTTAAATCATCGTAAAATTAATGCTGTTTTCTGGACATTCTGCTGCAAATTTGCACGGAGTATCGTTCAAAGTTCAAAGTTCAAAGTTAAAGGGTACACGTTACCTCAAGGGTTTCAACAACCCTGAACCCTGAACCCTGAACCCTGAACCATTTAACCCAGACCAACGGTCCAATTTTGAGCAAATTCCTTACCAGTAAAGGGGTTACGGTCAATAATGAAAAGTTTTTTACGAGGTCTGTGTTTACGTCAGACCTGAAACATCCTGATGGATTTTGATGGTTTCAATTCGTCTCTTGCTGGCTGAAAGAACCGTAAAGGTCAGGGATTGAAAAGTTGTTTCCGCCCCTGTTTCCGGCACACGGTCAAACTTGTCGATGATAAAACCGGCTATAGACTCATAGGGACCGTCAGGAAGGGAGACATGAAAAAAAATTTCGATTTCTTCGAGGTTGACCTTGCCGGAGGTGATCAAAGTATGTTCGTCGATTAAATGCCATTGCTCTTCCGGTTTGTCGGATTCATCTTCGATCTCGCCGACGATTTCTTCAAGCACGTCTTCAAGGGTGATCAGTCCGCGAATACTGCCAAACTCGTCGGTGACAATGGCCATATGGGTATTTTTAGATTGAAAATCCCGCAGTAATGTGGTGATTTTTTGATTTTCCTGGGCAAGAAAAATTGGTTTAACCATGGACTCGAGTAAATTCGATGATTCCGAACAGCCGCTGATCAGAAGATCTTTCGCGTGGAGAATGCCGATGATGTGATCCGGGTTTTCGGAGTAGATCGGAATGCGGCTGAAACCATATTTTCTTATTAATTCGACAATTTCATTCACTGGTATGGTGGACGAAGCACTGATGATATCACTGCTTGGCGTCATTATTTCCCGGATCAGGGTTTCCCTGAAATCAAAAATGCTGCTGATCATCTCGCCTTCCTGGCGGCTGATCAACCCATGTTCCTCACCTTCTTCAATAAGTTCCTGGATTTCCTGCTCAAGGTCCTCGGTTGTGTCCGGAGGTTTTGTTATGCCTAAAGCGTAGAGGATTCGTTTGAAAAGAGAATTCTGGGAGTCGGAAGAGTGTTTTTGTTCATCCATATTGTGAATTTAAGGAAAAGCTCTCGATGAGGCTGTCCGAGAATGTCTGTTGTTTAACTCTCGAAGTCTATGCTTGTTTTTTTAAAGACCTCAATTTAAGAAAATTTTTTTATTCTCGAATAGTCTCCTTGACAAAAGGAGAATTTTTTGAAAGATTATCAGGTTGCTCTCGCTGCAGAGTTAGGATAAAGTATCTATCGTATTGTTTATGTTGAAACAGTATACTATCTTTATAAATGTCTCGTTTGAAAATCACAAGTGGAAAGTGATGCTTTCAGAGTAGTTTGTAGTTCTACCTGAACAGTTACTTTCTAATAACCGGGGATAAGCTTGAAAGAAAAGGTTTTAATCGCAAACAGGGGTGAAATTGCCATCAGAATCGCCAATGCCTGTCAGAGCCTTGGCCTGGATTACGTGATTGTTTACACGTCCGCCGATGAAGATTCCGAACATGTCCGCCGCCATCTTGACGAGAAGTCTCAGCGGCATAAGGTCTGGCGTATTTCAAGTTACACCGACCCGAATGATATTCTGGCCATTGCCGATCATACAAAATGCACGGCCATTCATCCCGGATACGGTTTTTTTTCCGAGGATTTTCGTTTTGCCCGCCGGGTTACGGTGCGGGACAGGCCATTAACCTTTATCGGCCCGAAATGGGAAGTGATCAGGGATCTTGGCGACAAGATCAACACGAAACGGGTGGCGAATAAACTGAATATTCCGACGATTCCCGGGACGGATGCGCCGATTTACAATGAGATGGAGGCGGAGGCCATTGCCGAAGATCTCCTCATGGACCAGAAGGAGCAGCAGATTAAGGATCCTTCCATTCTGGTCAAGGCTGCGGCCGGCGGCGGCGGTATGGGCATTGAAGAGGTTCACCAGATTGAGCAGTTCAGGAAAATCTACCGTCAGGTTCAGAATTATGCCAAGCGGCAGTTTGGCGATGGCGGTGTCCTGATCGAACAGTGTTTACGTGACTACAATCATATTGAGGTACAGATCGTCTGCAGCCGTCACGGCGAGCGGGTTCATTTCAGCACCAGAAATTGTACCATCCAGAGCACCGGGCGCCAGAAACGTCTTGAAGCGTCGCCGGGATTTGATTCCAGCTGCTTTACTTATGATTTTGATTCCAATGCTGTGTTGGATAAAATTGTTGAATATTCTCTAAAACTTGCATCCCATGTCAGATATGATAATGTTGGCACCTGGGAGTGGATTGTCAGCCGGTCCGGCCAGCCCTATCTGCTCGAGGTCAATACAAGGATTCAGGTTGAAAATGATATTTCCGCCCGGATCAGTTACCTGAGAAATAAACAGCCGAACCTGATCAGGGAGCAAATCCGTCTCGCCCTGGGCGAGAAGATGGGCTATAGTCAGAAACAGATTACTCATAAAGGCGCCTGTATTGAGTTCCGGGTTGTTGCCGAGGACACTCATCGGGGATTTCGTCCGTGGATCGGCACGATTTCCCGCTTTACTTTTCCCCAGCATGACTGGTCTGCCGTCTATACCCATGTCCCTTTTGACCGGCCCTATGTGATTCCAAATGATTATGACCCGAATCTGGCCTTAGCCCTTGTCTGGGGTGACTCCATGGATGAGGCTAAAGCACGGGGACGCCGTTTTCTTGAAGATGTGGTGATTGAAGGCAAGAACGGCAAGGGAGAATCGATCATGACGAATCTGCCCTACTTGAAGGAAAATATAGATAATCTCCTTACATTTTAAATCAGGAACGTACGCTTAATGTACATTCCTTAGCTAATGATATTCAGAGAAATCAGGTGGCCATGTTAACCGGATAGCATCCCGGAGGTTGCAGAATGTTTTCCACCCTTTTTCTCTTTAAAAAATATGGAAGATATAAGAAAAAGACTCCTGAAGTGCGAAGAGCGTATTAAGTATCTGACCCAGGTCAAGGAAAGTGCGGACCAGGGAAATATCGCCAGTTTTCAGGACAAATTTGAGCATATTCGGGATTCGTATTACGATTTTTCCGATGACGAGCTGCTGGATCAGGTCAACACGCTGGAAGAAGGTATTGCGTTTCTGGAAGACCGGTACGAGGAAAATCTGACCCCCATGGATCGGGTTCGTATTGTTCGCAGTCCCCTGCGTTTTTCCCTGAAGGATGTCCTGGAAAATGTCTATGAGGACTACACGGAACTCGGCGGTGAAGAAGAAACAAATATAGACCCGTCCATGGTGGCAGCCAAGGCTACGATACTGCGCCGGATAAAAAAGAAGGTTTTTACCCAGCAGGTCATGGTCATCGGTCATGAAAAAGGATGTGGTGAGGAGTATCGTAACGGCGGCTGCAGCAAACCGTGGGGAAATGAAAAAGCCCTGCGTTATATGCGTGTCGCCCAGACAGAAGGTATTCCCATCCATTTTTACATATTTACTCCCGGTTCCTTTCCTGTAGAGGAGTATCCGGGAGCGGCTCAGCAGATAGCCCGAAATCTTTTTGTTATGACAAAATTGCGCGTCCCCATGATTTCCGTAATCTCGGAGGGAGGATCCGGTGGCGCTGAGGCCATCGGTTTGTCAGATTTTAGACTGATGTGTTCCCATGGTTATTACTCTGTTATTTCGCCGGAAGGGGCTGCAGCCATTGAGGGAAAGATCCGTGAGGGAGATAACGTTCCCAAGAAGCTCATTGAGGCTTGTGCTACCAAACTGCGCATCACGGCCAAGGATAACCTGAAGCTCGGTAGTATTGACCGTGTCATTCAGGAACCTGTTCTGGGTGCCAGACACGATGATTTTTCATTTTTCAAACGTCTAAAGTATGAGATGATGCGGGCCACGGACGAGGTGGTTTTGAAAACCAAGAGTTTACGGGCATTTCGTGCCTATGAACTTAAAATGAAAAAGTCAGGTGATTCCAATGAGGAAGAGCCGAACATTGACATTTCCTGGGATTTGAACAGGGATGAGGTCAAAAGGCTTCTTCAGTTTCGTTCCAGGAAATACCGGGAAATGGCCAGAGAGTCCTTTGGCGGCAGACCGACCAAAATGGACTCTTTTGTCCAGCGGTTGCAGCAGAAATCATCCAAGCTTTTTTACAGTTTCCGCTACGATTTGCTGCGGCGTCAGCAAAAGCAGATGAAACAGGTGATTCAGGATGTCTCCAGCGAAAGCTCGGTCTTTTTGAAACAGCTGACCGCGCCGTTCAGCGCCGCCTATAAATTTGTTTCCCGCAAGACTGAAGAGAAGAGAGTCAAGCAATTGCCTGTCAGCGCTCAGATCGGTTCGGAGCCGGAGTTCGGGGATACCTATACCAGTCCTCTTGCCAACGTGGACAGAACCGTGACTTGTCCCAATGCGGAAAAATCCGGCTGTAGGGATCTTTGGGTTCCAGACCTTTACGGTGAATTCTGCGGCGTCTGCGAGAATTGCGGCCATCATTTTCCTCTGGAGTATGAATGGTATTTGAAACATCTTCTTGATCGTGATTCAATCGATGAGTTCAATGCCGAAATCAGCGCCGGCAATCCTCTGTCCAACGCGGAATTTGAAAAACGGCTGCAGGCCGCAATTGTCAA
>JAYEPA010000021.1:0-3600 GCA_034723545.1 Thermodesulfobacteriota bacterium | reverse complement strand
CGCCGATCCCTACGGATACGTGGACATTCACACCATCCATACCGGACAGATTCGTTTTAATGTGTCCAAGGATGAAGAGGTGGAAGGAACCAGTGGTCAATGGCACCATATTCCCGGCACGAAACTCTACGTTCTCCATCGCGAGGGCAATGATAAAATCACTTATTCCCAAACCAGTGGAGTGATATCGTCCATCCGCGCCGATCTTGAAGGACAGTTCGTCGAGGCAGGGGAAAGGGTGATTACAATCCGCTACCCACTGAAGAAAAAAGAAATTATTGAATCGCTTCTTCATAAGGTGCTTGAGCCTTTTCATGCGCCCGAGCGGGCAAAGTACTTTTTTTCTCTTGATGTTCAGTCCCGCATAGAAAAATTCGGGCAGCGGTCGGTCACGGTGAATCCCGGAGACGAGATTCTCACCATGTCCCTGATGAAAAGGGATACTCCGATTTTTTACGAGGGAGTACCGGGTATTATTCATTCCGTTTATTTTAAACCCGGCGTCACCGTGGAGCAGAATGAACCCCTGGTCGGCATCTGTTCCCCGGATAAACTGCCGATTATTAAGAAAATCATTACCAGGGTCAAGGCGGAATGGGACTAGTTGCGTCTTTGCCTCCCTCCTCTCTTCAACATTTTACTCTCCAGCAGGAACTTTCCTATCGTCGGCAGCATTTTTCTAAAGATGTTGCCGATCAGATTTTTCGCTACGGCGCCATTGTCGGATCAGTGATTCATCATTTTGATCGTCTGGATCGCTGCATGGATCATGCCCGCGGTTTGATTTTGGATCATGAAGAACAAAACCTCTCTTTTCCCAGCGGCACGGTAATTCTTGCGGACTGCCTGGAAAACGGCCAGGGCAGGTTCGGCCGTTACTGGCATGCACCCGAAGGCGGTCTCTGGCTGGTGCTGGTGCTGGTGAATACCCTGCTGCCCGAGATCAGTCGGCTCTATCCCCTGGCCGCCGGTGTAGCCTGTTGCGAGTTTGTCCGCCACCATGATATTGACGGCCGGATCCAATGGGTCAATGACGTCCGGGTTCACGGCCGGAAGATTGGCGGGATCCTTACGGAAAGCAGTATTGGCAGGCATTCCGGAGAGGAATATATTCTCATTGGCATGGGAATTAATGTCAATAATGAACAGTTCCCGGCTGAACTGCGATCCATTGCCGGATCAATGCGTCCACACCTCGCCAATGATCTTGATATGAATCAGGCGGCAATGGAGCTTTTGGCAAAATTATCCTGGAATATCGGTTTGCTGCATTATGACGAGAGTCGATTGCTGCGCGAAAGGGATGGCGCCGCAAAAGGTGGCCAGGGTTCTCTGCTTCTGGCTCGTTGGCGGCAGTTAAGCGACACCATTGGCCGCAGGGTTGAGTTCGGCTTTAACGTTGAAGAAGATCCGCAATATGAAGCCACGGTCCTCGGTCTGGCCGAGGACGGAGGGTTGATCCTTTCCCTGGCGGATTCCGGAACCATTGTCGAGTACAGCGGCGAGATTCGTTATCTTGATTAGTGGTCCGCGACTTTTGAGTTCGCTCACTTGCCATCATGTTTGAACCAATCAAAAGTTCTTTTATCCCCTTTTTCAAAGAGGGGTAAAAAATCGTTCATTCCCCCCCCTTTGAAAAAGGGGGGTTAGGGGGGGATTTTTACGGACGATCTTACAATTTCTGGTGTCATGAAGTGCCAGAGCCAGCCGGTGAGCTATATGGAACCCATCACTGTCATTATCCCCACATACAACCGGGAAAAACTGCTGAAAAAGGCCATTGATTCGGTGATGGTGCAGAGCTATTCCAATTTTGAGCTGATCGTAGTTGACGATGGTTCGGATGATGACACCGGGGCGCTGGTGGCCGGTTATCCGGATGTTCGATATATCCGGCAGGAGAACAGGGGGGCGGCTGCGGCCCGTAACAGGGGCTTTGAGGCGGCAAAACATGATCTCATCTCTTTTCTTGACTCGGATGACTGGTTTGATCCCGCTAAACTTGAAGTCCAGGCGCAGGTCATGGCTGAAAAACCTGAATATCTCATCTCCCACACGGATGAAATCTGGTACCGGCGGGGCAAATTGCTCAACCAGAAAAAAAAGCATCGTAAGCCTGGTGGCCATATTTTTGCCGATTGTCTGCCGCTTTGCGCGGTTTCCATGTCAACCGTGATGGTGAGACGAGCGCTTTTTAATGAGGTGGGCCTGTTTGATGAACGCCTTCCCTGCTGCGAGGATTATGATTTCTGGCTGCGGGTTAGTGTCCGCTTTCCTTTTCTGAAAATTGATAAACCCCTGACCCTAAAGGACGGTGGCCGTCCGGACGAGGTTTCCTTCCAGTATAGAACCGGCATGGATCGATTTCGGGTTCAGGCCATTTTGAAATTGCTGGAAGAGACGGATTTGAACCCTGAACAGGAAAGACTGACCAGAACAGAATTGACCAGAAAATGTGTAATCTATGGCAATGGCTGCATCAAGCACGGTAGGCCCGATGAAGGTCTGTTCTACCTTGATCTGGTGGAAACACACGGTGTTTAACGATGTGTGATTTTTTTTAGGCAGCTTGAGCTTGCAACATGAAATCCACTTGCAGGGCATCATAAGGGAATTCAATACGGCCCTTTGGGGTCTTTTGCAGGATGCCGACCTTCAAAAGAACATGAACATCCCTATGCACCGCTTTTACATCCCTTCCTGATCTGCGTGCCGCTTCACGAATTGACATTGGCCCCGCACCGGTCATGACTTTGAGAAGTTCCCATCGTTTGCCCGACAGGGTCTTGAAAAGAAGAGCCGGTGATTCGAAGCTGATAAACGCTCCCTGTTGTTTTCCATCCAATGCATCGAAAAATCGTTTGTTGCTTTGATCCCGGGACGCAATCCCCAAAGTTACAATATTCATTTTAAGCCCTCCATTTGTCAACATCACTCCAGAAATCTTTCAGCAGCGCCTGCGGCGTTGTAAAAGTATACGGGCTTTCGTCTTTCCCTATATGCTTGTGGTTTCCTTTTCCTGATTCGTTGTCGTAACGCAGTACACACTCACAATCTACTACAAGTGCTAACCGGTATTTAAAGCTGTGGTCACTGCCTGAAAGGGGCGTGGGTAGCTGCCACACAACCATTTCCACAAAAGCGTTCTCAGAAAGAATGTGACGTTCCCTGATCGGTAATTCGGCATTCATGTTGGACAAAACAACAACACAAGAGTCGTTGTCAAGAATTACAACACTTGTCAAGGGGGCTTTTGAGGGTTGACTTATTTTTGATAAAGGTTTTTTATGCTTCTTGTGAAAGTTAGAAACGGAGATCTGTTTTTAATAACAGCTAACAGCTCAAGTAATTTTTTTTATATTGATTTGGTTTAGATCAATTTGGTGCGATAGGCATAATGATGATACCGCATGACCCCATGCACCTGATCCATCAATTTGTTTTTTGGATTTGGTCGGAATTTAGGTTCCTTTTCCATATCGCATAGCTTAATATCACAATAAGAAGAAAAAATAATCAGAAAAGTGATATGCGGAAATAAATTTCCACTTTATGCCATTTGATATAGGAATAAGTGGAAAAAAGCGGTATCTATTACAA
>JAYEPA010000020.1:0-5698 GCA_034723545.1 Thermodesulfobacteriota bacterium | reverse complement strand
GTTTTCGGCATGATCTGGTTTTACAGGCATCTCCATCTCTATGTCACCGAGACCACTTTTGTCGGTGGTACACTGAGTGTCTGGGGGGTGTGGAAACTGTTGCAGTCCTGGCTCAACTGGGGACTCGACACGGCAGAGATATCCCTTGCGCAGCGTTTTTTAGGCAGACCGGCTTTTACTGAATATCTTGTCTTTTCCTCCCTGCTGCTCGCCTGTCTCTACCTGGGGACATCATCGATATATCTTTCTTACGAGGGCGCCAAGCCAGGGGATGCAGAGTTTGTGGTGGAAGTATCAGCCGACAGCAACCTTTTTCTTAAACCCCAGAAGGTAACTTCCTATCAGCGGGTTGCCGGAAAGCCTTTCTTTTTTCGTACCCGGAGCACAGATTTGATCTTTGATATCACTGAACCCGGCGGCTATCTGCCCAAAAAATTTGAAGAATCTTTCAATTTCAAGCCATGGTCTAATATTTATCTGCGTGTGCCTGCTGATTTTACCTCAAAGACTTTTCGTCTAATTCGTTTGATTCCATCCGGCATGATTTTGCAAAAGCTCCCCAAGGTTGGAGATGAAGAGAAGAATCCTTATGATCTTCGCATAACTCATCATGGTCAAACATACATACTTAATGATTTTAGAAGACAGGCTGTTTTTATCGGCGCAGCCGAAAACGACGCGAAAATGGTGCTGAAAAAACAGAATAAAGAAAAGTTCAGGCAGGTTCTTGAAAATCATTTGATCAGCTTGGGAATTCCAGCAGATGCGCGAAAAAATTTAATTACGATATGGGAGTTTGGCCCACAATTCCTGGCAACCAGTGAGTTTCGCTCGGGTGACAGGATTGAGCTGGAGTTGATCCGGAGAGGGCAGGAGATGCCCTTGTTCAACGGACACATTACAGTTCCGGCGGACAAGACTTTGCAAACGATATTTTTGGAGGTGAGTCCATGATTTATCCGGGTGAAAAATATGGCCTGACTTTATGGGTCAGCCTGCTGTTGCTCTGGATCATGATCTTTGCGCCGTCCCGGCTTTTGGCGCAGCCGGAGCCTCCTCTGGTGGCGACATCATTTATTATTGAAGCAACTGTTTTTGATGATTTCGATCCCGTCGAGCGGCAAAAGCTTGAGGATGAAATAGCCCGGTATCTTGCTGATCAGTGCCGCCGGCATTATGGATTTCTTCAATGGAAGGAAAAGTCTGCAGCGTCTGAATCTTCGGTTGATGCGGCTTTTGAGCTGCGTTTGATTGAGGAAGTCGGAGTTTTTGGTGCTTCAGTGTTTTTATTGTTTACCGCTTCCATCGAAAATATCCCGGTGGAAATTCCTCGAATTGGCAGAGTGCAGCTGTATCAGGCCTGGGATGATCTTCCCACCCACGATCCGGCACGTCTAACCGGAGACATTAAAAAATTACTTGGTAAGCAATTTCATTCTGAGGCATTTATCCAGCCTCTTCATACGGATTTTTTAAAATCCGTTCCCCTGGTTGCCGAGGTGCATGTGGATTCAGCCAGGGAAATAATTATTCTACCTCTCAAGTGGGAGCTTTTGAATGTCGGATCTGAGTCCGTGCTGGACGTTTCTTTTGTCGCTGAAGTTGATGAGGATAAAAGTCCCGGGATCATGACCCTGAGGCCGGAAGGTTCATATCTTATTGGTGACAGATGGGTCGGAATGGTGCAGTGCTATGTGACGCTGTTTCATTATCCCAGAGTTGACGCCGTCTCCTGGCATGATGCAATACCCGAAATTCTCCTTCCTGAAAATATTATCGAGCTTCATGTTTTTATGAATTCTTTTGTTAAACAAACATATACCGGTACCGTGGGTCGGACGGTTCAGGAGCCTTGAAAATGGAACAGAGGAAGACCATGATGATCCACATTCGACAATACCTGTTTTCGTTTTCCACCCGGGGAACTGTGCTGATTTTTTTTCTGCTTCTTGTCTTTTCAGGAGCCTGCGCAGCCTTAGAACCTGAAAGATATGTAAAAGATGGAAAACAGGCTCTTGGCGTCGGGGAATATGACCAGGCCTTGCGTCTCTTCAAACTGGGAGCACGGCAGGCAGAAAATGAGCAGGATAAAAGGTGGCAGGCTGATTTTTACTTCTACATGGGACTGACACAGCAGCAGAAGGCAGAGTCCCTGAAGGATAATCAGGACCGGAAAAATGTTTTTCTCAAGGCTGTCCACTTTTATGAAAATGCTCTGGATATCCGTCCTGATTTTGGGGCTACCCTGAATAATCTCGCCTATGTCCATGATCAAATAGGTCTTGCCGACCAGGCTGCGCGTTTTTACCAGAAGGCCATTAAACTCAATGATAAGCGGCAATCGTTTTATGAAGTCAATTATGCGGATTTTCTTTTTGATCACCAAGAGTTGCAAAAGGCCCTGGGGTATTATCGGCGGGTTTTGAAATCACAACCTGACAACAGTCATGCCAGAAAAAAAATAATCGATGTCTCAATTGCCCTTGATGACAAAGGGCTTGTTCTGTTTCTTTGGGAATTAATGGGAAATGGCTGGATAATTGAGGCCCGGCAGGGCGCTATACAGGCCCTTCTTGAGAAAAAGTGGTCATCCCGGCGTGACAGAGAAGAGCTTCTTGCGCTGGCGGTCGTTGGGCTGAGCCGACAGATGTATGATCCTCGCGAATTTGCCGGTTCAGAAGTCGGAAACAAGTTCAGAAAACTTTCTGTTGATCCGGCATTACGTCGCGAGGCGCAGGATATTATCGCTCTTCATCAACTTGAAAAGAATGATTTCAGCAAATTTTCCCATTGGGCTCATAAAGGCGACCTTTTTAGGGATCCCTCTCAAGGTGTCTGGCCCAGGGATGCATTTTTGCAACTGGTCCGCTCCCTTGGAGACCGGTACCGGGGATATGGGGACTTTCAACAGGCCGAGACATATTATCTATTGGCAATAAACCTGGATCGTCAGGCGCCTGACCCGGATGCCATTCTCAAGCTTGCTGATCTTTATATTTCCCAAGGCGACCAGGAAGAACTGAAGAAAATGATGGCGGAGCACCAGATTTCAATATTCAAGGGCAAGGCCAGGGCCTACCGAAGTTCTCATCTGCAGAAGATTTATCAATATCACAGGGCGCTTGGGGTGATCTACGCAAATATTGACAACTGGGGCGATAGTCGCACCTCCACCTCGGCCATATTCCAGCTTGAACATGCTCTCAAGACCGCGCAGGTGATCAACGGAAGAACGGAAAAGAAAGAGGAACAGATTATTGTTGAGCCAAGACTGGTAACGTATCTTGCCGACGGCTATAAGCTGAAGAATCAGCCTGACAAAGCGATACAAATCCAGCTTGATGCTGCCGAAACTATGATAAATCAGGGGGCCTTTTCACCAGCAAAGAAAGTCCTGGCTCCCCTTGTTACGACTCCTCCGACCGTGATGAAGGAGATAGAGAAAGAACGTTATATAGAGATCAGGAACAAGGTCGGTCATTTTTAACCGTGTTAAAAATGATGGCTTCGCAAAGAGCTTTTTTTACCACAGAGACCACTGAGGCCACAGAGAAATTCTTTTTATTCCAATCGGTTGCCTCTGTGAACTCTGTGTGTTCTGTGGTTTCTACAGTTTTTATGAGATCTTCAAAAATCAATGATCATTTTTTTTGTTCACAACTGTTTCAATCGATGACCGGATTATTTCCAAACCTTCATCAAGTTCTTCTTCATTAATGTTTAAGGCCGGAAATATTCTGATTCCATTACCCTGGGTCTGCCTGACGAAAAGTTTTCTGCGCAAGCACTCGTCGCTGACATGGGTCGTAATATTTTCTTTTTTGAATTCAATGAGCAGCAAAAGCCCCTTTCCACGAACATCATCTATGACATCTTGAAAATCCTGTTTGAGTTGGGTCATTTTTTTCATGGCAAGACGGCCCATCCTGTCGACGTTGGTGGAAATGTTATGGTCGACAAGATATTTGATGACGGCATGGGCAACAGCGCAGCCAAGTGGATTCCCGCAATAGGTGCCGCCGTGGTCGCCTATCTCAAGCTTTTCCGCAACTGTTTCAGACATGGCAAAGGCGCCAAAGGGAAAACCACCGGCAATGCCTTTTGCCATGGTCAGGAAATCGGCCTGGACTCCAAGTGACTCCGTGACAAACATCGGCCCGGTCCGACAAAATCCGGTCTGGACTTCATCTGCGATGAGCAGGGTTCCGTTTTTTCGGCAGAGATTTTCAGCTTTCTTCAGGTATTCTCCTGATGGAATATGAACCCCTCCTTCCCCCTGTATCGGTTCAAGAATGAAAGCCGCGACATTTTCATCAAGTGTCTCTTCCAGGTCTTTAGGATCTCCATAGGAAACGAATCGATAATTGGGCATCAATGGATTAAATTTTTCACGATGGGCGGCCTGACCCGTGGCAGATGCCGTGCTGATGGTTCTGCCATGAAAGCTCTTGTGGGTAGAGATCACATCCATTCTGCCCGTTACCTTGCGGGCCAGCTTGATAGCTGCATCATTAGCTTCCGCACCACTGTTTGCAAAGAAAATTCGTGATAAATGAGAAGGAAGAACCTTTTGCATGAGAAGCAGGAGTTCGGCGCGGGCAGGTGAATAAGTGAGGCCGGAATTAGGATTCTGGAGGATTTTTCCGCTCTGCTTCAACAATGCTTCCGTGATGACCGGTTGGGCGTGGCCGACGCAGGTAACGCCCCAGCCTGATGTAAAATCTATATACCTGTTGCCTTCCTCATCCCAGACATAAATTCCGTCGCCTTTTTCAATGGAAATTTTTTGTTTGATAAAGAAAGGGGCCATAAATTTATCTTCAATCTCAAATGTGGTCTGGCTTGACATGGCGGTATGGTTTCCTTTTCAGTTACTTGATAAATTTGTAAATTTTTTTCACTCAAACAAAGTGCTTGTTCTTCATCGTCTTATACAAAAGTCAGGCGGTTAAAGCCGCCCTCGGCAAACCAGGGTCTGGAAACATCAACACCGGTTACTTCAATAATATAGACCTCAAGGATCAGATAAACTTTTGTCCCTTTGCGGACACAGGCTGTGAGGGTGTCACCATGGTGGCCCAGGGCGGCATGGAGATGAATTTTCGGTTCATCCTTTTCGTCCCGGGCAATGGAGCCGGTGCCCAGTGTTTCCCTGGCTCCTTCAATTTCGCGCCAGACCGGTTCCGGCGGCATGACCGGCTCTTTCGGACCGGTGACCACATCGGCCTGTCGAAGGCCGCCAATGACGTGAAACCAGCCGAAACGGATATTTTCTTTTTTGATCAGCTTGAGCATTTCTTCTAGAAAGTCATCTCCGTCATCAAAACGTACGGCAAATATCCTGCCTGTTGAACCGGTTTTATATTCCATCTTGTTCTCCTACTTTATTGTCTTTCGGGATGATGAGTCTAACTCACGATATTTTAGTCTGAAAATGTAACTGTTCCGCCGCAGACTTTAATGTTTTGAAAATCTCCCGGCTGTGAGCAGGTTTCCGAGTACGGGTAAAACGAAGGGCGGATGTTCTGATTGTCGTCTCATCAAGGTTCGGTAGTCTGCTTTTTGCAGCGTCAATGGCAGGGGACAACCATTTAGAATCAAGCTGCTCGTCGATACTCTTAGCGAGCAACGCGGCCTGGATAGCATCGGTAATAATATCATCGCGCAACCGTTCCAGTTCCTTAAAATTTTTATTTTT
>JAYEPA010000019.1:0-5708 GCA_034723545.1 Thermodesulfobacteriota bacterium | reverse complement strand
ATACTAATTCAGCCCTGCATTTACAAATAATTTGAGATAAAACTTTAAATTTACGTCTTTCATGCTTAGCTTCATGTGTACCTAAAGTTTTACAAAATCCTGAATTGCTTAATTCAATTTTTTTTACTCACTTTCGAGCCTTTTATAAGGAGAGCTTTTTTTGAACCCCTTTTATAAAAATTTATCCATGTGGCTGGTGATTGGCATGACCATGATCCTGCTCTTCAACCTGTTCAATGCCCCTCAGACCAAGCAAACGGAAATCAGTTACAGTGATTTCCTGTCCAGTGTGGAAGCAGGAGCAGTCACCCAGGCACAGATTCAGGCCGACAAAATTACCGGCACAGGTCAGGGCGGCAATCAATTCATCGTCATCACACCGCCGTCAGATTCTGAGCTTCTTCCTCTTCTCAGAGAATCCGGGGTCAATATCACGGTGAAGCAGAGAGAGGAAACTCCATGGTATGTCACAATCCTCATCTCCTGGTTCCCCATGCTGTTGCTGATCGGCGTCTGGATCTTTTTCATGCGCCAGATGCAGATGGGCGGCGGTAAGGCCATGTCATTCGGCAAAAGCCGGCACCGCAGAATGAATGCGGAAGAAGCAAAGGTGACCTTTGCTGATGTCGCCGGCATTGATGAAGCCAAGGAAGAGCTGGCGGAAATCATCGATTTTCTGAAAGAACCGCAAAAATTCACCCGCCTTGGCGGCCATATTCCCAAGGGAGTTCTATTGATGGGCTCGCCTGGAACCGGCAAGACACTGTTAGCCAAAGCCATTGCCGGTGAAGCTGATGTGCCGTTTTTTTCAATCAGCGGCTCGGATTTTGTCGAAATGTTCGTCGGCGTCGGCGCTTCCAGGGTACGGGATCTGTTTGAGCAGGGCAAAAAAAACGCACCCTGCATTATCTTTATTGATGAAATAGATGCTGTTGGCCGACACAGAGGCGCAGGTCTTGGTGGCGGCCATGACGAACGGGAACAAACCCTGAATCAGCTCCTTGTCGAAATGGACGGTTTTGAGTCAAATGAGGGTGTTATTATTGTTTCTGCTACCAACCGGCCTGATGTTCTTGATCCTGCCCTGCTCAGGCCCGGCCGTTTTGACCGCCAGGTCGTGGTACCCATTCCTGATATCGGTGGCAGGGAAAAAATACTCATAGTCCATGCCAAAAAAGTGCCTCTGGCGGATGATGTTAAATGGGAAGTTATTGCCCGGGGCACCCCAGGCTTTTCCGGCGCCGATCTTGAAAACATGATCAATGAGGCCGCACTCATGGCGGCACGCCAAGGCGATGACAAGGTGAACATGAAAATCCTGGAAAAGGCCAAGGATAAGATCATGATGGGCACGGAACGGCGCAGCATGATCATTACCGATAAGGAAAAAAAGATCACTGCCTTCCATGAAGCTGGCCATGCCCTGACCGCCAAACTATTACCGGGAACAGATCCGGTGCATAAGGTTACTATTATTCCCCGGGGCCGCGCCCTGGGCCTGACCCAGCAACTGCCCACAGTGGAACAGTACACCCATGCCAAATCGTACTTGCTCAACAATGTCTGTATCCTGCTTGGGGGCAGGGTGGCTGAAGATCTTGTCTTTGGAGAAATTACCACGGGATCCGGTAATGACATCGAACGGGCCACGGAACTGGCCAGGAAAATGGTCTGTGAATGGGGCATGAGCGAAAAACTCGGCCCGTTGACCTTCGGCAAGAAGGAAGAACAGATTTTTCTTGGACGGGAAATTTCCCAGCACCGGGATTACAGCGAAACAACGGCCATTGAAATTGATAATGAGGTTAAACGTATTGTGACCGAGGCCAATGATAAGGTCATAAAACTGCTCTCCGAGCATATGGACGTCCTGAAGGCAATATCCCATGCCCTGCTGGAACGGGAAACTCTTGTTACTGAAGATATTGATCTTCTGATGAGCGGTGGAGCTCTGCCGGAGTTTATTGCCGAAGAATCACCGAAAAAACCAACCCAGGCCGAAAAAACACCGGCGCCTGAATCACCGCCCGTTGAGGCCGATGAACCTGATGAGACGACTATTGAGACCGTTTCCGACAAAAAGAACAATGTCCTGGATTCATCCCAAAACCCGCCGGCCGGGGACGACCCGTCTCCCAAAGCTACCTGACTCGTAACTGTTCCGGTAGATAGTGCTTGAACGGAAAGTGCCCATCCTAATGTGAACACGGGTTGAGGACGATTCTTTGTGACGAAGATTTTTTTAAAAGCTGTTAGCGATTAGCTTTTAGCCGTTAACAGCTAAACGCTAAAACCTTCATTTTAGAATCGGAGCTTAACACATTGAATAAAGGCTATTTTTGACTTTCCGTTCAAGCACTAGATAGACTGAAGGCCGAAGGCTCAAGGTTAAAACAATAAAATTGGATCCATCATAAGCTATTTGGATAAAATTCGACTCCAATTTTCATCTGATATTCTTTGCTTTTCCTTCAGCCTTTAACCTTTTACCTGAACACCTGAATACTAACCCTGAATCTTCCCGCCATGAAACTCTGCTACGGTGACAACACACTGGACCTGGAACAACAGGTGCACGTCATGGGTATCCTGAACGTCACTCCGGATTCCTTTTCCGATGGCGGCCAACTGGCAAACAAAGAGACTCTGCTTCAGCGTGCCGAGAACATGATTACCGCCGGAGCTGATATTCTCGACATCGGCGGAGAATCAACCCGACCCTTTGCCGCAAAGGTGGGACTCGCTGAAGAATTAAACAGGGTGATTCCGGCCATCGAGTCAATCAGACATCATTTTTCCACTCCTATCTCCATTGACACCACCAAGGCTGCGGTGGCGGAGAAAGCTATTGAGGCCGGCGCTGACATTATTAACGATGTCAGTGCACTGCGATTTGATTCCCAAATGATCGAGGTGGCAAAAAAACATAACGCGCCGGTCATTCTCATGCACATGCAGGGGCAACCCGGCGATATGCAGAAAAAGCCCTGTTATGATGATGTGATCAATGACATTTCGACTTTTCTACTCGAACGTCTTGACTGGGCGGAAAGAAACGGTCTGGATCGCAGCCGCATGATCGTCGACCCGGGTATCGGCTTTGGAAAAACCCTGGAACACAACCTCACCATCCTGAAGCATCTTGGTCGATTCAATGCTCTTGGCGTCCCGCTGCTGCTTGGCCATTCCCGCAAAGCTTTTATCGGCACGATCCTGCAACTCGACGATCCGGGCCAAAGGGATTGTGCCACAGCGGCCATCGCTGCCCTTGCCGTCATGGCGGGAGTATCGATTATACGCGTCCATAATGTTGAAAAAACCATTCAGGCCGTTCGGCTGGCCGAGGCTATTCAAATGGCTGATGGCTAATAGCTCATGGTTCATGGCTCATGGCAAACACACTGCGTTTTCGCCGTTAATCAGCCCTTCCCCGCCTCAAATATTCGACATTCTACATTCTTCTATTCGTTAAGCCCCGCCCTGTGGTATCATATTCCCCATGATCAGCATCAATACCAGGATAAAAGGATTTCAACGCTATAACAAGGGCCGCAAAATCAAGGCCATTCATTTCCATCCAGACAAGGCGGCTTTCTTTTTTAAGGTCATTCCTTATCTGCTGCACTCAAATTATTCTGATCTGCCCGGCTTTATCGATCAGCCCGGCTGTCCTTACGGGATCCACCAATTTCTGCCGGAAACGTTTCCGGACATCAGTATTTTCAACCTCTATTTTCCTGAATCAACAGCACTCTCCGTTCGAAAAGGGTCGAGCACCTCTCCCAACCCCTGTATCCACTCCCTTAAAATAATCGGCAGCATCGGTACCATTGCCCAGACGGAAAAATCAGACTGTGATTACTGGGTCAGCATCCGTCGTAAAGAACTTGGCGAAGATGGTCTTAATCTGCTCGAAAAAAAATGTCGGCTGATCGAAAAATGGGCTGCCGAGTATGACCATGAAATCTATTTCTTTCTCATGGATATTGATCAGACCAGGGAAAATAGCTTTTCGTCCGACGCAGAGGAAGAATCCGCTGGTTCGGCCCTTAAATTGCTCCTAAAGGACGAACTTTTCAGAACCCATATCCTGGTTTCCGGCAAAATGCCCCTCTGGTGGCTGATTCCACCCGGTTTAACCAGTAAACAATATTCAGACTATGTTTCTCAGTTGATATCGACGAAACAGATTAATCCTGATAATTATATTGATCTCGGCTATCTGTCGGAAATTCCCAGGGAGGAAATTTTCGGGGCCTGCCTTTGGCAAATGAACAAGGCTCTCGACAGTCCCTTCAAATCCGTTATTAAATTTGCTTACCTGGAACTGCTGCTCGACCAGAAAAGCAATGACGTTCCCCTGTTATCAAATAAAATCAAACAGCTGGTTACCTTCCCGGAACAGCTGACCAATGCCCGGGAGATGATCAAGCTTGAGGAGATTGACCCCTACCTGTTGCTGGCCCGGGAAATCGTCACCTTTTATCGGAACGATAAGACATTACGCAAGGAAGAAAAATTCATTCGTCAGTGTCTGTACCTGAAAGCCGTATCAGGCATGAAATCCCGGGAGACGATACATCTGAGCGGCAGCATGGCATTGATGAAGCAGTGGGAGCTCCTGCCTGATCAGCATGAGAAACTGACGGGGTTCCATGCCTGGAGTTTTAAACGGCAAATTAAAACCGGAGCCCGAATTCATGATTATCTCATTGAGACATACAAAAGACTGCGACTGATACTAAAAACCTTTCAAAACGAAACCGGAGTCACCATTACGGAACGGGATATTTCCATCCTCGGCCGGAAGCTCTATACGTTCTACGACAAAAAAAACCATAAAATTAACTACCTGCGCACCATTTCCAGAGATGTCATGGTTCGCGAACATCTCACCTTTCATATCACAAAAACCGGAGATGAGATTTTCTTTTATGTTTTTGAGGGAGAACATGACATTGAATCGCTCAAGGCAAACAAAAATCTACTTATAAAAAAAGACACCTGCCTGCTTGAATTGCTTGCCTGGCTGCTGGTTAACGGCATCATTGACAAAAAAACAACTTTTCACCTCACCCCGACATACCTGCCCATTGTCCTTGCCGATATCCAGTCTCTTGCTGACATTCTCCTTCGAACCTTCCCCAAATTAAACTTCGCCCGTATCTCAGCAGAAGACCTCCTTGAAGAAGAACAGATTGTCCAGGCTCTTGTCGTAATCAATTTTGACAAAAAACCGGTTAAAAACTCATCCACGCTGCAATCAGCGATCATCTCGGTCAACAGTTATGGTGAGTATTTTATCCACCATTATGATACTCTTGCGCAACTGAAAAATAGAATGAGCGTTCTGCTGACCCGACACCTGGTCAGCCGCTGGAACAATAATCTGGAAATTTATATTCCCTCCCAGCCGGAACAGTATCATATCAAGACAATGATTAATTTGAATTGAAAAAGAAAGGGGCAAAGGGCAGAGGTAAAAATCCTATGAAAATAACATTATATCGTTCCGCGATCTGTCCACGCTGCCTGATTGCAGCCCGTGAGCTGAAACGGCTGAAAAAAGAATACAAAAACCTTGAGGTGACGGAAATCGATGTCGCAACCTGTCCCCGTCAAACATGGCGGGCCGGAATCAGAATGATTCCGGCCCTCGAATACAGAGGTAAAATTTTGTCGGGATTCATCCTCACATCTGAGAAAAT
>JAYEPA010000018.1:0-19928 GCA_034723545.1 Thermodesulfobacteriota bacterium | reverse complement strand
GAATAGCCGCTTTTCTTCAAAAAACGGTTTATCACATCAAGGTGTTTTTCCGTCACTCCCTGCTGACGGAGAACGAACTCCGCACCTCTCCTGCCCATTTCGATCCGGTAATCAGGTTCCAACACCATTTTTTCAAGGACAACACAGAGCTCTTCCTCGTCATGCACCATGAGACAGCCCTTAGCCTGCAACAGGTCCCGGCTGATCTCACTAAAATCATCCATATAAGGGCCAAACAACACGGGTTTGCCGAAACCGGCCGGTTCCAGTGGATTATGGCCGCCTTTACTGACCAGGCTCGCTCCGACAAAGGCCAGATCACAAATACCATAACTTGCCGCAAGCTCACCCATGGTATTTAAAATCATAATCTGACTGTTTTCCCTAGGCTCATCAGTGCGGAGATAACCGATCAACCCCTGCTTTTCAGCCAGGGCCAGCAAAGAATCGCCACGATCTATCGAGCGTGGCGCCACCACCAGGAAGAGCTCAGGCATTTTAACAAGCACCCTGTTAAAAACTCGAAAAAGAATCTCTTCCTCGCCGGGATGGGTGCTCCCCGCAATCCAAAGCAATTTTTTCTCTGGAATGCCGAGATCACTGCGGGACAAAAGAACCTTCCCGGCTGCCGCGACAGGCACGATTGTGTCATATTTTAAATTACCAAGAGCCTTGACCTTTTCAGGTTCAACACCAAGGCTGACCATTTTTCGGACATCATCATCCGTCTGCATGGCCAAAAAATCAAAAGAAACAAACATGGGGCGGAAAAAGAACTTCAACCGACGGTAATTACGAAATGACGAGGAGGAAACACGCCCATTAACCAGCATGGACGGCTTGTTTGCAGCTTGCAGGATATGGAGTAAATTAGGCCAGAAATCCGTTTCAATCAAAACAAAAAGATCAGGATCAATGAGCCGGACGAACCGTTTAACGATCCAATAAATATCAAAGGGAAAAGGTACAAATATATCCACCCAGTCGGCCAGGGTTCGCCGGCAGTACACTTCCCCGGATCTTGTGGTGGCGGAAAAAATGATAACGGCGTCCGGCATCCGCTGCCGCAGCTCTTTAATCATCGACCGGGCCGAGGCCGTCTCTCCCACAGACAGAGCGTGAATCCATATCCGTGGCCGACCAGAGGAAATACCGGCCAGATCCCGGACAAGCCCCTTTCCCAGTCTTCGCAGCATTCTGCCACGATACCTGGGAGTCAGGATTGCTTTGACGAAAAGAAAAGGAGCAAGTATTGTCAGGCCAACGATCTGAAGCAAATTATAAATATAAAATATAAGCATAATACAGACCTCGTAAAAAACTTTTTATTATTGACTGCAAATCCTTTGTCGGCAAGTAATTTGCTCAAAACTGGACAGTTGGCCTGGGTTAAAAGGTTCAATGTTCAGGGTTCAAGGTTGCTGGTAGCCCTTGAGATAACGGGTACCCTCTTAACTCTGAACCTTGAACCTTGAACCTTGAACGAGACTCCGTGCAAATTTGCAGCAGAATGTCCAAAAAACAGCATCAATTTTTCGATGATTTAACGAGGTCTGTAATATGAATATTCTTCTTTTTGACCAGTCCGAGCTTCAGGATAACCAGCTTATCTTAAGCGACAGACGGGCGGAACACATCCTTAAAATCCTGCGGGCCGGATGCGGTGATCAACTTAAAACGGGCCAAATCAACGGTCCCCTTGGCCGGGCAACCATCCGGGATATCGACAAAAAACGAGTCATTCTTCAAGTGGAACTCAACGGCCCACTGCCGCCACAGCCCAAAACCAGCATGATTCTAGCCCTGCCACGGCCCATCATGCTGAAACGCATTCTCTCCCAGGCAACTACCCTTGGCGTGAGCAACATCTATCTCATCAACAGCAGACGGGTGGAAAAAAGTTTCTTTCATGCCTCCCTTCTGGAAGAAAACAACATGCTCCCTCACCTGCTCCACGGCTTGGAACAGGCCGGAGACACCCGGCTGCCAAAAATCTCAATCCATCAACGCTTCAAGCCCTTTGTCGAAGACCTGCTGCCTGAAATCGCCCAAAACTCCCCTGCCCGGCTTGTCGCCCATCCGGAAGCCACTTCCTTCCTGCCGGAACTAGTTGAAACACCCTTACAACAAAAAGCGCTCCTGGCCATTGGCCCGGAAGGCGGCTGGATTAATTACGAGATCGACAAATTCAAGGAACAGGGCTTTCGTCCTTTCACCATGGGGCCACGAATTCTCCGGGTGGACACGGCTGTTATTTCACTCCTTTCACAGCTTGAGCTGTTACGAAAGATATAAGGTATAAGGCTGAAGGCTGAAGACGATCAGTACTTTTCTTAATTTAGATAAATTCGTTAACCCTCTCGATGTCTCACAGGTTCGCTTATCGGCCTTCAGCCTGATCCCCAAATATGATTATTAAAAATGCCCAAAAATAATCCATATTTTACGATCATCTTACGATCTCTACTATAGGGCAAACCCCTTCGAAGGTCTCACGGGCTCGCTATCTGCTCCTCTGCTCCTCTGCCCCTCTGCTCCTCAGTCCCTCTGCCCCTCTGCCCCTCTGCCCCTCTGCCCCTTATCCCAGCCGCTGCCTGATCTTTCCCACCAGCAAACCCAGTTCCCGCAGCCGCAAAAAATAAAGAATCACGCCATAAAGAGCCGCGCTGGTGCCAATCAGCAAAACAAGCCCGGCAATCTGCGACAAAATCCCCTGATCAAACCAGTCGTCCGTCCAGATCATCAATCCTTTCAGCCACAATCCCATGACAAACGCGGCCAGAATGATTTTTGCCAAACCTGAAAAAAGATAAGACAAAGAGTAGCCGGACAGTCTTTTATACAGCATCGTACTCAAAAAAAAGAAATTAATGATCATGGCACATGAAAGAGAGAAGGCAATGGCCCGGTGTTGAAACAAATCAATGGTAAAATAAATCACCACAAGATTTGTAAGTACAGCAATAAAACTGGCAATCACCGGACAACGGGTATCATTCAGAGCAAAGAACACGGGCACCATGACCTTAACCGCCGCATAGGCAAAAAGGCCCAGGCTGTAAAAAGCCAACGCTTCGGCGGTTCTGGACGTATCTAAAGCGGTGAAGGCGCCACGTTCAAAGATAACGGCAACAATCGGTGCGGACAATAGATAAAGTCCAACGCTTGCAGGAATTGTCAAACAGAAAGCCATGGTCATGGCTGAGGTGTAGGTTTCCCTGAGAGCGGAAAAATTCTTCACCGAGGCATACTTTGCAATAAGCGGCAAACTGGCGATGGAAATCGCTACCCCGAAGACACCGATGGGCAGCTGGACCAGGCGAAAAGCATAATTAAGCCAGGAAACACTGCCCTCGACGCATGATGAGGCAAACCGGGTGTTGATAAAAATATTGATCTGGGTGGCTGACAAACCGATGACTGCCGGCAGCATCAGTTTCAAAATCCTGCGCAACCCCGGATCCCGCAAATCCAGAAAGGGTCGGAAAACAAACCCTGTTTTAAACAAAGTCGGCAGCTGGCCGCAAAATTGAAGACACCCCCCGATCAGAGTGCCAATAGCCATGCCCATAATAGCGGGTTGACCGAAGGTGGGCAGGATCAGAGCCAGGCTTACACCACCGACAATGGAGCCCATGTTAAAAAAACTTGAGGCCATGGAGGGAATAAAAAAACGACCCTTTGTGTTGAGGGCGCCCATGACCACGGCGGACAGGGAAATAAAGATCAAAAAAGGAAACATCACCACGGTCAATTGGCGGGTCAATTCCACCTTGCCGGAAACCTGGACAAATTCGTTGTCAACCAGGAGCAGAACCAGGGGCTCGGCAAAAAAAATCCCCAACAATGTGATTAAACTGAGCAGAACCGCAAAAAAAACAAGCACATTACTGGCCAGTTTCCAGGTCGCCTCCTCTCCCTTATTAGCATCATAATCAGAAAACACCGCCACAAAAGCCGCACTCAAGGCTCCCTCACCAAAAAGATCACGAAGAAGATTGGGAATGCGAAAGGCGACGACAAAAGCATCATAGGCAAGACCTGCGCCAAACAATGCGGCAAAAACCTGCTCACGGACCAGGCCAAGAACCCGACTGCACATGACGGCAAAGCTGACAATTCCAGCTGAGCGTGCAATTTTCCCCGTATCTCCGGATGGTTTTTTCATTGTCGAGGCATTCATACTTGACTTTGCTTTCATGTTCAGAATAGTATGCCATGTCGATTTTCCTTTCAACTTGAAAAGAGATTAAATCGTATTGACTGACAATTTTTATAACTATTCAGCGTAGGTAAAAATATTACGAACAACTCGGACTGTAACTGTTCAGCAGTGCTCCAGATGTGCGCAAGCAGGCTTGTGAGCTATAGTAGTCCTATGTGAACCAGCCTGATCGCGTGCAGGTGGAGTGCTGCTGAATAGTTACCACAATTTTTATTTTAAATATTGCGGAGGGTAGCATGAAAGACAGTACACAGGTACGAAATGTTACAATATTTGGTCAGAGCAAAAGCGGCAAGACGTCATTGGCGGAAGCCCTGCTGTTCACGGCCCAAAAAACCAATCGCCTGGGCAAAGTTGATGACGGCTCAGCTGTCATGGATTTTGAACCGGAAGAACTTCAGAGAAAATTGTCAATCAACTCTTCCTTTAATCATTTCACCTGGGAAAAAAATCAAGTCTTTATCATCGACACTCCCGGTGATGACAATTTCATCAACGAAGCCAGGTATGCGTCCCGCATCACGGATTCCGCAATTTTCCTGATTGACACCCCGGGAGGCGTCAAATTTCAAACCGAAAAAATCGCTGATTACGTAGCAAAATCCAATCTGCCGACCATCATCTTTTTAAACAAAATGGACAAGGAGAGGGCTGACCTGGAAAATGCCGTTGCCGACATCAAGGAAAACCTGCCCTTTGACCCCGTGCTTCTTTATCTTCCCATTGGCGCCGAAGCTGATTTTAAGGGCGTGGTCGACATCATCAACGAAAAGGCCTATCTCTTCGATAAAACGGGAAAGATAAAAGCAACCGATGTCCCGGATGACTTGGCCGACGAAATTGCAGTCCATCGTGAAGAACTTATGGAGCAGGTCGCCGAGACCGATGATGATCTTATTGAGAAATTCCTTGAAGAAGGCGAACTTGAAAAAGCGGATTTACTGGCCGGTCTCAGAAACGGCGTTAAATCCGGCACCCTTTCGCCGGTGATTCCCGGCGTGGCCACCGAAAATCTCGGGACCGAGCTGCTCTTGAATTGCATCTCTGATCTGCTGCCCTCACCAATGGACCGACCCGCCCAGGAAGGAACCAATCCAAACACTGAAGATATTGTTGAAAGAGAACCATCTGCGGACGCGCCCTTTTCCGCCCTTGTTTTTAAAACCATGGCGGATCCCTATGCCGGGCGACTTACCATTTTCAGGGTCTTCTCCGGCACCCTTGACGGTGACACTTTTTATAACGCCAACAAGGATACCAATGAAAAATTCGGTCAGCTTTTTATCATGGACGGCAAGGAAAGTAAACCCGTGGACAGTATCGGCCCCGGCATGATCGGCGCGGTTGCCAAACTCAAAAAAACCACTACCGGAGATACCCTTTGCACGGCCAGTGACCCTATTGTCTATGAAGGTATGACACCCATTGAACCGATGATGTCATTTGCCGTAACTCCGGCCAAAAAGGAGGATGAAGACAAGCTCTTCTCCTCACTTTCAAAAATGCTTGAAGAAGATCCCACTCTCACGCTGTCCCGAGGGGATCAGACCAATGAAATTCTGCTTTCCGGCGTGGGCCAGATTCACCTTCTTGTGCTTGGCGAGCGGATCAAAAGAAAATTCGGCGTTGAAATGGAACTCCACCCGCCTAAAGTTCCTTATAAAGAAACATTAAGAGGGAAAGCCCGGGTTCAGGGCAAGCACAAAAAACAATCCGGTGGCCGTGGCCAGTTTGCTGATTCCTGGATTGAAATCGAGCCCCTTCCTCTTGACAGCGACCGTGATTTTGAGTTTGAAAATAAAATTGTCGGCGGTGCCATTCCCCGTCAATACATTCCGGCGGTGGAAAAAGGAATTATCGAGACCATGGAAAAAGGTGTCCTTGCCGGATACCCCATGGTTGGGGTCAAGGTCGCCTTGGTAGACGGCTCTTTTCATCAAGTTGACTCATCGGAAATGGCTTTTAAAATTTCCGGCTCGATAGCTTTCAAGAAAGGTGCCCTGGAGGCCAAGCCGGTTCTGCTCGAACCTATAATGAATTTATCGATTACTATACCCAAAGACTGTGTCGGTGATGTCATCGGTGACTTGAACAGTCGGCGGGGCAAGATAATGGGCATGGATTCCCTTGGCAAGGCAGAGATCATCAACGCCCAGATCCCCATGGCCGAGGTTCTTGAATATTCACCGATTCTAACCTCCATTACCGGTGGACGAGGTTCTTTCTCTGTTGAATTTTCTCATTACGAGGAATTGCCGGCCCTGCTTGTCGACAAGGTCATTGAGGCAGCAAAAGAAGAAGGCTAGTAAGAGTTCACCAGCACCTCATCTTCGCCCGTTTTGGCCTTCTCACATAGAAGGGCTATAGCTCGAAGTCCCAAACGAACGAATTTAAGGTACTGGTAAACCCTTACAGTCCTGAGTTTGCCAAAGTTTATAGCCTTGGTGAACTATTACGAAGGCTAAACACACGTGGATCACACTTCCAAAACAGTCTACTCCTGCGGCATATTGACAATCAGCGACAAAGGATCCCGGGGCGAACGGGTTGATACCAGCGGCATGCAGCTCAAAAATCAACTCAGCGCCGGAGGATTTGAAATTGCCGCCTATGATATTGTTCCGGATCACCGGCAAACCATCAGCAAAACCCTGGTTGACTGGGTGGATCATCGTCGCCTTGATCTTATTATTACGACCGGCGGCACCGGAGTCAGTCCAAATGATCTGACCCCTGAGGCGACAAGAGAGATCCTGGACAAAGAAATTCCCGGCATCAGTGAAGCCATGCGGCAGGCCAGTTTACAAAAAACAGTTCATGCCATGCTGTCACGTTCCCTGGCCGGGATCAGGAAAAACAGTTTAATTATCAATCTACCCGGCAGTGAAAAGGCAGCCCGAGAAAACCTGGAATGTGTCCTGAACGCCCTTCCCCATGCCCTCTACAAACTCAAAGGTGGCAGCGGAGATTGCGGCGGTTGACGGGAAAATGAATCCGCCAAACTTCCCCTGAAAACGATGAACTATTCTAATTTCACTCTTGTCTACAAAAGGCGACAGGAAGCTTGACTTTCTTTTCATTCATGTTATAGTGAGAAACTCAATGACGCGGGGTGGAGCAGTTCGGTAGCTCGTCGGGCTCATAACCCGAAGGTCATAGGTTCAAATCCTATCCCCGCTACCAAGTATATTCAAGGACTTAAGGCAAATTGGCTTTAAGTCCTTTTTTTTGTTTTTATCCCTGTGTTGACCCAAATGTTTTTACCCCTACCCGACAGCCAAAAACACCACACAGCACCCGCTGTTACCTGGTCGCTTATTTTGCCATCATCATCAAACAACAAGCACATTTTCACGACACCATCACCATCACCATCATCATTGAGTAAACCTAAAGGGTCTTCATCAAAATCTTCCATTCTCCACCCTCAAAATCACAATCAAACTGTTAAAAAAAGGCTCCAACAGACCGACTTGGCAATTGATAAAACGCTACACAATGATATGTTGACTTCTGAAAAGTATCGATCCCCGGAGATTTCAGAAATAGATTCTGAAATGCCTTCGGGCCTTGATGTTTCCTATTTATTGTAACTACATCATCTAATCTGCTTAAAATGAACTACGAAGGTAATATTATCCGTCCTCCAAGTGAGGCGAACTCAATTATACTCCAGGTTACTGTTGGATGCTCCCACAACAAATGTAGTTTTTGTGGTGCCTATAAGGGAGTATTGTTCAGGATAAAAGAAAATGCGGTGATTGATGCGGATCTGGATTTTGCCGCATCTTATTGCAAAAGGCAGAATAAGGTGTTTCTGGCTGATGGTGACGCCCTGATAATACCCCACGCAAGGCTTGTTGCACTTCTGGAAAAAATCAGAAAAAAACTACCGTGGGTTAAAAGGATCCGCTTATACGGGAATGCCAAGTCAATTCTTATGAAGACCCCGGCCCAGTTGCGTGAATTGAAAAACCTGGGTCTTGACCGGGTCTACATGGGTCTTGAAAGCGGCTATGACGCAGTTCTTAAAGATATAAAAAAAGGTGTTACAGCAGCAAGAATGACTGAGGCGGGCAGGCAGGTTAAGGATGCAGACCTTTTTCTTTCTGTCACCGTCCTTCTGGGTATTGGCGGCAGAACTCACTGGCGTGAACATGCCGTAGAGACGAGCCGGGTCTTGTCCGCAATTTCTCCACATCAGATAGCCGCACTCACTCTTATGCTTATTCCGGGCACCCCTCTTTATGACCAGGAAAAATCTGGAAGATTTAAGCTGCCGGATCACATCGAAATATTGCATGAACTCAGGTTGATGGTGGAAAACGTTGACGTGAGCAAGGGACAATTCCAGGCAAACCATGCTTCAAATTACCTGCCAATTAATTGCAGGTTACCAAGAGATAAACAAAAAATTCTTGCGATGATCGATGAGGCACTGACCGGACAAAGAAGTCTGCGCCCTGATTTTTTACGAGCTCTCTAGCAGGAGGAAGATTTCAAAACTGATATCGGTGGTTTGAAAAAAATAGACTACTCAGATAAAGCTTTGTAAGAATGAAAGCGCTGGAATATGTATAATATTATCTTTGTTCACGAATTGTTTTGTTCCGACGGCTGAGACCTGATAATAACGGGCATCAGGAAACTTCTTTTTCAGATAATGCAAATGCTTACTGGTTGATCCATCCCCCCACTTACATTCCACAAACACCTGGGGCTTAAGATTATTCGTCAGGCAAAAATCAACTTCTCGACCATCAGTGTCCCTGAAATAACGGAGTTCCATCTCTTCACCAAAAAGATCTCTTTGATAATGAACCCACTTCAACAGGTGAGAAGCAATCAGGTTTTCAAATCTTGCGGACATATCCTGCACCAGCGTCCAGTCAAAATGGTAGTGTTTCTGCTCCTTTTTTACCGCACGAATCAGTGGTGATCCAAAAGGAGAGAGCCGGAATATCATATAAATGTTTTCAAGGATGTCCATCCAGCGACTTACCGTTTTATGGGCAATCTGCAAATCTTCGCGTAATCCATTTAGTGACAACGGAGAACCAACCAGTTCCGGCAGGTGGAGGGAGAGGAGCTCAAGCTTGGAGAGATCTGAAATTGTTTCTATACTGCTGCTCTCCTGGTTGACCAGAAGTGATCTGTAATTGGTTGACCATCTTTTGGCTTCCAACTCGGAATCTGAGAAATAGGGTTCGGGAAAACCTCCAAGAGCCATTAGCTTGAGAAACTCATCCTGAGTTGTCAGGCCAAGTTCTTTTACTGATAGAGGATGGAGACGGAGGTGATGATATCTTCCCTGCAGAGAATCCCCGGATTTTCGTAGCAGATCAAGCCTTGCGCTGCCTGTGACCAATATTTGATGGGTTTCATGAAATTCATCGTAGATTCCTTTCAGGTAATCCCGCCAGGATTTGTACTTATGAATTTCATCAAAACACCATAAATCGGTCAGGGGGAGCTCTCTTTTGAAAATGGCTTCACGATGAGCCGGTATATCCCAATTTAGATATGAATCTTTGCTTTTCAGAAGAGACATGGCCAATGTTGTTTTGCCAACCTGCCTGGGTCCACTGATAAAAACCATCTTCTTGCTCAAGTCTTTTTCAGCCTGTTCCTGTATATACCTTTTTTCCATAACGCAGAATGTATCACTATTTTCAACTCAAGTCAAAAACACAGACGTGTTTTTTTGACTCAAGGCAAAAATACAGACAGACTGTTCGTGTTTATACAAAAAACTCATAGTATAGCATTAAAGTGCAGACAATAACGGATCAACTTATAAAAGTACGAAACGCGACATTCACAGCGATTGACTAAACTCTCGAGATCAGGTGGCCTGAAACTTTAATTGTATTGTCAACTCACTGTGATTGAGATAAATATAGGGAATAAAAATAGTCAAAAAGAAAGAAAATTTCATCCTGAATGAGCCTCAAAGTTTTTACAAGGCTGATTTTGCTCCGCATATTGGATACAAATAATTCGCCGGAGGTCGCAGAAAAAATTACGGAAAAGATTCAGGATGGCGAACAAAAAGTTGTCTTCGACCTTGGTCGGACTGATTATGTTTCCAGCGCCGGACTACGCGTCATACTTGTCACAGCGAAACTGCTCAAACAAAAAAATGGCATTATGGCATTATGCAAAGCAAATGACCAGATTCTTGAAGTCCTTGAAATAAGTGGTTTCCTCTCAATCGTCAAGCATCTTGGCAACCTTGAGGAGGCTGTAGAATTCGTTTGCGAATAAGCCTTGAAAGATAATACAGGGAACCAATAGCCGTCTCAAGCTAAGAAAATTTCAATAACATATTAGCTGGTTATCCCCCTGTAGGAGCCCGCCCCCGCGGGCGATAATGCGTTGACTTGAGCTCTTGCCACCAATCGCCCGCAGACAATCCTCGTAATCACCAAGGTGTCCTGGATCAGTATTGGTTGAATCTGTTGAGCATATTGACTATATTGAATGAATCGTAAATCAATAGCAACTCACTGAATCAAGTGTAACAACTTGATATGTCAGCAATAATTACATTACCACACGAACAAACTCATAACCAGAAGATCAGAGGTTCAGATCCTCTCCCCGCTACCATGTATATTCAAGGACTTAAGGCAAATCCGCTTTAAATCCTTTTTTTATTTTGTACCAGGTTCGCAAAACAGGTCAAACATGAAATCTTTTCCCGTTTTTATCTATTTTCTGCAAAATAAGAGGACGAAAAGAAACTTTATTGTCCTGTCCAAATTTTTTATTTTTCTTGCAGGAATCGTCTGCCTTTACAGTATTCTTTTTCACCTCCTCATGCAGTATGAGGGCAGGGATTTTAGTTGGATCACCGGTTTTTACTGGTCGCTCACCGTCATGTCCACCCTCGGCTTTGGCGACATCACCTTCCACACCGATCTTGGCCTGTTTTTCACCCTGATAGTTCTTCTCTCCGGGGTGATTTTTCTATTAATTCTCCTGCCATTCACCTTTGTACAATTTTTTTACGAACCCTGGCTTGAAGCGCAACAAAAAGCTCAAACTCCGAGGGAATTACCTGAGGATATCACAGGTCATATCATCATCACCAATCTTGATCCGGTCACAACAAACCTGATCAAAAAACTAAAAAAATACAATTATCAGTATGTCCTTGTCGTACCTGATCTGCACAAGGCGCAGGATCTCCATGATCAGGGGTACAACGTGGTGGTCGGCGATTATGACGCCCTGGAGACCTATGAACGACTTCGCCTGCACAAAGCTGCGCTGGTTGTCGCCACCAATGACGACCTGACAAACACCTCCATTGCCTTCACGATCAGAGAACTGACCGATAAAATACCCATTGTCACCAATGCTGAAAAAGAGCACTCCATCGACATTCTTGAATTTTCCGACAACTCGCATGTTTTTGAATTTACGAAAATGCTGGGTCAGGGCCTGGCCGGAAGAACTCCGGGGATATACATGGGTGCAAGTGTTCTTGGTAATTTTGGACGCCTTTTTATCGCCGATATCCCTGCTGTCGGAACTCCATTTGAAGGTAAAACTCTCATAACGACCCGACTGCGGGAGACGACCGGACTAACGGTTGTCGGCCTCTGGGAACGAGGAAAATTTGTCGCTCCCCTGCCGGAGACGGTCATTACATCATCCATGGTTCTTGTGCTGGCCGGATCAGAGGAGCAATTAAAAAAATTCGACAAGCTGTTCAGCGTAGCCTGTACATCCCATGCCGATGATGCGCCGGTTTTGATATTGGGCGGTGGCCGCGTCGGACAAACAGCCGCGGAAACGCTTGAAGAGCATCATATTAGATATACCATTGTAGAAAAGAACCCTTCGATTGTAAAAAAATCCAGGGGAAATCATGTTCAAGGTGATGCAGCCGACATCAACACCCTTCACAACGCAGGCATAGAAGACGCCCGTGCGGTATTGATCACCACCCACCATGATGCCATGAACATCTATCTTACTTTTTATTGTCGTCAGCTACGCCCCAATATCGAGATTATCAGCAGGGCTGTCGAAGAAAGAACAGTGTCCAAACTTTACAGGGCCGGCGCCGACCTGGTTATGTCGGGCGCCTCTCTGGGCGCAAACAGTATCCTCAATTTCCTCAGGCCCAACGAACTTTCCATGTTCACCGAGGGTCTTAATATTTTCAGCAGGCCGGTACCCTCATCCCTCATCGGAAAATCTCTGATCAAAAGCAATATCAGAGAGCAGACTGAATGCACCGTTATTGCCATAAATACGCATGGGAAACAAAACGTCAGCCCTGATCCGGCCACCCTGCTTCAAAAGCACGATGAACTCATCCTGATCGGCACCACCCAAGCGGAGGCTCAATTCCTGGAAATCTACTGATATGTCATTTTCTTCCCTCGGACTCTCCGAGCCCATTCTTCGTGCTCTTGATGAAAAGGGCTATTCAACTCCTTTTTCAATACAGATCAAGGCGATTCCCGCTGTTCTCTCCGGCAAGGATGTCATGGCCGCGGCCCAGACAGGCACCGGGAAAACAGCCGGTTTTGTCCTGCCTCTGCTGCAGCGTCTTGCCAGTGGTTCCAAAGTAAAGGCGAACCACATCCGCGCCCTGATTCTAGTGCCGACTCGTGAGCTGGCGGTGCAGATTGCCGATAGCGTTGCCGGCTATGGCAAACACCTTTCTCTTAAGTCGAGCGTCGTCTACGGTGGTGTGAAGATCAATCCGCAAATGATGAAACTGCGTGGCGGGGTCGATGTGCTGGTGGCGACACCGGGACGATTACTCGATCTTTTCAGCAAAAACGCTGTAAAGTTTTCGCAGGTAGATACTCTGGTACTCGATGAGGCTGATCGGATGCTTGACTTGGGTTTCATCAGCGATATCCGCAAAATCCTGGCTCTGCTGCCGAAAAAACGACAAAACCTCCTCTTCTCGGCCACTTTTTCCCGCGACATCCGCAAGCTCACCGACGATCTACTCAAAAATCCGGTCCAGATAGAGGTCAGCCCTCGAAACTCCGCTGCAAAGAGTGTGAAGCAGTGGATCTATGAGGTCGACAAAAACAGGAAACCGGCCCTGCTCAGTCACCTGGTGCGCAACAAAGGCTGGGAGCAGGTGCTGGTTTTTGTCCGCACCAAGAACGGAGCCGACCGCCTGGTTCGGAAACTTGCGGGGGATGACATCTCCGCTGCGGCAATCCACGGTGACAAGAGTCAGGCAAAGCGTACCCGCACCCTTGCCGACTTCAAAGCAAACAAAATCCGTGTCCTGGTCGCCACCGACATCGCCGCGCGCGGTATTGACATCATTGAACTACCCCATGTGATCAACTTTGATCTGCCTAAAGTCCCGGAGGACTACGTCCACCGTATCGGCCGCACCGGTCGTGCCGGTTCCGAGGGGGAAGCAATCTCTCTGGTCAGCGCCGATGAGGTCAAGCTGCTCTCCGGGATCGAGACCCTGATCCGTCATCTTCTGGTGCGCGAGGTTGAAACAGGTTTTGTCCCGACTCATCAAGTCCCGTTGACCCGCCTGCTGAAGGCGCGCCCGAAGAAACCAAAGAAACCGAAAAAACCAAAGCTAACGCAGGAGCAGAAACAGGGTGAAGGTCGGAAAACAGGTGGCAAACAAAAAAGCGGTAATAACAAACCGCGCAGGGGCGGCAAGTCGCTGGGCCCGAAAAAGCCGAAAAAGGCTCCGAGAGTTCGGGGAAAACAGAAACGTGACAGAGGAACAAGGAGGCACTAATGAGATCCTTAACCATAATTTTCATAATGTGTGTTTTAATAGGCGGTGGCATTCCGCCCTACTCAGTGACTGCCCGGGAATCTGAACAGATGACTGAGAAACAGTTCATCCTTAGCCCAATTGGCTCGGTTCATAAGGAGAACGAGCGTACAACACTTCTGTTGAATAAGGATGTTGAGCCGGCTTTGCGCGGGCTCGATGGTTTTTCACACGTCTGGGTTCTTTGGTGGTTTGGCCGCAACGACACACAGGAAAAGCGTTCCGTTCTGCAAGTACATCCCCGCAGGAATAGGGAGAACCCATTGACCGGTATATTTGCATGCCGTGCACCTGTCCGGCCGAATCTTATTGCCCTGACCCTGTGTCGGATTCTCAGCGTTAAGGACAATGTGGTTGAGATTGACAAGATAGACGCGTTTGACGATACGCCGATCTTGGATCTTAAACCGTATATCCCAAGCTGTGATTCAGCCAAAGCAACGATCCCCGATTGGCTGAATAATCGCAAATAAGCTTCTACAGCATCTGTTGTTATTTTTGGACTGACCACATCCACCATGCTTACGCTTTTCGTTATTCCTGCTGTTTATAGTTGGATAGAAGGCTACAATGAAAAAAGGAGGGAACTTTTATGAAAAGAATTATTGCTATGATTAAGCCAAATATGCTTGATGATGTTATTTTTGCTCTGCATAAGATCGAAAATTTTCCAGGCGCTACTATGACTGAAGTGCGTGGTCTTGGGCAAGGATTTCGAAGGTATGTCCAGAACAAAAGCACTTACTCTCCTCTCGGCTATCCACCCCAGGTACGGATCGAAATTATTTGCCTGGAGGCTCAAACAGAGGAAATTATAAGTACTATCGAACAAAGCGCTCGGACTGGAAAATCTGGAGATGGCAAAATCTTTATTTCGCCTGTTGAAGAGGCTGTCCGTATTCGTACAGGCCAACGAGGAAATGCAGTAATCTGAATATTCAGAAACACCGAATCATCGTGTCGTTTGATCTACTGCGAAAATTATCCAAGGTCACCAAGGCAAAGGCACCGGCATTTCTTGAAAAAATTGCCATGAACTCGGATTTAATGATTGCGCTTGAAGGTTTAAAACCGGGATCGAACCGGTGAAGTCAATTTTTTTCCATTCAAAATATTACGCAATACCTGCCATTCAGCCTTTGCCTCACGTAATTCTTCGCGAAGGGCGTCCTTGTCATTAACTGATGCCTCCTCAACCAGGTCTTCAAATTTACTCACTTTTTGCTGGGCGCGATACAATTCAAGGGCTATTGCTTTTATCGACATAGCGTCATGAGCCTCCTCTAGTCATCTTAAGGCAGCATTTTTTATATTTTTTGCCGCTGCCGCAGGGACACGGTTCGTTACGCCCTACCTTGACGGAAGTTATGGGCTTAGCAGGTATCGTTTCGCCGTCTACATAAAGCCACTGCTCCTCCTCACGGACGAAACGGCTCTTTTCATGCAGGCTGTTGGTTATTTTTGGAGTGCGGTACTGAGCAACAAACTCAACAGTACCTTTGTCATCATCTTCGCCACCTTCCTCTGTGGCCAAAATTTCAAGACCCGTCCAGTCAACATCGGCCAACATGTCAGAATTCGTCTCGGGCGGTCGGCTGGATTCATGCCAGGTGCGGAGAAGATAATCATGATCTCTTTTAACATAGGCTGAATAGCGTGAACGCATCAAAGCCTCGGCTGTTGAGGGTCTGGCCTGACCGGCAAGATAAGGTCCACAGCACTCTTCAAATGTTTTTTGATGGTTACAGGGGCAGGTTTTCATGAATTTATTGCTCTAACCCACTAAAGTGGAAGAAAATATCAAATCTTTCAGGATAAGTACCTTATTGTATATGCAATTCCTTGTTTTAAAAGATGATTCCAGTTTCTTGTTTTTTATGGCAGACTTTCAAGGGTAAGGTACTAAAAAAAATTACGTCATAAAATTACGTCATCGTCTCTTAAAATAAGTATTGTAATCTGTCCTAAGTGGTCTGAAAAGAGATTTCTCCGGAGGACAACTAGATCCTCCCCTTTCCTGTATTTTCTTTTGTATACTCTTCGTCATCTTGCTGCAGGATGGGATGGCAAGTTCGACCATTAATGGTTAAATTAGTATACACCCTGTAAACTTTCCCAGGAGGCGTCTCATCAAAACAGAAAAGGTAAATAAATCAGCCTTGCTTATGCGCTTCGTTCTAACAGGCAGCCTGGTCTGGCTGATCTCTCTTTTAATGGGCAGTTTATTTTCAATGTCTTTTGCCGACGGGCCCAAAAAGGCTGTACTGCTCAACATTAAAGGCCCCATTGGTCCGGCAGTGAGTGATTATGTCAAGCGCGGTCTTAAAAAGGCCACAGCTGACAATGCAACCATAGTAATTCTGCAAATGGACACCCCTGGCGGTTTTGATCATTCCATGCGGGATATCATCAAAAATATCCTCTCCTCTTCTATTCCGGTAGTCTCATACGTGGCTCCAGGAGGATCACGAGCGGCAAGCGCCGGTACTTATATTTTATATGCCAGTCATGTAGCTGCCATGGCTCCAACCACTAATCTGGGGGCTGCAACGCCAATACGTGTTGGAGGTTTACCTGGTATACCGGAAGAGCCGGACTCCCCGGAAAGACAAGAAAAAAGCAAAGAGAAGGCAGAGTCCTCTGATGCGCTGGAAAAAAAAATGGTCAATGATGCTGTGGCCTATATCAAGGCCCTGGCCAACAGGCATGGACGTAATGCAGAGTGGGCTGAAAAGGCTGTGCGAGAGGCCGTCAGCCTGACGGCGGAAGAAGCACTGGAGCTCGGAGTCATCGACATGATGCCGGCAAGTCTTGCCGATCTGTTGCAGCAACTGGATGGAAGAGATGTGGTGATGGAAACGGGAGAAGCTACTCTCTCCACTCAAGGGCTGACCATTGAACACTTTGAGCCCGATTGGCGAACAAAACTGCTGACGGTGATCACCGATCCCAATATCGCCTATATTTTGATGCTATTAGGGATATATGGCCTTATCTACGAACTGGCTAATCCAGGATTTGTCCTGCCGGGAATCGTTGGGACCATCTGTCTTCTCCTCGCTCTCTATACCTTTCAGATTTTACCCATTAATTATGCCGGACTTGCCTTGATTGTTCTCGGCATTTCCTTCATGATCGCCGAGGCCTTTGTGCCCAGCTTCGGCGCATTGGGGATTGGCGGTGTTATTGCCTTCGTGATCGGCTCCATCATCCTGATGGATGAAGAGAGCATGAGCATTTCTCTTTCCTTAATCGGCAGTACAGCTCTTGTCTCGGCAGGTTTCTTCCTGTGGGTAATGAGCAGGCTGTATGCCATCAGTAGAAAAAAAGTGGTCACCGGCGCAGAAGAATTGATTGGCATTATCGGTGAAGCCATGGAGGACTTTACCAGTGAGGGCCGGGTGTGGGTCCACGGTGAATCCTGGCGGGCCTCGGCCCCTGGACTGGTAAAAAAAGGCCAGAAAATCCAGGTAACAGCAACAGACGGATTACAGCTGAAAGTAAAAAAATTACAGGAGGATGCTACATGATGTTACCATTTAACTTTGCACCTTTCATTGTACCCTTAGCCCTGATCGTCGCTTTTCTCTTTCTTTCACTGAAAATCGTTCCCGAATACCAGAGACTGGTGGTCTTTTTCCTTGGCCGTTTCCAGACCGTAAAAAAACCTGGATTGCGCATCATCGTGCCCGGCATCCAGCAGGCTGTGCGCGTTGATCTGCGTGTTATCACCATGGATGTCCCCAGCCAGGATGTTATCTCCAGGGATAATGTCACTGTGCGGGTAAATGCTGTTTTATATTTTCGTGTGGTTGAGCCAGATAAAGCCATCATCCAGGTAGAAGACTATTTTAATGCCACCAGCCAGTTGGCACAGACAACCCTGCGATCGGTACTTGGCCAGCATGAACTGGACGAGATGCTGACGGAACGGGATAAAATGAATGCCGATCTTCAGGAAATCATCGATAAGCAGTCAGATGCCTGGGGCATCAAGGTGACCAATGTGGAGATCAAGCATGTTGACCTTAATGAGAATATGATACGCGCCATTGCCAAACAGGCTGAGGCCGAACGTGAACGGCGGGCAAAAGTTATTCATGCCGAAGGTGAACTGCAGGCATCTGAAAAACTGCTGGCTGCGGCCAATGTCCTTGCCGAGAACCCACAGGCCCTGCAGCTTCGTTACCTGCAGACCCTCAACGACATATCAAATGAAAATGCAACCACCGTTGTTTTCCCTCTGCCGATAGACGTAATGCAAGCTTTTATGGAGAAAAAAAGTAAGCGTTCACCTGCCCCCCATCTTTGAACGATCAGGGCAACCAGCATAGAGGGGCTATAGCTTGTCTGCCCTGCTTGTCCAAATATGGGACACAGGTAAACTCTTACAGTACAGCGGTTAGCTAATCTGTATATCCCAAATGAACTATTACGAAAAAAGAATGATTTTGCTAATGTTTGACCACTTTTCCCAATGCGTACCAACAAGTCGATGAATGGCTTTGTGCACTTTCTGTTGCTTGCGGCATGCGGATATTCGGCCTTTCTGGCTTTTATATACTTCTACCAGCCACGACTGCTGTTTTTCCCGAATATTCCCTCCCGCGAAGTAAAAGTGTCACCAGTTGATGTGGGGTTGCCCTATGAGTCGGTGAAACTGGTAACCAGCGATAATGTCCAGCTTGATGGCTGGTATATTCCTGCTCCTCATGCTCGCGGGGTTGTGCTGTTTTGCCACGGCAATGCCGGTAATATATCCCATCGTCTCGAGTCTCTCCTTTTGTTTAATAAGCTTGGGTTCAGCACATTAATTTTCGACTACCGAGGCTATGGCCGTAGCCAGGGCAAGCCCTCGGAACAAGGGATGTACAAGGATGCCGAGATCGCCTGGCAACATCTGACACAGGAGCGGGGTGTCCCGCCGCCGCAGATTATCTTGTTTGGCCGCTCCCTCGGTGCTGCTGTGACTGCGCATCTAGCTACCATACACACTCCAGCAGCCTTGATCCTGGAATCATGTTTCACATCCGTGCCTGATATTGCTGCCGATCTGTATCCTTTTCTGCCGGTCAGATTACTGAGCCGACTCGACTACAACGCTATAAAAAAGCTGGAGAATGTGCCCTGCCCGGTGCTCATTGCGCATAGCCCAAACGATGAGATTATTCCATATAAACATGGACGTGCGTTGTATGCAGCGGCAAAGGAACCGAAACGCTTCCTTGAGCTTCGCGGCGGCCATAATGACGGATTTCTTGTTACAGGAAAAGTGTATAGAGACGGGCTGGACAGTTTTTTATCGGAGATTCTTGGATCAAAAAAAATCCCCTGACGATATGTTATAGATTGCGGATGGCCCGGGTGGTGACCAGTCTTGCTCGCACCATCGAGGAGCTCGCCGAAAAGGAGTGAAAGGCAAACGCTCTGTTGCTTATCAATGACATGAGGGCTGCAGAGGAAGAAAACAAGCAGCTAGAGACACTGGCTCAACAGAAGAATAACAGCCTGGCCCGGTTCGACAAAGAGCAGGCCGATATCAAAAAGGAAAAACCGTTCAGTAATGTTCAAATTATGCAAAAAGGAACAATATTGGATTGCCGGGCTTCCAGTGTTGATCAGGTTTGGTTGTAAACGAAATCTTGTATCAAGACAATCTCAACCTCTATGTTGCTTACCGTCCTTCCCCACTGCTTTTTGCATTAGCACACGTTTATTTTGCTTTTTTCAGAGAACTGTGGAGCTAAACAAAATGTTGCTGCCTCTGGGCATTGATCAATTTTTGATACGTATACTCAGGAATAATCTCAAGTTTCCGCGTCTTCGTAAATAACCGAGGTTGCGTCTGGCAACCTCAACACACACTAATTGAGTATTGATCCGAAAAACTTATATTTCAAGACCTGACCCTTG
>JAYEPA010000017.1:1681-19930 GCA_034723545.1 Thermodesulfobacteriota bacterium | reverse complement strand
ATTTTATATTTAAAAATGCTTCCAGCCTCAAGGCTCGGAAGCATTTTTTTTTGCCCTGATTCCTTTCAAATCAACCTCTCAACGTGATCCCGGTCTTGGCTGTGGACTCAGCACCGATCATTCCCTCTGCTTTTTATCCGCTAAACTGCCTTTACCCCCGTTCTCTTCCATGCTTGCTATCATCAGTTAGCGTCTAAGAGATATGTGCCAATTGTTTCCTCGTTTCATTATTGTTTTTTCAGGTGACTATTTTGTGTTGAAGAGGTATTATTCATTCAATTTTAGGATGCAAATATACGAAACAGAGTAGGCAAAAAAGAATATATGAAAACAAAATTTCAGGTACTTATATTGGCAGCTGGTAAAGGGACAAGAATGAAGTCCTCGAAGGCCAAAGTTTTGCATGAAGTTTTTTATGCGCCAATGATTCATCATGTTTTAAATGCTGTTAATTCTCTTGACGCAGAACAGCAGATTGTTGTTGTTGGTCATCAGCAGGACACCGTCAAGGAGTCGTTGGCTGGATATGATGTTGTTTATGCCGTGCAGAAGGAACAACTTGGTACAGGACATGCTGTTTTGTCTGCGGAAGAGCATCTTATGGTGACTTCCGGTGTGGTAATGATTTTATGCGGTGATACCCCACTTGTCCGGACAGAGACACTTCAGGAAATGCTTGAGCTGCATTTTGGTAGAAAAAGTCAGGTAACTGTCATGACGACAACCCTGGCTAACCCGACAAACTATGGCCGTATTATCTCTGATGAAAACGGATATGTTCTGCAGATTGTTGAGGAGAAGGATGCTTCTTCGGCACAGAGAAAGATTTCCGAGGTTAATGCTGGTATTTATTGTGTTGATGTCGATTTTCTTTGCAGAACATTGAAAAAGGTTGGTACTGATAACCAACAGGGTGAGGTTTATCTAACTGATATTGTAGAAGTTGCAACAGGAGATGGGTTGCAGGTCAGTAAGTTTGTCTGCCAGGATTCCGATGAGGTTCTCGGAGTCAATTCGAGAATTGAGTTGGCTCAGGCACATGCTGCGTTACAGGATCGTTATCATCGTTTTCTTATGATGTCAGGGGTTACTCTTTACCAACCTTCTACTATTGTTATTGAAAATACGGTTTCCATTGCTTCGGATACGATCATTTATCCTAATGTCAGTATTTCCGGATCCACAATTATCGGACATAATTGTTTGATTGAATCTTTTACGGATATTAAGGATTGTCACATAGGCAATCATGTTACGATTGGCACTGGATCTCATATCCATGGCGGCGAATTTGCCGACAACCAAGCGATAGGCCCGTGTTTTAAGAATTTTTAGCAGTCTTTTTCACAAATTTTTATAGTTAATAACAATTTGAATCAGGAACATAATTTTTTGGTAACTTTTCAGGTAAGGCCACCAAATTGGCCTTACCACGGTTTCGTAACTGTTTAGGAGTGCTCCATATCGAAGTCTACGCTTATCCGGCTCATTTGGAGTGTACGCTTACCCGGGACCTTGAAGCATACTTGTGCTATTCGAGAAGGCCAGGTAAGTGTAGACTCCGATTTGGGACAAGATGGGGTGTTCCTGAACAGTTACTTTTTTTGTAAAGTTTACAGTAAGGAGTTTTGAAATATTTATGGAAGAGCGAGAAGACTTAGGAAAATTGGAAAATATCGTAGAGAAATTAATCTCTGCTTATAATAATCTGAAGTCAGACAAACATGACCTTGAGGAGATGTTATTAGACAGTCAAACCGAAAATGAAAAGTTGCAAAGCCAGTTATCCCAGCTACAGGAAGAAAAATCTCATGTTCATGATCGCGTTGCCGGTCTCTTGGGAACAATTGAAGAATGGGAAAAGACACAAAATCTCACTGGCACAGATGACTCAGATGAAGAAGTGTCTGGTTTTGAGGCGGACAGGCAAAAGGAAGTAGAATCGTCTTCTCAGCTGTTTACGATGGATAAATAACTGATGAATTGATGTTGCTTATGTCTTCAGTATCAAAGTTGCAACAAGACGTGAGTAATTAGTTTATCAAGAATATATGTAACTATTCAGATGTGCTTCATATTCGTTCATTTCGGAGTCTACGCTTACCTGGGCTTTGAAGCATACTGGTGCTATTCGAGAAGACCCAAATGGGCGAAGATGGAGTGCAGCTGAATAGTTACGAATATTTTAAATTTGAGAAGCCAGAAACCTGGCATGGCACTGTGAACGGCTGAAAGAATTTGTTGCCACAGATTTGATATCTTGGTAACACCTAATTAGTGAGTTTCTGGAGAATATGCGATTTTGGAAAGATTGGTCAAATTTGATGTGCTCGGCCAGGAATATCCTTTATATACGGATGCGCCGGAAGAAGATGTACAAGAAATTTTAAATCTTGTCAAAAGTCAGTTAGAGGCGTATTCTCAAGTTTCTTCGACTCTTCCGCCAAACAAAGTTGCGATTTTGGCAAGTCTCAATATGGCTGGAAAGTATGTTAAGTTAAAAAAGGATTTCGAGCAGTTAAAAAAAAATGTTAAGGATTCCACAGAAAAATTAACAATAAAAATTGATAGTACGGTAAAATAATTAATGTTAATCTATTTGAAGATTAACAGTTAAAAAAATTCGCTTTCCCCTGCCTGGTTAGTGATTAATAGCATATTTGAGCCAACATAATCATCTAGGGAGACTTCCCTGGTCCTGTATAGAAATTCGTAACAACGAAATTACTAGAAGGGATTATGAGTTCTCCCACCTAACTACGTTAGGTTCGATGTCGCGTTAACACGGCTATGGCGGGGGATTTATTTAGCTGTATCTGACGGAAGTCAGTTTATATATGGGGAAGAAAAAGAAACCCCTTGAGAAATTTTCTTTGTTTTCCGGAGAAAATTGTAAAGCAATCGGGACGTAAAGAACGTCACGATGGAAAATGAATAATCCTGATTATGTCAGGTTTTTATAAGGCAATTTGTTTTTTTTATTTGTATGTTGGATGCCGGAAGTACGTTTTTGTGTGAATATGGATAAAGATAATTGACTGATTTTCTCGTTATAGTTGTCATATGTCTGCTGGATCAGGCTTAATTTTTTATATTCAACCTATCTCTAGCGTCCTAATGCAAAATCTGCTTGTCAGTGAGTCTAGGCCTTTCTTTGTTTTTCCATCTTTTTTCTTTCTCCCTTTCGTTTTGTTTCAGCGTTGATCGTAGGACTCGCTCAAAAATAAGTATCACAATATTCGGAGCTTGCGCTAACCTGCCTATTTCCCGTTTCGCGAAAACAGTTACATAGCGCTGCTATATCTCTGTATTCGTTTCTTGGAAATGAACAGGTAAGCACAAATTCCGAAAAAATTGTGAAAATTTGTCATGCTTACTTTTTTACAGATCCTGAGTGTAAAGTTTACGTGATGAATTTCATTTATATATCGTCCGTTTGCGTTTCACGCCTTAGAAATAACTGAAACATTTCTCATCCTTTTTCTAACTTCCGCTCTTTCTTTAACAGAGACAACATTCAAAGCAGAAGGTGCTCTTCGTGACAACAATTTCGCAAGTTATTTTATATATTTTATCACTCATTGTCGGTGTGTTCGTCGGATTTTTAATTCGAAAACGTTTTCTTGAATCTCGCTTGGAAAATATTGAAGATCAGGGCCGGAAACTTATTGAGAATGCCCTGTCTGAGGCGGAGCAGATCAAGAAAAAAGCGTCATTACAAATTAAGGATGAGTCATACCAGCTGAAGATAGCGGCAGAAAAGGAATTTCAGGAGTTAAAAGACGGTCTGCTTGAGAAGGAAAAACGTGTAGCTCAGAAAGTTAATCAGGTAGATCGTAAGATCGATCTTTTGGATAAGCGTGAGATCGATTTCCTTAACAGAGAAAATAATTTAACTGTAGAGGAGAAAAAAATTTTCGAGCAGAAAAAGACAATTGATTCTCTTATCGAAGATCAACGTTTTCAGCTTGAGAAAATTTCCGGTATCAGCAAGGAAGAGGCCCTAAGATTATTGACGGAGTCCATTGAAAGCGAAGCTCGGATGGAGGCGGCAAAGGCTATTGTCAGAATCGAAAATGAGATGAAGATTCAGGCCGATAAAAAGGCCAAGAATATTCTCTCCCTTGCAATTTCCCGCTATGCCGGAGATTTTGTGGCAGAAAAGACAGTGTCAGTGGTTCCCTTGCCAAATGATGAAATGAAAGGACGAATCATTGGCCGTGAAGGAAGAAACATCAGGGCCATTGAAGCGGCTACCGGTATTGATATTATTATTGACGACACACCCGAGGCTGTCATCTTATCAGGATTTAACCCGTTACGTCGTGAGGTCGCCCGGATTTCCCTGGCGCGTTTGATTTCTGACGGACGTATCCATCCTGCCCGGATTGAAGAGGTTGTGGGCAAGGTCGAGAAGGAACTGGATGGCTCAATGCGGGAGGCTGGTGAGCAGGCTACTTTTGATGTGGGCGCTCATGGCGTGCACATGGAGATCATCATGCTGCTTGGCCGATTAAAATACCGGACAAGTTACGGACAGAATGTTCTGCAGCATTCTCTTGAGGTGGCTTTTTTGTGCGGAGTTATGGCAGCGGAGCTTGGCCTTAACGAGAGTGTGGCGAAAAGGGCTGGCTTGCTGCACGATATTGGTAAGGCGGTTGACCATGAGATTGAGGGATCCCATGCCACTATCGGCGCTGACCTGGCAAAAAAATATGGAGAATCCCCTGAAATTGTTCATGCCATTGCCGCTCATCATGAGGATATTCCGCCCGAGTCTATTCTGGATGTTCTTGTGCAGTCCGCCGATGCTCTTTCAGGTGCAAGGCCCGGCGCAAGAAAGGAGATGCTTGAAACCTATGTGAAGCGTCTGGATAATCTGGAGCAGATCGCCAATTCATTTAAGGGTGTCGAAAAATCATTTGCAATCCAGGCCGGCCGTGAAATCCGTATTGTTGCCAACAGCAACGAGGTTTCTGACGCTGAGGCAGCCTGTATAAGCCGCGATATTGCCAAGAAAATTGAAAAAGAATTGACTTATCCGGGGCAGATCAGGGTCACCGTTATTCGGGAAACCCGGTCGGTTGAGTATGCGAAGTAGTATTGATTAGACAGGTTGATAGTGGTTGTACGGATGCCGGTCCTGGCCCGGAGCAGCAAATATTACATCAGAAAAAAAGAATTTTGTAACATATCAAAAATAAATTATGAATCATACAATTGATGAACAGGTGGCGCTGATCGAGCGTGGTGCCGTTGATGTTATTTCCCGGAAAGATTTGATCAAGAAGTTAAAGAAATCCGAGGAAACCGGCGTTCCTTTAAGGGTAAAGGCCGGTTTTGACCCAACTGCCCCGGATCTTCATTTGGGCCATACTGTTTTGATTCAGAAGTTAAAGCATTTTCAGGATCTTGGTCATGAAATTCTTTTTCTCATTGGTGATTTTACCGGCATGATCGGAGATCCAACCGGTAAATCGGAGACAAGAAAGCCTTTGACCAGGGAAGATGTTGAGCGAAACGCCGAGTCCTATAAAGAGCAGATGTTTAAAATTCTTGATCCGGCAAAAACAAAAGTAATGTTTAACAGTGCCTGGCTGGAGAAGCTATCTGCCCATGATTTTATCCGTCTGGCATCTCAGCTCACCGTGGCCAGAATGCTTGAAAGAGAGGATTTTCGTGTTCGTTTTGAAAATCAGCGGCCCATCAGTATCCATGAATTTATGTATCCTCTGATCCAGGGCTATGACTCCGTGGCCATGAAGGCTGATGTTGAACTGGGGGGGACTGATCAACTGTTTAATGTTTTGATGGGCAGGGATTTGCAACGTACCTGGGGCCAGGAGCCACAGGTGGTTATTACAATGCCGTTGCTGGAAGGGCTGGATGGTGTTAACAAGATGAGCAAATCTCTTGGTAACTATATCGGTATTACGGAAAGTGCTGATAATATTTACGGGAAGGTATTGTCGGTCTCCGATGAATTGATGTTTCGCTATTATGATCTTCTCAGTGATTTGACCTCAGAAGAGATTGGCAGGCTTAAAGCCGATATGGCGGCTGGCGGGATCCATCCCAAAGAGGTGAAGAAGAAATTAGCCAGGGAGTTGACGAGCCGTTTTTATGATGAACTGATCGCACAAAAGGCCGAAGATAATTTTGAGCGTGTTTTTAAAAAGCATGATCTGCCGGAGGATATTCCAGAGCTTACAATGAGTATTGAAGGTGGTGAAATCTGGCTGCCGAGACTTTTGGCTGAGGCTGGTCTTGTCAAGGGAACCGGAGAGGCTCGGAGAATGATCAAACAGAATGCGGTTTCCCTGGATGGGGAAAAGATAACTGATGTGGAGTATACCATTGAAACAATGGATGAAGTGCTCATCAAGGTGGGGAAAAGAAAGTTCTGCCGGGTTAAATTGACAGCTTCGTAATGCAGAAATTGGTTTCGTGTAGAAGTATAGAGGGAAAAGGTTGAAATTATGTTGATTAAACAGATGGTCGTCGGCTCCATGGCGGTCTGCTGCTATATTATAAAGTGTGAAGAATCCGGCCAGGGATGTATCATTGATCCGGGAGGAAACGATGATGATGTTCTGGATCTCTGCGATCGGGAGAATGTTGATGTGCGTTATATTATCAACACACATGGACACCCTGATCATGTCTGTGGCAATGGCCGTATCAAGCAGGAAACCGGAGCCGAGATTATCATGCATAAGGATGATGCCGCTTTTTTTTCCAAGCCTGAGGTGATTGATTATTTCTCCATGCTCGGTCTGCCTGCTTCGCCTCCACCTGATAAGTTGGTTGAGGATGGGGATGTGATTTCCGTGGGGAATATTGAGTTTGAGGTAATTCATACGCCGGGACATACTCCTGGTGGAATTTGCCTGTATAGCGCACCTGATTTGTTTACCGGTGATACACTTTTTGTCGGGGCTGTTGGCCGGACAGATTTTCCCGGTGGAGATCATGGGCAGTTCATTCGTTCCATTAAGGATCGTCTTTTAGTGCTGCCCCCGGATACTGTTGTCTGGCCTGGACATGGTTATGGTGGCTCCCGCTCCACCATCGGTGAGGAAAAACGTTCAAATCCGTTTCTTGTGTGAGTGTGAAGGCAAAGAACAAAGGAGGTATGAGAAGGTAAAGGAGAGAGATAAGATCAAGGGGATAGTGTCGCTGAAATTTGTCATTTTTCTGCCATTCTATACCTTCTTTCCATTCTCTATATTCTTTATATTCTTTCTTCATTATGCGAGAAGTTGTCCTTGGAACAGCAGGTCATGTTGATCACGGTAAGACCAGTCTTGTCCGGGCTCTGACCGGTATTGAGACTGACCGACTTAAGGAGGAAAAGAAAAGAGGTATCACCATTGAGCTCGGTTTTGCCTATCTGGACCTTCCCTGTGGTCATCGTTTGGGGATTATTGATGTCCCGGGTCATGAGAAGTTTGTGAAAAACATGGTGGCTGGAGCTTCAAGTATTGATCTTGTCGCCTTTGTCATCGCCGGGGATGAAGGAATCATGCCTCAGACGCGTGAGCATTTTGAGATCTGCAGTGTTCTTGGAGTCGATAATGGATTGATTGTCATTACCAAGAAAGACATGGTCGATCCTGAGTGGCTTGAACTTGTTGAGGAAGATGTCAGGGAATATTTTGCCGGGAGTTTTCTGGCTGAGGCTCCCATGCTTGAGGTCTCATCGGTCACCGGTGAGGGAATTGATGAGTTGCGCAATGCCATTGACCGGATGGTCTCCCAATGTCGGTTCAGCGAGGCCCATGGTCCGTTCCGGTTGGCGGTTGATCGTGTTTTCAGTATGAAGGGGTTTGGTTCGGTGGTGACCGGGACTTCACTTTCCGGCCGTATTAAAGTTGGCGATGAAATTATTCTTTTTCCCGGGGAGTTGACTGGTAAGATTCGCGGTATTCAAGTGCATGGCCAGACCGTTGACGAGGTGGAGGCCGGCAACCGCACCGCCATTAATATCCAGGGGCTGGAAAAAGAGATGATTCACCGGGGAGATATGCTGGCCTCTCCAGGTTGTCTCTCCCCCGCCTATATGTATGATGCTGATTTTTCTTATCTTTCCAGTGCTGAAAAACCCTTGAAAAACAGATCCCGTGTTCGAGTTCATTTGGGCACGGCCGAGATTATGGGACGAATCGTTCTTCTTGATCAGGAAGAATTGCGACCTGGAAGCAGCGCCAATATCCAGCTGCTTCTCGAGAAGAAGTTCGGCGTCTGGCCCGGAGACCGTTTTGTCATCCGCAGCTATTCTCCCGTGGCCACAATTGGCGGCGGTGTTATTCTAAATGGCTCGTCCGTTAAGAGAAAACGCTTCAAGGAGATCAACAAGGAGGATTTCGCGTTGTTTCATCGTGGCGACACCGTGGAACTGATCCTTTTTCATCTGCGGACAAGCGGATTCCAGGGTTTGACCCTGGCTGAACTTGCCGTGAAAATGGGCATTTTCGGCAACAGATTAAAAAAAATTCTCAATAAACCTGTTTCGGCCGGAAAAATTCTGGTTATTGATTCAGAAAAACAGTTGATGGTGGAAGAAACCATCTTCGCTGAGGTGATTGAGAAAGTTTTGGCTATTCTGGAAGTGTTTCACCGGGATAACCCGTTGAAAGCAGGCCTTTCGAAGGAAGAATTACGATCAAAGTTGTACAGGGGATTGAGCCAGAAATTTTTTCAGTTCGTTCTCGCAAATCTAATCAAGAAAAAAGAAATTGTCCAGGACGGGGCCGAAATTCGCCTGGCCGGACATCAGGTCGCCCTGCAGGCCGATGAAAAAGAAATTCGGCGGGATCTTGAAAATCTTTTTAAAGAGGCCGGCCTGAAACCGCCGACCATCAAGCAGGTTTTTGCTCATTTTCCCGACGTGCCCCAAGCCCTGATTCGTCAGGTTCTTGATCTGTTGATACAGGATGACCAGGTAGTTAAAGTTTCCGAAGATCTTTATTTCTCTGTCCCCCATTTGACCGGGATTACGGAAAAAATGAAGGATTTTCTGCAAAAGGAAGGTGATATTGACGCACCACGATTTAAGGAACTGGCTGGATTAACACGTAAATTCTCCATTCCTCTGCTTGAATATTTTGATCGAATCAAATTGACGATTCGTGTCGGGGATAAACGTATTTTGCGGGATAGCAGTAAATAGACGTTGGTATGAGTAAATATTCGCATTAATGCAAAATTGGTAACTATTCAGCATCCTAACCGGGAAAATCCCGGCATTTATTTTAAAAGTAACAAAAGAATTATATCGTCATCCCGGCATGCCCTTAGCCGGAATCCAGAAACTAGCCACACACACCATCCTGGATCCCGGCTAAAAACATGCCGGGATGACGTAAGTGGCAATTTTAACTTATCGTGTTGAATTTGTGTTTTTTATACAGTCTACACAAAATCTTGTTACTTAGAAGCTGCACCTCATCTTCGCTCATTTAGGCCTGCTTGAGTAGCACAAGTACGCTTCGCAGACCTAAATAAACGAATCTAAGGCACATCTGAACAGTTACGGAACTGTGGTTAGACCAGTTTGGTGCCCTACCTGAATAGTTACCAAAATTGTTACTAAAACCACTGAAATGTAAATATTTGGCCAGTGCCCTATATTCGTACAGATAAGCGCAGACTTCGAGCAGGCTGGCGATGACACCGCTTCGCTGTTATAGTAGTCCTGTGAGTCAGCCTGATCGTGCGAAGATGGGGTGCTGGCTGAATATTTCCTGGAATGAGGTTAACAAATCAGCAAAATCACCGGCCATGTCAGCGGTCTGAAAAAGGGCCAGAAGAAAAGTCTTGAAAGGTTAGGCAAACGTCGTGTCGGACCGGATTTAATTATCTCGCCGGAGATGGCCAGAGAGATCTGTCCTCTATCTGCCGAACTGGGACGGCAGATCGGGGTGCTGATTGATCGATCCGGCCGGGTTGTCCATGTCATTGTCGGTGACAATAAATCGATTCTCATCCCCCAATTAAGCCAGGTTCGGTCGTCCACCGGTCGATTGAAGGGACTGCGCTGTGTTCATACCCACCTCAAGGGAGAAGATCTGACCCAGGATGATCTTATGGACCTTCTTTTTTTGCGTCTTGACCTGATGGCCATGATCAAGGTGAGAAAAGATGGTCTGCCGGAAAATCTCTATGCGGCACATCTGGTTCCCCGCCCCGTGGATGGTCAAGACTGGGCTTTTCTGCCACCGGTTCCTCCTACCCGACAGGATCAGGATATCCGTCAGCTGATTACGGCCCTGGAGGATGAATTTTCCAGGACATCACAGACGAAAAAGGTTGACCGGAATCGGGACAGAGCCCTGCTGGTCAGCGTGACAACATCGACAAAAAAAAGGGCCAGGGAATCAATGGATGAACTGGTTGAGCTTGTGCGCTCCGATGATGTTGTCGTCCTTGATACTTTTATTCAGCGGCGCAATCGAATCAATCATAAATTTATTCTCGGCAAGGGTAAACTTGGCGAGATTATGTTGACGGCTCTCCGGCTTAACGCCAATCTTTTGATATTTGATCAGGAATTAAATCCGTCCCAGGTCAGCTCCATTACCGACCATACTGAAATTCGTGTGATTGACCGTACCCAGCTGATTCTCGATATTTTTGCACGGCGGGCTTTGAGCCGGGAAGGCAAGTTGCAGATTGAGATGGCCCAACTGAAATATCTTCTTCCTCGATTGGGCCGGCGTGATGACGCCCTTTCCCGGCTCACTGGAGGAATCGGCGCTCGCGGTCCCGGAGAGACTAAACTTGAGATTGACCGGCGTCGCATTAATGATCGTTTGAGTGGTCTTGCAAAAAAATTAAAAAAAGTAAGTCGGGAAAGACAGCAGCGTCGCTCCCGGCGGCGGAAGAAAAATCTGCCGGTGATTTCGCTGATCGGTTATACGAATGCGGGAAAATCAACTTTTCTTAATACATTGACCCATAGTAAAATTCTCGCCGAGGATAAGCTTTTCGCTACCCTTGATCCCACCAGCCGGAGGCTCCGTTTCCCTGAGGATGTAGAGGTGATTATCACCGACACTGTTGGTTTTATCCGTGATCTTCCCCCGGAATTATTCCAGGCCTTTAAGGCCACTCTTGAAGAACTGCATGAAGCGGATATCCTTGTGCATGTAATTGATGTCAGTAACAGCCGGTTCCCCGAACAGGTTCTGGTGGTTGACCAGATTCTTCGGGATCTGCACTTGGAGGCACTGCCATGTCTACGAGTTTTAAATAAAATTGATCGTATTACTCCCGAGTATCTGCAGGAGCAGGCCGCTCTCTATCAGGCTATACCTGTTTGCGCTCTTGATTCAACGACTTTTGACCCATTTCTTCAGCAGGCTCGTCAGCTTGTTTTGAAAAAATGGAATTGATTTGTGGAGATTCCCGTCATGTTAGGTGTGCCCGGAAGATGCCTGCAATGTTCTTTTTTTAAAGGACGACATATTCATGAAAAATGTACAGTATGTCGGGAACTGGATTTTTCAGAGATTCATTTATGCGACCTGAACCGGAAAGGCCGGGATCCGGACCATTTCCGTTGCCATACGTTCAGGCCGGATCTCCGACTAGTCGGTGCTAAGTCTCTATCTGTCCAGCCCGCCCTATCTGTCATAAGGGACAGAAAGGAGTATTTCCGGGAAGTGCTCAAGCTGCTGAAGGGCTCTGGACAGTGTGGACGCAAGAGCAGCTGTGTTGCCTGTCAGAATGACGACAGTATTTCTTCCCGACTTAATAAAAAATTTCATGTGGTCTGGCTTACAACGGATAGAAAGCCTATTTTTTTACAGAGTTCTTCTTATATCCGTTTTTTTCATGATGCTCTATTGACATGTGGTGCTTTGATTAACGGGAAGGTTGTTTTGGTCTGGCTGGCTCCCGATCATCTCCATATCTATCTTGAGTTGAGCGAGGAGGATTCTGTCATGGATGTGGTGGAAGATGTCCAGCTCCTTGTTCAGGATGCCTTGATCGCTGAGTTTGATCAATTGCAATCCTCGGAAACAGAGGCATCTTTATTTAATAAGGAATTTTTTGTTGAAACCTTGACTGAATAATGGATTGGTAAAAAACAATTGTCTGTTCAGTAGCACCTCAATTCATTGATGAAAACATTGTTTATTAAAAAAAAATGGATTGTCTGGTTTGTCCTTGTGACTTTGGTCGTGCCTGCCCCTATTCTGGCCGGAAACGGTGCATTGATCCGGGATCTCATTGTTATGAACTCGACAAGAGATCTTCTTCTCTATTTTACTGTGGGAAAAGCGTTTACTCCAGAGATGGAGGAGGCTATCAGAAATGGTATTCCCGTCCGTTTTTCCTTTTATGTTGATTTGATAGAGGAGAAAAAAGGATGGCCGGACAAGGAAATCGTCACATTGTCTTTTGATCGCAACTTATTGTATGATTCCTTGAAAGAAGAGTTTCGTGTTGAGTTTATAGATAAAAATAAAAAAATTACCACCAAGACACTTGAGGAGGCAAAAAAAATAATGGTTGAGGTTCATGATCTTAAAATAACCTCACTTTCCATGCTTTCCTCGAAGAACAAGTATAGGTTGAGAGTGAAAGCTCTGCTTGCCAAGAAAACTCTTCCGCTGAATTTTCAATATATTCTCCCGTTTTCAACTCTTTGGGACTTTGAAACCGGCTGGTACAGTACGGAATTTGTTTTTCAGTGAGTCCTTTGGGAAAAGTTTTCTGGAGTTCCGAATTCACTTAATCTGCTTCGCCGCTGGCAGATGACTTTTTGCACCCCGATTTTATCAGGTTAAACATTCATGGATCGTTGTACCCGCAAGGGGCATAAATGATTTCTTTTTATTGGAGTTATGCAGCAGGATTTTGATAGAAATAAATATGTTGAACGGAAGAGAAAGCGCATCTGGTTTATCATCCTGGCCTGTCTTTGTCTCATCCCTATTCTGACCTATATCGAGACGAGAGTCTTCGAGATAGGTAGCGTCTCTTTTCCTGTCAGCGGGAATGTTCTTGTCTTTACCCTGATTAACTTCAATGTTCTTCTTCTTCTTCTTGTTGTTTTTCTGGTCTTACGAAATCTGGCCCAGCTTGTTTTTGAACGTAAAAGCAAAATTAGTGGTTCAAGACTGCGGACCAAGCTGGTTATCTCCTTTATTTCTCTGTCATTTATTCCAACCGGACTCCTTTTTTTTATTGCCCTGCAGTTTGTCTCCACCAGTATGGACTACTGGTTTAATATTAACGTTGAAAAGTCCCTTGTCGACTCCTTGGATATTGCCAGAAATGTGTATGAAGAGTCTGGCAACGAGGTAAAAAGACTAGGCAGAACCACGGCTCTACAGCTCGAATCGCAGAGATATCGTCAGGTAACAGATGTATATCTTGACCTTTTTTTGGCGGATATCCTTGAAAGCCGCGATCTTGCCGGCTTAGAAATTATTTCCCCGCAAAGGAGCGCCAGGGTCAGGATTTTTGGTGAACAGATCGAGAACGATGAGGCTGTGCCGGCTATCCCAACGGAACTTTTTCTTCGCTCCCTGGGCGGAGAGGAGGAACTTGTGACCATTCAGCAGGTCGCTGCCGGTGAATTGGTACGCTCCCTGACTCTGTTGCGGCTGGGCAAGGAAAAGGACAACAAGTATGTGTTGGTTACTTCCATATTGATTCCCGAGGAAAAATTAGCGAGAATGAAACGGGTGTCCCATGGACTGGAAGGATACCGGCAGCTCATGTTTCTGAAACAGCCGCTCAAGACCAGTTTTCTGGTCATGTTGCTTATTGTCACCCTGCTGATTATATTTTCCGCTATCTGGTTTGGTTTTTATATTTCCCGCAGTCTCACCGATCCCATTGATAAACTTGCGGAAGCGACGAGGCGTGTCGCCGACGGTGAGCTTGATTTTGTCATTGAACAGGAAGCTAATGATGAAATGGGTACTCTGGTGGCTTCGTTTAACCGGATGACCAGGGATATGCTGATCAGCCAGGAACAGCTGAAGCAGAGTAACCAGGAGCTGGATAACCGGCGGCGTTATATGGAGATTATTTTACAGAATGTGACCGCCGGTGTGATTTCCCTTGATGAAAATGGCCGGATAACAACGATTAATCGTTTTGCGGAGAAATTATTAAAAATCAATAGAACCGATTTTCTCAATCATGATTACCATGAAATTCTTGACTCACCTCATCAGCAGATTCTTGACAGTTATTTTGTCGAACTCGAACGTTCGAAGAAAGCATCGATAGACCAGTCTCTGCAGTTAACCGTACGGGATGAAACCTTTTCCCTCCGTGTGCATGTGAGCCGGCTTGAGGACGAGGAGGGCTGTCAGGTCGGCCTTGTACTCGTCTTTGATAATTTGACTGAACTGGAAAAGGCCCAGCGTATGGCGGCCTGGCGTGAAGTGGCGAGAAGAATCGCCCATGAAGTCAAGAATCCGCTCACGCCGATTCAGCTTTCGGCCCAGCGGCTGCGTAAACGGTATATGGAAAAGTTGGCCGAAGAGGGAGATGTTTTTGATCTTTGCACCAGAACCATCATTAACCAGGTTGATGAACTGAAAAGACTGGTGAGTGAATTTTCCAGTTTCGCCAGAATGCCGGCCGTGAAGAAAACGTTCAATAGCTTAGAGGAAATGGTCAGGGAGGTTCTCGTCCTCTATGAGCAGGGACACAAAAATGTCACCTTTAACTTTGTCCGTAAGAATAAAATCCCATCATTTTCATTTGATTATAAACAGATGAAAAGGGTGTTGATTAATCTTCTGGATAATGCGCTTGCCGCAATCGATGTTGATGGGCTCATTGAGGTGGAAGTTGATTTTGATTTTGAAGAGCAACTTGTTTATTTGGAAGTTCGTGATAATGGTCCGGGAGTAGCGGATGAAGATAAACCGCATCTTTTCGAACCCTATTTTTCCAGGAAAAAAAGCGGCACCGGGCTTGGATTGGCGATTGCAAGTACTATTATTTCCGATCATGACGGCTATATTCGTGTCAAGGATAATGAGCCAAACGGCGCCCGTTTTGTTGTAGAGGTGCCGCTGAGCGGCTAACGGTTATGGCAAAAAAAATACTTATTGTTGATGATGAGGTCAGTATCAGGGAGTCACTGGCCGGTGTCCTGTCTGACGAGGGTTTTGATACTATTGGTGTGGAATCGGCGGAAGCAGCCTTCGATGTTCTCGACAGGGAGGTTGCCGATCTTGTTTTGCTGGATATCTGGATGCCGGGCATGGACGGCATGGCTGCGCTGCCCCGTATCAAGGAACTGTTTCCCCATCTTCCGGTGATCATGATTTCAGGCCATGGAAATATCGAGACGGCCGTGCAGGCCACCAAGATGGGGGCCTATGATTTTATAGAAAAACCGCCATCGTACGATAAAATTGTTTTGTCCGTCAATAACGCAATTTATTCTTCCCGCCTGGAAAAAGAAAATCTGATTCTCAGGGATAAAGAGCCTAAAAAGCCGACGTTAACCGGAACTTCTTCTGTCATTATCAGTCTTAAAGAACAGATCAGTCGGGTTGCGCCGACCGATGCCTGGGTCCTGATTCATGGTGAACATGGGACAGGAAAAGAGCTGGTGGCTCAGGCTATTCACAGAATGTCCCATATGGCCGACAGGCCCATGATTGAGGTGAATTGTGCCGCTATCCCGGAAGAGCTCATTGAGAGCGAATTGTTCGGCCACGAAAAAGGTTCGTTTACCGGTGCAACTTCCAGTAAACGCGGTAAATTCGATCTGGCCAATGGCGGGATTATTTTCCTGGACGAAATTGGTGATATGAGCCTGAAAACCCAGGCCAAGATTCTTCGTATTTTGCAGGAACAGAAGTTTGAACGGGTGGGCGGTTCAAAGACCTATTTCGTAAATGTTCGTGTCCTGGCAGCCACGAACAAGGATCTGGAAGAAGAAATCAAGTTGGGAAATTTTCGGGCCGACCTGTTCTGGCGGCTTAATGTGGTGCCGATTACTGTGCCTCCCCTGCGGGAACGTCTTGACGATCTGCCTGTTTTGGTCAATGATCTTATGGTCGCTTTATCCCGGAAGGGTTTTGTTAAAAAAGAGTTTTCTCCGGAGGGGCTGGCAGTTATGGCCGATCATAGCTGGCCGGGAAATGTGCGGGAGTTGCGAAATTTTCTTGAGCGGTTGGCCATTATGAGTCCGGAGTCCGTTATAACGGCTGAAATTGTCAGGCCGTTACTCTTCCCTTCGGAGCAGGTTGGGTCTTCACTTTCAGCAGGCAAAAAAGATTCAATCCCTGCGCACAACAAGAATTCCGCTGTCACCGCAAACAACGCTGTCACCGCAGAAAACGCTGTTGATATCAGCGGGATGATGAACTTTAAAGAGGCCAAAAAAGAATTTGAGCGGCAATTTCTGCAGTCAAAATTGTTGGAAAATGATGGTAATATCTCCCAGACCGCTGAAAAAATCCATATGGAACGGAGTAATCTCCACAGGAAAATAAAGGCTCTCCATCTGGAGAATGAGATGAGTCGCTGAATGATTTAGCAGTGTGATAAGGATTATTAGATGAGTGACGACAGTGTAACAAATCTACCAAGCCAGAAAGAGCTTGAAAAAGAAATAGGCGATTACCTGGCCAAAAAATATGGTGGCAAGGTCAAGCTGATCTCTGCCGGCATGCTTCCCCAGGCTGAATTAGAAGAGAAGTCAGAGACGAAAAAAACCGCTGTGGAAGAAAAGAAATTTCGTTTCGATATCAAGCCGGAAGAGCTTATTGCCTATCTTGATGAGTATGTTGTCCAGCAGGATGAGGCCAAGGCGGTTCTGGCAACCAAGATCTGTACCCATTTTAACCGGATCAGGGCCGAGCTTGAGAGGGGCGGATCGGATAAACGTCCAGGGCGGATTAAAAGTAATGTTCTGCTTCTCGGGCCCACTGGTGTGGGTAAAACTTTTTTGATTAAACTCATTGCCCAGCGTCTTGGTGTTCCTTTTGTCAAGGGTGACGCGACCAAGTTCAGTGAAACCGGTTATGTTGGTGCTGATGTGGAGGATCTGGTGCGGGATCTTATCCGTCAGACGGATAATGATCTGGAAAAAGCGCAATACGGCATTATTTACGTGGATGAAATCGATAAAATTGCCGCCAGCCAGCAGCGGATGGGAGCGGATGTCTCCCGTTCCGGTGTGCAGCGCGCTTTATTGAAACCCATGGAAGAGACAGAAGTAGATCTTAAAGTTCCCCATGATCCCATCTCCATGATCGAGGCCATGGAACATTATCGCGCCACGGGAAAAAGGGCCAAAAGGGTCATCAACACCAGAAATATCCTCTTTATCATGAGTGGTGCCTTTAATGGTCTTGAGGAGATGATTAAAAAGAGACTGCATCGGCAGTCCATCGGTTTTGAACAGCATATTACGTCCAAAAAAGACGACATCCGCCTGCTGAAAAATGTCAAGGCTGAAGACCTTATCGAGTTTGGTTTTGAAAGTGAATTTGTCGGCCGACTGCCGGTCATTGCTACTTTAAACGTATTGGATGAGGAGGATTTTTTCGCGATCCTCAAAAATCCGAACAGTTCCGTCGTGGTTGGGAAAAAACAGGATTTTTCCGCCTATGACATTCATCTTCTTTTTGAAGAACAGGCATTAAGAGATGTAGCCCGCAGGGCCGTTGCTGAACAGACAGGGGCCAGGGGGCTGTTTTCCGTCATGGAGCGCATCTTGCTGCCATTTGAAAAAACTCTTCCTTCAACTCAAATTCGTTATCTGGTTCTCGATCAGGCCATGGTAGCTGATCCTGCAGCCGGGCTGGCCGCGCTTCGGGACGACGAAAAACTGCAGAAATACCATGAAAAACGCTATCAGGAACTGTTTGCAGAGGAGCATGAGCTCTTTGTTGATTTTATTTCGCACAGCCGGAAAGAGTATCTGACGGACAGAAATATTCTGCTTACTTCGACCCGGCTTGGCCTGATGGCCACTCTCTGTCAGAAAAAAAACATGGATCCCCGTGACGCCTGTAGGGAAATTGCCGAAATGGTTGACCATGTCAGGCTTTGCGCTGAAATGACATCAGATGAATGCGGCCTGCAGGTTGTTTTTAACGATGAGGCCATTGACAGGATGCTGGAAATTGAGCCCTTGAATCTTGACAAACTCAATGATAAATGTGAGTCCGTTCTCCATGTTTTTGAATATGGACTGCGCCTCTTAAGCCAGAAAAGTGATATTTCCAATGTGGTGGTTCCGGCAAGAGGGAT
>JAYEPA010000017.1:0-1581 GCA_034723545.1 Thermodesulfobacteriota bacterium | reverse complement strand
TTGAGCCCTTGAATCTTGACAAACTCAATGATAAATGTGAGTCCGTTCTCCATGTTTTTGAATATGGACTGCGCCTCTTAAGCCAGAAAAGTGATATTTCCAATGTGGTGGTTCCGGCAAGAGGGATCGATGAGCCTGAAAAATTTATAAATGATGTAGTCAGTGAGAATTTTTTAGGGGGCGGGAATTAAAGAACTTGGGTTAAGTACATTTAATGTACATTCCCAAGCTGATTTGGTGTTGAAGGTAGAAGATAGAAGGCTGAAGTAATGATGAGACAAGCCTGCGGGGGATAGAGAGATATCAGATAGTTCCTTCAGTCTTCAGCCTAAAAACCTACAAACAAAGGATAAAAAAATGATGTTTCCTGAATACCGGCCGCGCCGTTTGAGAAGAAATGAACAATTCCGTTCACTGATCCGGGAGACTCGTCTCTCCTCCGAGCAATTAATTTATCCTCTTTTTGTTCAACCCGGCAAAGGGATTCGTGAACCTGTTCCCTCCATGCCTGGAGTTTTTCGGATTTCCGTGGATCAGCTCGGTCGTGAGGCAAAAGAATGTCTGGCCCTGGGGATCAACCATGTTCTGCTTTTTGGCCTGCCGGATAAAAAAGATGCCATGGGCTCCGGTGCCCATGCCAAGGACGGTATTATTCAGCGAGCGATCCGTGAATTGAAAAATAAGGCCCCGGAGTTGATGATCACAACCGATGTCTGTCTCTGTGAATACACCAGCCACGGTCACTGCGGAGTTTTGATCAATCATGATGTGGATAATGATGCCACCCTGGAAATTTTGGCGCGGACTGCTTTGTCCCACGCGCGGGCCGGAGCGGATATTGTGGCGCCGTCGGATATGATGGACGGCAGGGTTGCCGAGATCCGTGTAGCCCTGGATGAAAACAATTACGACATGGTGCCGATCATGTCCTATGCCGTAAAATACGCCTCCGCCTTTTACGGACCGTTTCGTGATGCAGCGGAATGCGCTCCCCAGGAAGGTGATAGGCGGGGCTACCAGATGGATCCGGCAAACGTCAGAGAGGCGCTGCGCGAGGCCACCCTTGATGTTGAGGAGGGAGCCGATATTCTCATGGTCAAGCCGGCGGTTGCCTATTTAGACATCATCAACCGTCTGCGGGAGGAGTTTGATCTGCCGATTGCCGCCTATCATGTCAGCGGCGAGTATGCCATGATCAAGGCTGCGGCTGAAAAAGGTTGGATTGATGAAGAGCGGGTTATGCAGGAAACTTTGCTTTCCATTCACCGGGCCGGTGCCGACATCATCATCACCTACTTTGCTAAGGAGATGGCCAGGTTGCTGAATTCGTAACTTAACCGATACCCTTCAGTAAAATCATGTCTCCGTTTTCTACGGCACGGCCGGTATTTTCAAAAATATGGCGGGCCACAACCGGACATTTTACCGACAGAAGAAAATAAATCGGCGCCCGCACCTCCGACAGCGTCTCAAAGTTGCCCTGGCCCTTGCTGATGATAAGATCAGCCTGGTTGAATGCCTCCCTGAATTCCGCTGAACAGCGGGACAGGGGGGTGCCGGGACAGTTAGTACCGTTTGAGA
>JAYEPA010000016.1:0-5740 GCA_034723545.1 Thermodesulfobacteriota bacterium | reverse complement strand
ATTCGAACTTCGTGGTCTGGAGAAAAAGCCGCTCATTTTTTTTGATGAAATTCAAAACATTGACGGTGGGATAAATTTATCAGAAGGTCAGACAACCTGATCTCGAGAGATTTTGTTACGATACCATTTCATAAATAAGCCGCAAATCTGTACCAGGAAATTGTGTGCGTGTTGCTTTTAATCCCAAGCATATTTTTTTATCGTGATAAGCTCTGCAGTGGTTAACGCGCGGATCAGGGGACGTTCTTCAGATTATAAGTTTCGGTTAGTCAACGAGTGTAAAATGTATTTCTTCAACAAGTATCATGTCTTGTTCTCATTAAAAAAAGAGACACAGAATACAAAAAACTTAATCTGAAGATGTCCCTAAATCACCAGATTTGCCCCAAAAATATTTTTTTACCTCGAATTTGCGTGAAACACTATCGACAACCAGACCAGGCCAGACTATATTTCCTATAAAAAGATTATAAAAGGGAATCTACCATGCAAATTACCAATATTTCAGAAGCAAAGTCGAATTTATCTTATTTGATAAAGAGGGTTCAAGAAACAGATGAACCGATAATAATAGGTAAAGCAGGGGAGCCTGTTGCCGTTCTCACTGCTTACAAAAAAAACACATCCCCTCGTAAACTCGGTGGAAGCTGGGAAGGGAAGGTGAAGATGTCTGCCGATTTTGATTCAATTGATGAAGAGATTAGCGATAGTTTTTACAATTCATCTCTATTCCCGGATAAGTCATGAATATCCTCCTTGATACCCATGTATTGATCTGGGCTTTGGAAAATAATCCTACCTTGGCGACCAGTGCCAGAAGCAGCATCACCCGTGCCAGGAATATGGTTTTTGTCAGTTCTGTTTCGATCTGGGAGATTGCTATCAAAAAAAATCTTGGTAAACTTGAAGCTCCGGATAATCTGCAGGAAGAAATCAAGTTACACCGATTTACTCCTCTTCCTATAAATTATGACCATGCGGAACTTGCAGGAAAGCTGCCGGATATTCACAGAGATCCCTTTGATCGAATGCTAATTGCTCAGGCCATCACTGAAAAACTCACGTTAGTAACACGGGATGAATGGATAGCCAGGTATGACGTAGAGATTGTTAAGGCATGACTGGCAAGAATACCTACAACAGACCTCGTAAAATCATCGTAAAATTGTAAACGTTCACCATCACTTCAAGGAATTCAAGCCAACAAAACTGCCGTTATTATCCTCGGCAAGCCTGCGCATCAGCGCTGCAAAACGAGCCACGTTCATTTCCGCCCCCCCTTGGCTGAAAAGCACAGGAAAACCCACCGCGTGGATACGCACCAGTCTCTCACCACGCCGACCACTCCGGTTCATTGAATCCACGGTATCCACCACATCCTGGATAGATCCTCGAGAAAAATCATCGCCAAAGACGTAGATGGAAATGCGCCTGCTGCTGGTGTGAAAACGACGGATAGCGCGGGTCACCCCCTCCACCGGACTTGAGTTGGAAAAGGGCGCCCAGGTGGCAAGCCGTTTGAGGATTGATTTGCGCCGGGACGGGCTGTCGGGAATCCAGCGACCGGCGTACTGGGTAAACATGTAATCCCCCATATCGTTCATGACCTGGATGCCTTTCACCCTGGGATAAATGGTAAGTATTTCATCCATCTTTTTGCGTACCAGGGGCCAGGCAAAACGGTGCATGGAACCAGAGGTGTCGATGACAAAAATAATGTATTCACTGTCCACTGGAACGCCGCCGATGGCACTGTCCGGCGCAGGCGCTGGAGCATCCTTCCGCAAACGCCGCATCTCCTCGCTCAGGCTCTGTCGGGCAGTCTGCATCTGGGCCTCAATGAGAGTTTGGGCGGCAAGATCCATGTCTGCGGCCCTGTATTGCCCTTCGATTAGAGACAGTTCACCCTGCAGACGGGCAAGCTTCTCTCCTTCCTCTGAAAGCTGAGTTTGTGCGGCTGTCAAATCCCGGTTCAGCACAGTGGTCTCACCGCGAATTTCATGGATCTCCTGCTCTAACTTTGCCACCAATCCGGAGAGATCCGCACTCATCTTTTCAATCACCATGGGCTCGGAGATCTTGGAGATCACCAGCAGCAGGATGATTGCGCCAAAGCCGCATGACACCACATCGAGAAACGACAGGCTAAACACCGTGATTGTTCGTCGCTGCCTTCTCATGGCCAGTCACTCGTGGGTGTAAAAAATGAACCCCTGGTGTCCACGGCCAGCTTCCAGAACAGGGCCGCGGCAAGAGGATCACCTTCCATGGGAAAAAGGATGGTGTTCACCGGCACATTACGTGGCAGCTTTTTGATGGCCCGCTCAAAAAGCTTGACCCGCTGCTCTCCGGAAACAGTGGTCCTGCGGGGTCGGTCCTTTCCCTGGGTGGGGAGTCCGTCGGTGAGCAGGACGATATTATCCGGTCGCGGTGAAAGTGAGGCTGCGGCAGCAAATACATTTTCAAGACTGGTTCCGCCTCCAGGCACTATCTGATTCAGCCGTTTGATCATCCCATTGACCTTGGTATTGTCGACAGCAGCAATCCAACCCGTGGATGCCCCCTCTGCAAGCGACTTTGGCCTGGTTGCAAAAGAAATAATCCGCAGGCTTGATGACGGCGGCACATTGGCGGCCAGCCAGGAAACCGTCTGCCTGACCTGTTGCCACTTGGGTGCAAGTCGTTTGGACGCATCATCCATATTACGGCGGCGAATAACATTGACAACACTGCTGTCCAGCATGGATGCCGATGTGTCGACGAGCAGCAGTATCCGTTTGCCGCCAAGTTTAAGGCCGGTGAGATACTGCCTGTTGCCATCTCCTTCAAAACGGCGCACCTGTCGACCACGATCCTGATCCGCCTTGATTTCCGCCCCCATACGGCGGTGGGTCGTGTCCAGCGTTTTCAGATCAGACTGCAGCTTATTGACATGCTCTTTCCGGACCAGTGTCCGGTTCTTCAGGTTGGCCAGTTCTTCGCTTAATTCTCGGACACGGGCAAGAACCCGTTCGGCCCTGCCCCTGGTTGTCACCACCTCCTCATCGGTCTGCTCCAGGCTGTTTTTTACCTCCACCAGATGTTCCCGTCCCGCCTCGACTTTGCGCTCAAGCCGCATCACTTCAGCCCGCAGGTCCTCATGGATTTCACGCCGCGAACTGACGGTATTGGAATTAATCAACAGGACAAGCAGAACAACGGCGCCAAAACCGCAGAACATGATGTCCAGGAAGGAAAGGTTGAACGAGGAAATTTCACGCCGCCGGGCCGCAGACATGACGCTAATCAATTCCCGGGATGGATGCGCAACCGGGAAATCAGGCTCCGGTCACAGTAACTTTCCGTGTCAAGCACGAGACGCTCCTGCATGAGCTGCAACTGATGAATGAAAAACATCAGGACAATGGAAATGACAAGGGCGATGAAGGTGGAATTGAAGGCAACGCCAAGGTTCTGGGTGACACCGGTAATATCGCCCTCCACCGCGCGATTGGCCTGGGAAAGGGCGGCGCCGATGCCGCGCACCGTGCCGATGAAGCCCACCGATGGAATGGCCCAGGCAATATAGCGGATGGTGGACAGTTCCGATTCCAGCCGCTCCCCCTCCGAGTCACACACGCTGCGAAGCGCGGTGGCCGAATCCTGCACATTGCGGGTGGCGGCAAAACGACCGATTGCGCTGCGCATGGCGCGAACCAGAAGAAAATCTCTTGTTTGAGCCGGTAGTTCATCAAGCCGGCTCGAAAGCTCCCTGGTATCCTCCGGGCCAATGGGCAGCCCTCCGGGAAGCTGCAGTAGATCAACGTCGAGCTGGCGCTGCTGCCGATAAACAGCCACCCCCTTATAGGTCATGATGGTCAGGGCCCAGAACATCAGAACAAAGCAGGCCTCCTGTTCGTAATCACGAAGCACCACATAAAAATTGCGCTGCTGCACATACTGCGGATCCTCGGCCAGACGGGCATATTCTCGGGAAAGAAAGGCGTCCGCCTGGGGCCTGATTACGGTCACGTAGGTGCCATGCACCAGAATAAAGGCGGTGAGCAGGGAAAAAACCTGATAGAGGAGTTCGAGGGGTAGCTTTTTCATAAGTTCAGGGAATAAGTTTCAGGGATTAGGGGTCAGGAACGATCAAATATCAACGGGAAAGGTAACCACGGCATCAGCGGCGATCTTCTCCGAAGGAGTAAAAGATTTCAGCGTAGAAGGCTTTTTTTGCGGTCGTGCGACCTTTTCCTGTTCCGTGACCGGCAGTGTCTGCTTTGGGACCTCTTTTCCTTCCGGTTGCCGGTTTACAGGTTCGGCTGCTACCGCAGGCATGGACAACAGAAGAAGTATAAGGAAACAAAATTTCATCATCTTGCATACCTCGCAACACGAAAACCAATGTCGTTTCCGGGACTGCGGCTATAGGCCCGGTAGCTGAATCTGAGTTCGGTGATGGAACTGTCGCGCCAGCTTGAGCCGCGGACCACATGGTGCGTACCGGTTGCGGGTCCTGTTGGGTCCACAGTCCGGCCGCCTGAACCAAAGGCGCTTTGCGGCGCATAAAAATCATGACACCACTCGGAGACGTTGCCTCCCATGTCAAAAAAACCGCCTTGATTTGCCGGAAAACTTGCCACCGGCGCAGTGACCATAAATTTGTCGTTATAGTTCTTGATCACCACCGGCAGAATCGAGCGGGCAGATTCATCAGCGTAATTACCGCTCGTAGTCTTTGGTGGAAAGGTTCCCTCCCAGGGGTAGCGAGACGGACTCTTTCTTCCTGCCACGCGGGCTCCATAGGCCCATTCCGACTCAAAAGGCAGCCTGTATCCGTTCGTGGCCGGACTTACTGCACCCATGGTCGATTTTTCCTCCCGGTAAAAGGGAGTAAGGCCCTCCTGCTGACTGAGCCAGTTGCAGTATCTGGCCGCATCCTCCCAGCTCAGCATAACCACCGGCTGACTGCCGTTATCAAGTGGTTGCCCACCAACACGGCCCGAGCGGTGCTCAGGCTTAAACCTGCGAAACTCGTCATTGGTCACCTCACGGGCGGCAAGATAAAATGGCCGGGTGATCTCCACCTGGTGTTCCTGTTCATTGGCCCGCCGGCCAGGTTCCCGCCGGGAGGCACCCATTCTAAAAACAGCAGGACCAAGTCGGATCATCTTATGCCCGGCTGTCGCCTTCTTATTCTTTGAAGCTGTGTTCTGCAAACCGGCAGCTTTGCCTGCGGGCTTCAGGCGAATATTCACCTGTCGGCTGTTCGCCTTGCTCGGGCTAACGGTTTGACTGGCGGTTTCATATCCCCTGGCCTTGACGGTTAAGGTATGTTGCCTGGCTGTCAAACGCAGACGGCCGGTGGCCCGGCCATGGGGTTTGCCGTCTATCAAAAGCTCAGCATCCGGCGGCTCCGTGGTAACAAAAACAATACCGTATTCAGGCGGCAATGTAAACGACAGCGCCCCGGAAGCGCCGGGCTCAAGGGTCAGCTGAGATTTCTTCCCCTCATGACCGGAGAGGCTGAGACTGATCAGGTGTTGCTCTTCAGGACTGAGAGAAAGGGTAACAGGGGTTGTCCCTTTGAAGGCACCGTCAACGGAGACTGCGGCTCCGGCGGGAACAGACTCGACAGTAACCGTTGCCGGCGCCGGAGACAACGTAACTCTATTCGGAGCATGATGCCCCCCGGCCATTACCTCAAGTTCTACCTCAACAGCAGAAAATCCCTCTTTACGCAGAGTCAGGATGTGTT
>JAYEPA010000015.1:16606-20006 GCA_034723545.1 Thermodesulfobacteriota bacterium | reverse complement strand
TGTAGACTGTATAAAAAACACAAATTCAACACGATAAGTTGAAATTGCCACTTACGTCATCCCGGCATGTTTTTAGCCGGGATCCAGGATGGTGTGTGTGGCTAGTTTCTGGATCGAAGTCTGCGCTATCTCCGGCTAAGGACATGCCGGAATGACGATATAATTTTTTTGTTACTTTTATAATAAATGCCGGGATTTTCCCGGTTAGGATGCTGAATAGTTACTGGTCTGTTTAATTTTGGAATGCGGATTTCGAATGAATTTTTAAGGAGGGGAAATCCGCGATTCCGTAATTTTTTACAGAAGCATTGATCTTTTATGCATCAGCTGCAACTCTTTTGGCCGGTTTAACAACTGCTCCGGAACGGATGCAGCGTGTGCAGACCATGACATGTTTGGCATTACCGCCTGCAGTGGCCATGCGAACTCTTTTAAGATTAGGCAGCCAGCGGCGACGCGTTTTGTTGTGGGCGTGGCTGACATTATTTCCCGACATTGGTTTTTTTCCGCAGATTGCACATTCCTTAGCCATATTTTTTCCTCCGAACAACATCTCTCCGCCATGAGCGGCTATTGTAATATTTAATTAGACTCAATCAAAAACATAGCTTTATACCCTGTCTGTCTCTAGCGCGCAACTTTTTTTCATCGGCTTTTTGCCATGGGGAAAACTTGATTGAAAAAACGAACAAATTTTTCAGAACGCTGTCTTATTTTAAATGCGGTAGTAGTTCACCAAGGTTTTAACTTAGGGCTCACTCAAAAATAAATTAGTAGAGATGAGGTGACAATAGGACATAGATTAAGTCGAGCCGATTGAGCGAAACCGCAGGCGTAGCAGGACTACGTTGAGGATTTCGTGATTGAGGATCGGCTTAAGATGTGTCTTAGTGTCTCCTCAAAATGCTAAGTTATTTTTGAGTGAGCCCTAAGGGAAACTCGGAGTATAAAAACTCACCAGTGCCTTAGATCGGAGTCTACGCTTACCTCGTTCATTGGGCCTTCGAACGGTAAGCGGAGCAAAGCGCATACTCTGCACTGGTGTTATTCGAGAAGGCCCCAGGTAAGCGTAGACTCCGTGAGGTGCTGATGAGTTTTTACAAAATGCTTTTGACTTGTTTGCCGGGATTTCCATCCTTCAATTGAGCATTTTGATTTGACAGGGTATCAATTTTCGTGGTAACCAGACCTCTTAACTTGATATCATTTTTATGAAAGTCTTTTTTTTACCACGAAACTCACGGAAAATACCAAAAATATCCTTTTTGGTATTTTCCGTGAGTTTCGTGGTTTACGTTTCATGCATCCTTGTGCCAACAATGAGCATAAATGGCTTTAGGCCATGACGTTTAGAAAGACAACATCCTTAAAGCGGGGAGTATGAAGAAGAAAAATCCTATTCAGGCGTTTTTTGCCTCGGTTAAACTCACTTTGTTTGTTCTGTTTATGCTGGCGATACTGTCCATCATCGGCACTGTCGTGCCACAGAATAAGCCTGCCGAGTTTTATGTTGAGGCCTATGGCGCCAATATGGCCGGGCTGTTCCAGACACTGGATGTGCCGGACATGTATAGTTCATGGTGGTTCACCGGGTTGCTGATCCTTCTCAGCCTCAACATGATTGTCTGCATTCTGGAGCGTTTTCCCAATGCCTGGCGCCTGATAACCATGGACAATCTGCAGACGAAGCTGCAGAAACTCGAGAGAATGGGGCAGCGCAGACTAATTTCTTCAGATATGTCCCCATCAAAGACCACTGAAGTCCTGAAGGACATTTTTGCTCGGAAGGGCTGGAAGTTCCAGCAGAAAAATCAGGATGACGGGACCCTGCTTTTCGCCCAGAAAGGGACATGGTCCCGGCTTGGCGTTTACGCCTTTCATGGCAGTATCCTTATCATTTTTATCGGTGCCATGATCGGGTCCTTCTGGGGCTTTAAAGCAGGGGTGAGAATCCCTGAAACCACCTCTACAGATACCGTCTATGAGTTTGGCACCAACAAGCCGATCAAGCTCGATTTTACGGTTAAATGCAAAAGGTTTACGTTAACCTATTATGAGACCGGTATGCCAAAAGAGTTCCGATCCGATCTGGCCATTATTGAAAACGGCAGGGAAGTCCTGACCAAATCCATTGTCGTCAATGATCCCCTGAACTACAAGGGATTGACTTTCTATCAATCCAGTTATGAGGCGTATCAGAAGTTGCTCGTGACGCTGAAAAATAATGAAACCGGTGTCAGTAAAGAATTTTTGATTCCTCCGGGGGAGGAAATTCCCTGGACAGAGGAAAAGGTTTCTTTCGGTGTCATCAATAAACAGATGACCGCGACACCCGGCCATTTCCGTTATAAATTCTGGTTTAATGATAACAATGCTGAAGCGGCTACCATGTGGATGGAAGAGGATTCCACTTCCTCCCTTCAGCGTCTCCAAGCAACATATACGATTACTTTAAAAGAATTTTTTGCCACCGGTCTGCAGGTGACAAAGGATCCTGGAGTCTGGTGTGTTTATTTCGGCTGCACTCTTATGATTCTCAGCCTTATCGTTGCCTTTTTCTTTTCGCATCGGAGAATCTGGTTGCACGTCAGTGAAACCGGTCAGGGCAGCAGGATCCTCATCAGTGGATCAGCCAATAAAAATAAGGTTGGTTTTGATAGAACTTTCGCGGTATTAATCGAATCGATCCAGGAAAATGAGCAAATAGAAGCGGCCTCTGGTCAAGCTAAGGAATCATCATGAATAGTTCACAACTCTTAGGTGTTTCAACACTGGGTTTTCTTCTCGCCTCAATGCTTTATATAGGCGCCTTGATTTTTCGAGCCAAAACCGCCAGCCTCGTGGCGTCGATCCTCACCCTGTTGACTTTTCTGGTGCTGACCGGCGGCATCGGTCTCAGGTGGTATGAATCGTATCAGCTGGGATTCGGCCATGCTCCTCTTTCTAATATGTACGAGTCCCTGGTGTTTTTTGCCTGGAGTATTGTTATTTTTTATCTGGTCCTTGAATTTAAATTTAAAAATCGTATCCTGGGCGCCTTTGCCATTCCGTTTGCCTTTGTCAGCATGGCCTATGCTTCCTTTGCCAAAGGGATCAATCAGGAGATTGCCCCACTGATTCCGGCCCTGCAGAGCAACTGGCTCATCGCCCATGTCGTGACCTGTTTTATCGGCTATGCCGCCTTTGCCGTGGCCTGCGGCCTCGGAATCATGTATCTGCTGAAAACAGATGGGAAAAAGGAAAAGACAACCGGGCTGATCGGTACCTTGCCGGCCTTGAAAATCATTGATGATATTATTCACAAAACTATTGTTTTCGGCTTTCTCTGGCTCAGCGTCGGCATTATCACCGGCGCCATCTGGGCCAATTCGGCCTGGGGAACCTACTGGAGTTGGGACCC
>JAYEPA010000015.1:0-16506 GCA_034723545.1 Thermodesulfobacteriota bacterium | reverse complement strand
GTCTTGCGAATGTAAAAATCTATAAACCTGTGGTGTGGAGTTGACAAAGGTGCTTGCTCTTGTTCGAATTTGCTTTTTTTTATTTCTGACTCCTGACTTTCATGAAACTGTTCCTAGAAAGAGACAAAAGGTAAAAAAGATGAAATTTTGCTTTCTTCCTCCTTGACAAATTTTTTTGGAAAGCGTACAGAGTATTTCATGAAAAATGAATAGAGCTTCATTCTTAATTTAAGATTTCTTCAAAGGGGGAAAAAATGATCAAAAAATCTATTATCTGTACAGCAGCGTTAGCTTTTCTGATGAGCTTCAGCGTCGCCGCTATGGCTGACAATGGTCCGGCCCAGATGGTACTGGGTAAGGACACCAAAAAACCGTGTGCCTTTGACCATGCCGCGCATCAGAAACTTGACGGATCCACGTGTGGCGACTGCCATCATGGCCAGGATGCCGATGGTAAGCAGGTTGCCTATACAGAAGGCCAGCCAATTGGCACATGCGCCTCCTGTCACGATGCCATGACCGCTGAAGCACAGAAAAAGATAAAAGGCTTCAAGGGCGCTGCCCATAGCAACTGTAAAGGCTGCCATAAAGCTGTAGGCAAGGGGCCGACCAAATGTAAAGAGTGTCATCCTAAAAAAGCAGAATAGTTGATCACTGCCGATCAATTTTTTGATGATGTAAAAGGCTGTTGTCCTGCGGGGCAGCAGCCTTTTTTTATGGCACATTCTTATATTACGGAGTTTTATCAGGTTTTTTTAGCTCTTGGTATACTATTACGAAAATTTAGTATCATCGGAAACAAAGTGACATCACGCTCAGCGAAAAAACGCTCGACTCCCCCAAAAAAGAAGAAAATAAAAACCAGGATCTGGCAATGGACCCATGTCCATCTCTCCTTCTATCTGTTTTTTATCTGTGGCCTGTTGACCTTTTTTATCGGCGCACTTCTTTATGCTTTTGTCGCTCTGAATATCCCTGATATCAGTTCCCTGGAGAGTTATCGGCCGTCCCAGGCAACTTTGATCCTTGACGACCAGGGAAAAGAAATAGATCGAATCTTTACCTGGAACAGACGGGTCATATCATTGAGCGAAATGCCGGATCTTTTGCCCAAGGCTTTTATTGCGGCGGAAGATGACCGGTTTTACCAGCATCCCGGGGTGGACAGCTGGTCAATCCTGCGGGCCATGGTTCATAATGTCAGGGAAGGGGGAAAGAAGCAGGGAGGCAGCACTATCACCCAGCAGGTTGCCCGCTCCCTGCTGCTGACACCGGAAAAGACCTATACGAGAAAAGTCAAGGAGGCCATCCTGGCCTATCGCATAGACAAGATGCTGGCCAAGGAAGAAATTATCGCGATTTACCTGAACCAGATTTACCTTGGCGCGGGTGCCTATGGCGTGGAAGCGGCAGCCCATGTTTATTTTGACAAAAAAGCCCGGGATCTCAACCTTGCCGAGTTATCCATCCTTGCCGGTCTGCCCCAGGCCCCGAGCCGTTATTCTCCTTTCAAGCATTATAAGCGGGCTAAAAAAAGACAGGCCTATGTGCTGAACAGGATGGCAGAGGAAGGCTTTATCACGCCCACTGCGGCTCGTAAGGCTTTTAAGCAGACTCTGGTTTGGGGCGGGAGTGATACCTCGCCTCTGGATGCAAAATATTTTATTCAGCAGGTGCGGAACGAGATAAGAAAAAAGTTTGGTCGTGATGCATTGTTTGAGGGCGGTTTGACCGTCCACACCAGCCTGAATCAACATCTGCAGCGAGAGGCTGATCTGGCTGTCCAGAAAGGCGTGGCCCATTGGGCAATTCGCCAGTCCTCATCTTCAAAAAAATTGCCCCAGGCAGCCCTTGTCGTTTTGGAGGTTAAATCGGGTCTGGTTCGTGCCTTGACCGGGGGAACGAATTTTTCCCGCAGCCAGTTTAACCGGGCAACCCAGGCCAGACGGCAGCCCGGCTCGGCTTTTAAACCTCTTGTTTACGCGGCTGCTTTTTCCAGGGGATATAATGGCGCCTCTCTTTTCGATGATGCGCCTCTCAGTTTGAAGAGATCCGGTTCAAGCTTATGGCAGCCGAAAAATTTTGACGGCAGATTTCAGGGTCCGACAACGCTGTGGAGCGGTCTCGTGCAGTCGCGTAATATCGTCGCAATCAATCTCCTGCAGGAAATCGGCATTGACGGGGTGATTGACCTGGCCGAAATGATGGGAATTCACTCTCAACTGCGGCCGGATCTTTCCCTGGCCCTGGGATCTTCCGAGATGTCTCTGCTGGAGATCACCTCGGCCTACACGGTTTTTGCCAATGGCGGCCAGTGGACCAAACCGGTTTTTTTTACAAAGATTGAAGATTGTGATGGAAAGATTTTGCTGGAGCATCACCAGTCTGCCACTCCGGCCCTTGACCCGCGCACCGCGTTCCAGATTACGGATTTACTTCAGAGTGTTATTACCGAAGGAACAGGAAAGAAGGCCTGGGGGTTGCAGTCAGCTTCAGCGGGTAAGACAGGCACAACCGATCAGAACAGGGATGCCTGGTTCGTCGGCTATACTTCGTCACTGGCCGCAGGCGTCTGGATGGGGTTTGACAAAAAAATGACTCTGGGGAGAAAGGAAACAGGCGGCCGTGCCTGTGCGCCGATCTGGCTTGATTTTATGCGTAAAGCGGAAAAAATGTATCCGGGCGGAGATTTTCAGGTTCCCGAAGGAATCACCTTTATGCCCATTGATCATAAAACCGGCAGATTCGACCCGGATAACAGGGACAAATCAACATGGCAGCCGTTTAGAAATGATCAGTTGCCCCTCGGTGCGGCGGACTGACGGATTACGGTCGGTTTTTCATTAATAGTTGACTGGAAACGCCCGACAGGCTTTAATTCATGCTGGTTCAACTTGACTGATTTTTTTTAGGAGGAGCGTAAAATGTTACGAAGAATTATTGGCTCATGCTTTGTTGTATTGCTTTTAGTGTCCCCTGTCGGAGCCACTCTCGAGGAGAAGGTTACCTCGCTTGATGACCAAAAAAGCATTTCCGTGACGATTTACAACCAAAACCTTGCTCTTGTCAAAGATCTACGGGCCATCCGGCTGCCAACCGGTGAAAGTAGTCTGGCCTTCAGGGAGGTCAGCGCCCGGATAAGGCCTGAGACCGCCTTGTTAAAATCCTCGGGTCTCAGTGTGATTGAACAGAATTTTGAATTTGATCTCCTCACCCCTCAGGCCTTGTTGAAAAAATATGTTGGCAAAGAGGTTGCCGTTGTCAGGGTTCATCCGACCACCGGTGAAGAAAGCAGGGAGTTGGCCCGGGTGTTAAGTGTCAATGACGGTGTTGTCCTCCGCGTGGCCGACCATATTGAGATGGGAATTCCCGGTCGTCTGGTTTTTCCCGATATTCCCGGTAACCTGCGGGACCGCCCCACCTTGGTTCTGCATGTCAACAGCCCCACAGACGGACTCCAGGATGTGGAACTGAGTTATCTGACAGGAGGATTGAACTGGCAGGCCGATTATGTGGCGGAGCTCAACGCCACGGATGATGGGCTCGATATCAACGGCTGGGTGACCCTGACCAATCGCAGTGGTACGACTTATCCGGATGCCAGGCTGCAACTCGTGGCCGGTGACGTCCATCAGGCGCCGCCGGAACAGCGGCAACCGGCCCGCTATCAGCAAAAAGCTGCTGCGGTAATGATGGCTGAGATGAACGATTCAATGGCCGAAGAATCGATGTTTGAATATCATCTTTATTCCCTGTCCCGGCCAACAACAATCAAGGATAACCAGACAAAACAGGTTGCCCTTCTCCAGGCAAGCCGGATTCCCTGTAAAAAGGAATTTGTTCTCCGTGGCAGTGACTACTATTACAGCAGCCGGTATGATGAAATAGAAAAGAAGATCAAAATCGGTGTTTTTGTGGAAGTGAAAAACAGCAGGGAGAATAATCTCGGCCTGCCCATGCCCAAGGGCGTCATCCGGGTTTACAAAAAAGATTCCAAGGATTCCCTGCAGTTTATCGGCGAAGATCGCATCGACCATACCCCGGAAAATGAAACAATTCGTCTGAAGCTCGGCGATGCCTTTGATGTGACCGCTGATAAAAAACAGACTGATTTTAAAAAGATCAGCGGGTTTTCCCGCTATCATTATGTCTATGACAGCAGTTTTCAGATTGATTTGAAAAATGCCAAAAAAGAGGCCATAACCGTTAAAGTTGTCGAGCCGATTCCCGGTGACTGGGAGATGAGTCAGGAATCTCACAAACATGAAAAACCGGCAAGCCACAGGGCTGTCTGGTATGTGCCGATTCCGGCCCAGGGCAAGGCAACCCTGACATATACGGTGCGGGTAAAGTACTAATAGTGATGGTTTCGTAAAAAGTCTTTTTTTCACCACAGAGCACACAGAGAGCACAGAGAAATTCTTTTTTGTTAATAGTGAGGAAAGCGGGAAAAGAAGTGGAACAGACTGCCGAAAATACCAATATTTTTGAGAAATTCGAGAAACTTCGCTCTCAACTCAAAACGATTATTTTTGACCAGGATGAAGCCATTGATGAAGTGATCGATGCCTTTATTCATATGGCCTACAAGTCCATTGAAGCGCCGCCTAAGGCAATTTTCACCTTTTTGGGGCCGGAGACAGTTGGCAAAAATTATCTGGCTCGATTGCTAAGTGAACATATTGATGAGATTAAAGGGTTCAAGCTCTTTGATATGGAGCAGTATGCGGAGCCGGAGGAGGCGGGAACACTTCTTGGCCACAAGTTTGTCCACGATGAAGTCCAGGAAGGAAAACTGGTCAGATTTCTAAAAAAAGAGCCTAAATCGGTCATCGTCTTTGACGCTATCGAGAAAGCGGATAATCAGCTGCAACTCGCCCTTCTTGATCTGATAACCACAAGTGACGATGAGAGGGGCCTTGATTGCAGCGAGGTTGTCTTTGTTTTTACCTCCACGCTTGGCAGTGTTCTGTATCAGAATAAAGAGTTTCTTGATTCTTTCAAAAAAAATAAGGTCAGAGCCCAATCGCTGATGATGGCGACCATTTCAAAGGAGAAAAAAGTTGTTTATGAATTGATTCAGGATGCCATTGCCCCAAAACTCCTTGCTGCCATGTCCCGCAATGAGCTTGTCCTCTTCAATAAACTTGGCCTGGCATCAATGGTCCGTATCGGTTCCGCCACCCTGGATCAACTGGCAAAAAGTCTGCTGGACAAGAGCCGGATTAGGCTGGAATGGCAGGATCGTAAAGAGCTCATGACCCTGTTGACCCTATCTTTTGCCCCTGTCATCAACGTAAAAAGGGTTCGGCGGAAATTGCCGGACATCATTTTGGCCAAGATGACCCAATGTATTCGGGACACCGGCAAGCTGCCGGGAAAAATTATTTTCAGACCGTCCCGGCAGGTTAAGGTTTTTCTGAACGAACTTTTGCTGGAAGGTGATCTGCTGGTCCGGAAACTGTTCAAGAGAAATGAGACCGTGGAGTTGAGCTGGAAAGAGGAGGCAAGGGAAAACACGGTACTCATCACCCTTGAACAGGTAGAACTGAAAAAGTTGCCTCCGGTCAGGGGGGTCTTTCGGGAAGATTTGCCAGCCGTGGAATTTTCATCTGTATGCTTTGAAGATATTGCCGGTAATGAGTCCATTAAAAGAACATTTAAACAGATTATCGGTGTTCTCCAGAAACCGGAATTGGTCAGGAAATTTGCCATAGACCTTCCTAAGGGGATGTTGCTGCATGGCCCGGAAGGGGTGGGGAAAACAATGCTTGGCAAGGCATTTGCCAGGGAAGCCGGCCGGCCCTACATCTATGTTTCCCGCAGTGATCTTTTTGATCCCAATTATATCAGGCTGGTGTATCAGAAAGCCCGGGAGTTCGCGCCAAGCATTGTTTTTTTGGACGGGGTTGATGTGAAGGGACTCGTCGATGGGGTTTATGCGTATATGCCGGTGGACCAGCTGATTTTGGAGCTCGACAGCCTGCCCACTGATCCGGATGAATTTGTTTTTACCTTTGCCACGGCTCAGAATCGTGCTGAGGTGAGTCCCCTGCTGATAGCGCCGGACAGAATTGATCTTTTTGTCGAGGCGCCGGAATTGGATAAGGAGGCCAGGAAATTTTTTATCGAAAAAATATTGGAAAAACCAAATGACGGCAAAATAGACGCTGAAAGGGTGGCTCGTTATATATCCGGAATGAACGGCTATGATCTGCAGCGGATCGGTAAGGAAGCATCACTTGCGGCCATCCGTAAAGGTCGTGACTCTATCAGCGAAGAGATTTTGATTGAACAGATCAATATCATCAAGTATGGCACCAGACTTGAAAAAACACGGATCAGAAACCTGGAAGAAGATCTCCGGATGACCGCTTATCATGAGGCCGGTCATGCCGTGCTTTCTTCCCTGCTGTTGCCTGATATCAAAATCGAACAGGTGACCATAACGCCGAGACTGCAAAGTCTGGGTTTTATCTCATATTCGACTGAAGATTTTGCCGGCAATGTTTCCAGGGAAGAGGTTTTTAATAATATCTGCGTCCTGCTGGCCGGCCGAATGGCGGAAGTCAGGGAATTCGGAGATAAAGGGATTGACTCGGGAGCGGCAAACGACCTGGAAGAGGCAACTCGTCATGCCTATGTGGCCATCGCCAATATGGGAATGGATGAGGAGCTTGGTCCTATTCATCTTGACACCCTGACCCAGAATGTCAGCAAGCAGCTTTTCCGGCAAAAAATTGAAAAGGCGTTATCCCGGTGGATTGGTGATGCCACGGCCAAGGCGGAAATGTTAGTGGCTCAACATTGGGAGAAGATAGAGAAATTGGCGGCTGTCCTGATTAAAAAGGAGATCGTCGACGGCGCCGAGCTTGAAACAATTATGAAGGGTTGAAAAGAGAGGAGGACAAGACAACCGTGGAGAAAGTTTTTTTAACTTTCTCCACGGTTGTCGGCAAAAAAACTTAATTCGTGGGGTTATGCTTTTTTGGTGGGGAGATTTGCCAGATCGTCACGGGCACAAAAGATTACCTGAAAATTTTCCTGTAATTGTGTGGATAAATCATCGATACGATCATCTGTTCCGCCAATAACCCGGATTGAAACCCGCTTCATCCCCTCTTCAACATCCTCGAAAGAGGTCATCACGTTGAGGATCATTGCCTCGAATTCACGCATCATCTTGATCACCGCAGTGACTGAACCCGGCTTGTCCTCCAGGTCAAAGATATACAGCATGGCTCCGTCTTGAATGCCGGTGCTGCGTATAAAACCGCGTAACACGTCGGTTTCGCTGAGCAGACCGGTAAGGTGTCCGGAGTCATCAGCCACCGGAATGCCGGAGATGCGGCTTCCCAACATGATCAGCGCCGCTTTTTCCAGGGAATCATCACCGTGAAGGGTCATGGGGCTTGCGGTCATGACATCTTTTACCTTCATTTCAGAAAGAAGATAATAGAGTTCATGGACATCAAGCGAGGTTGTTTTTGAGGGCGAGGCATCCTTGACATCACGATCGGTGATGATTCCGGTTAACTTGCCATGGGAGACAACAGGCAGCCGCCGGATTGCATTTTCCTTCATCATCCGGGTGGCCCGCATCAGTGAGGTGTTTTCGTCCACGGTCATAACGTCTTTCGCCATCCAGTCTCTAATCAGCATTGTGTGCTTCCTCCTTCTTTATATTGATCATCCGGCGGAGCCGGAAAAACTTCGACATCCCGACCGGCAGCTTTCTTGTAAAAAGGTTAGAAAATATATTTCAACAACCTTATAAGATATTCCCGCCAATCCCGCAAGATTTTGTCTCTTTTTCTTCTGTGGAAAGGGCAAAAAGATCAGATCGGTGTTAATTGTTGCCATGAATTCGTGATGGAAACTTTAAGGAACTTATTTTCTTGGAGAGGTTAATTGATTTTTTTGTCGGTCGGAAGTAAATAGAGGCTGCTATTTAAGCAGGCTAACACTCAGGATCTATGAAGACATTGACGTCACTTTACTCTTTCGACCTCCAGCAACTGCTCACCGGTCTATCCGGGCGGGAATTTGCGTTTTTTGAGACGACCCGTTTCACGGATGAAGACCAGTGTTCTCTGTTGTTCGTAGATCCGGTTGAGCACCTCACCTGCACGGCCGACCAGCAGCCCGAACAATTTCTCCAAAAAGCCCAAGAAAAGTTAGATCAGGGATACTACCTTGCCGGCTGGTTTGCCTATGAATTCGGCTACCTCCTTGAACCCGTGCTGTCCACCCGGTTCAGGCCGCAGCCGGAAACTGTTGTGGCCCATCTTGCTGTTTTCGAGGCCCCGGCGGTCTTTGATCACCATCTGGGGAAAGCGATTTCCGGCCAATGGCCATCATCATCGATCCAGGAGGAAATTCAGGAAAATGACAGCGTCATCAGCAATCTTCATTTCAGCCAGGACAAAATGGATTACCTGGAGAAGATTCATCGCATCAAGGATTATATTGCTGCCGGCGACACCTATCAGGTGAATTATACCCTGAAACTGCTCTTTGACTTCACAGGTTCCCCTGATGAACTTTACCAGCGGCTGCGCCGAAACCAGAGTGTTTCATACTCCGCTTATCTCAAATTTGGCGGCCAGCGGGCTCTATCGTTTTCGCCGGAACTTTTTTTCAGGAAAGAGGGGAGCAGATGCACGGTACGCCCCATGAAAGGGACAAGCAGGCGGGGCCGGACCCTGGCCGAAGACGAGGCCATTGCCGTCCGCCTGGGGCGGGATATAAAAAATAGAAGTGAAAATGTCATGATCGTTGATCTGCTGCGAAACGATCTGGGCCGGATGGGCCGTGTCAGCGTGTCATCGCTTTTTGATGTTGAGACCTACGAGACTCTGCATCAGATGACATCAACCATTGTCGGAGAAATTCCCTCCTCCATCCCGCTCATCGACCTGTTCAGGGCTCTGTTTCCCTGCGGTTCGGTGACCGGCGCGCCTAAGATTCATACCATGGAAATTATCCATGAACTTGAATCAGTGCCCCGGGGAATCTATACCGGCGCCATTGGCTATATCAGGCCGGATGGTGATTGCTGTTTTAATGTACCCATCCGAACCGTGGTTCTGGAAGGAAACAGGGGGGAAATGGGAATCGGTTCCGGTATCATTTCCGACTCTGATCCCGGGCAGGAATGGCGGGAATGTAAACTCAAAGGTCATTTTCTGACCAACCCTCTGCCTGATTTTCAACTGATTGAAACCATTCTCTGGCAGCCGAGCCATGGTTTCTCGCTTCTTGATTTCCATCTCGACCGGCTTTTGAATTCAGCCCGTTACTTTTTTTTCCGGGTCAGCCCGGAACAGGTCAGAGAAGCCTTGCTCAACCTGGAAGAAACATTTTCAAGGAAAACACCTCAACGTGTCCGCCTGCTTCTTCACAAGGATGGCCGGCTGGAACTCAGTTCCTTTCCATGCTCCGCCCCGCACAATACCTTTTTTCAAGATGATATTTCAACCGTTGATCTTCCCTTGATCCGTTTTTCCGGGAAAAAGATGGATTCTCGGCAGATCTCCCTGTTTCACAAGACAACCATGCGGGAACTCTACAATACGGAAAGAGCAAAGGCGGTTGATGATGGCTGTTTTGAGGTGATTTTTTGTAATGAACAGGAGGAGGTTACCGAAGGCAGCATCACCAACATTTTTATCAGGAAAGGGCGGATGTTTTTCACGCCGCCCATTGAATGCGGGCTACTGGGTGGTGTCATGCGGCGTTTTCTTTTGGAAAAAAATGGAGAAAGGGTCAGGGAGAAGGTGCTGCGTGAGCACGATCTCCTTGAAGCTGATGGAATTTATGTCGTCAATTCCGTCCGGGGAATTGTCCAGGTCAGACTGGAACAGAACCCCGGAGACGGAAATCAGAAATCAACATAACAAGCCACGTTTGCCGTTATTTGTGTAATTTCTCAATAAATGGTGGTGTACTGACAACCTCCCCCTTTGTCAAAGGGGGATTGAGGCGGATTTGTCTGTAGGTTGCCACCACTTATTGAGTAACTCATTTTTTTGCCAACGTCTTGATAATATCCGACTTTCCCACCACGCCGACAAGTTTATCGCCGCTCAGCACCGGCAGGGTATGAACTCTTTTTTCCGCCATGATCGTGGCAATCTCATTAAGGGGGGTTTCCTCGTTCACACTTACCAGTTTTTCTGCACAGATATCCCCAACAGTGGCGCCGGTAATCTTTTTGATCTGTTTTTCCATTTTTTCGGCGCTTTCGAGAAAAATGACGGAATCAAGTAAGGTGATCACCGATGGAATATGGATTTTTTTAGTCTGGTCAATCAGGTCGTTTTCCGTGACAACGGCCACAAGGGTGTCATTGTCATCCAGTACCGGCACGCCGCTGATTTTATTTTCCCATAAGATTTCGGCCAGTTTTTCAACCAATAGATCCGGTTTAACCGTGATGACCTCCGAGGTCATAATGTCTTTTGCTGTGAGCATTTTTTTCTCCTGATATTTTTTAACTGCTTAGGGGCAGAGTAATTTGAAAAGTTACTTTTTTTCTTTGCTGGTCAATTTTTGCAATACCGCCGGAATTTCATCGGCCAGTTCGCCGGCAAGATAACCAAGTTCAATGCCGAGACCGTCGGCAAGTCTGTCCCCGGCCAGACCATGGACATGGACACCAAGGCAGGCTGCCTGCCAGGGAGAAAGGCCCTGGGCCAGCAGGCCGCCGATGACTCCAGCCAGAACATCCCCGCTGCCTCCCGCCCCCATTCCGGCGTTGCCGGTTGAGTTGACGGCGATTTTCCCGTCCGGATCCGCGATCACCGTGCCTGCCCCCTTCAGTACCAGGGAGACCTGGTGCCCGGAAGCAAAATCCCGGGCTCGGCCGATTCGGTTTGTCTGGATTTCTTTGGTCGACTGGGGAAGCAGGCGGGCCATTTCTCCAGGGTGTGGGGTCAGAATTCGATCAGCCGGATGGGGTGGAAGCTGTGTTTCGGCCAGACAATTCAGGCCATCCGCGTCCACCACCATGGGAAGCATGATTTTTTTGTAAAGTTGTTGAACAAGTTCCACGGTTTCGGGATCTGTGCCCAGGCCCGGCCCGAGAACAACCGCTTTTTTACCCTGAGCCTCTGCCAGAATTATTTCCAGATTGGCGACGGTTAAGATCTGTTTTTTTTGATCCTCCAGGGGAATGGTCATGGCCTCGGGCAGCACAGTCTCAAAAATCGCATTGAGCGACCGGGGCACGCAGAGCGAGACAAGGCCGGCGCCGGATCGTAGACAGCCCCTGGCGCATAAAATGGCGGCTCCTGTCTTGCCAACGGACCCGGCAATAATGAGAACATGACCGTTGGTTCCCTTGTGGCTTGCCGGGCTTCGTTTGGGCAGCAGACCGGGCATGTTTTCTTTATCCAGCAGTTCCGTGGTCAGCCCGGCCTCATCCACCACCTGGGGCGGGATGGAGATATCAACCACCTCAAGACGGCCGCAGATCTCAGCGCCGGGATAGATGAACTGGCCCACTTTGGCCAGCCCATAAGTCATGGTGAGATCGGCCTGGACGCAGCAACCCAGCACCTGACCGCTGTCACTGTCAAGGCCGGAAGGGATGTCAACACTCACTACTGGACATTCAGCCCGGTTCAGACATTCTACTGCCGCGGCAAAATGACCAGTCACTTCTCTTTTCAGGCCGGTACCGAACAGGGCGTCGACTGCCGCGAAATCGTTTGCAAGATCAATTTTTTCAACCTGAGCCTCTGTGGAGACAATATCCAGAGGGATGGGAAGTTGACGGACAATGGCCAGATTCACCGCCGCATCTCCTTTGATTTTTTCCGGCTCAACCAGAAGAAAGATCCGCACCAGGCAGCCATGCTGATGAAGATGGCGGGCCATGACCAGCCCGTCGCCACCGTTGTTGCCCGGCCCTATAAAAATAGATATTTTTTGTCCCTCGGGATGACCGTAATAATGGATCAGGCCTTCTACGGTTTTTCGTCCGGCGTTTTCCATCAGGACAACGCCTGGGATTCCAAGTCCGTGAATGGCCTGATGATCAAGATTGCGCATCTGTTCGGCTGTCACCAGCTTCATTTCCGTTCCCCTGTAAATTGTTTCAGATTGGGACTCTGATATGTCATCAACCTTTATTTCAACATAAAATAAAGCAGTAAAAAAAGCCAATAAAAGGATCATCCAAGGCGGCAGTAAAGCAAAGACGCGGGATTTCATTACTCTAATATTTGCAGACGGAATTCATGTGTTTGAATTGAATCGCGGGATTTTTGTGGCGGAGATGCTAAAATTGGTTTTGCCGACATAGTGGCAGATTCAGACGTTTAAAGGCAAAGCTCGAAAGCGCAGAAGCCTGATTTATGGTATTTTCCGGCAAGGAAGAAAGCTTGTGGCAAAGAGGGAAATAGTGTAAAAGTTTTTAATTCTTATTGGTTAATAGTTGTCAGGATCAGTGGCTGAGCAGGAAAGAGGTCAGAGACGTGGTGATAATTATCAGACCATGCGAAAATGAGACAGAACCCGGCCTCCTGTAATCTGAAAAAAAGATCATGTTTACAATCAGGAACAACCATGGCATCTGATGGACTTAAAGATATGCTTGGCCGCGTTAGCCTGACACCTGTGAACAAAGCAAAATCCATTCTTCTTGCTGCACTGGCAAACTTTTCCATCAAAACCGAACGCTGTTCACTGTCTGCTGCGCTAGACCGGATTGTAAGCAGCAATCTCCTTTCTCCTGAAGATCTCCCGGTCCACCCGCGATCCACCATGGATGGCTTTGCGGTGCGCGCAGCAGACACCTTTGGTGCGAGCAGTTCCATGCCCTGCTATCTGGAAATCGATGGAGAGGTTGCCATGGGCCGGATGCCTGAAGGAGAGGTACGGCAGGGGAAATGTTTCCGCATTGCAACCGGCGGACTGCTGCCAAAGGGAAGTGATGCTGTGATGATGTTTGAGCACACCATTCCGGTTGACGGCAAGATGATTGAGGTTGTAAAAAGTGTGGGGGTGGGCATAAACCGTATCAACCGGGGCGAGGATATTGAAAAGAACAGCCCTGCACTCTTAAAGGGCCACCTGCTCCGTCCCCAGGATCTTGGATTGCTTGCAGGCTTAGGTATAGCAGAAGTTGAAGTCTACAAGCGGCCAAAAGTCGGCATCCTCTCCACAGGGGATGAGATTGTGCCCTGGTCACAATCTCCACCGCCTGGGAAAATCAGGGATATCAACGGGATCACTTTAGCTGCGCTATGTGAACGCCTGGGGGCAGAAGTCACCGATTACGGCATAGTCTCAGACAGCGAAGAGACATTTTTTGCAACGCTTGAGCGTGCCACCAATGAAAATAACGTGGTGCTTTTTTCCGGCGGCAGTTCTGTGGGTATGCGGGATCTGGGAGAGCGGATGATTGAAAAGCTTGGTAACCCCGGGATTCTTGTCCATGGTGTGGCCTTAAAGCCCGGAAAACCTATCATTATCGGGCTGAGCCATGAAACTGCAATCTTTGGCCTGCCCGGACACCCGGTCTCAGCCATGGTCTGTTTTGAACTTTTTGTTGATCCAGCCTTGCGTCTGCTCGCAGGGATTCCTGAATCGGACCAACTCCTCACCCCCACAATACGGGCAATCGTTGACAGAAACATTAACTCTGCTGCGGGCAGGCTTGATCTTGTTCGCGTCCAGTTGCAGGAGCAGGAAAATAACCTGCCCCTGGCTATTCCGGTTTTGGGAAAATCAGGATCGATTTCCACTCTCTCCCGTGCCCATGGGTATTTCTTCATTGATGAGCCATCCCAGGGACTGAACAAAGACACACAAGTAGAAGTATACCTCCTGTTATGAATCAAAAAGATATTTATGTAAAAAATATGCCCCTCATCGAGGCAAAAGAAAAATGGCACAATGCTCTGCAGACAATCGACTTTTTTGACGGCGCCAAAATCACAGAGGTCGATGTCGAGCAGGCACTGGGGCGGATCACCGGAGCTCCTGTTTTTGCGGCCCATTCTTCCCCTTCCTATAATGCTGCCGCCATGGACGGTATCGCCGTCCATTTCGCTGACCTTGCTTCAGCAAGCGATGCCGCACCTGTTCGTTTAGGGGGCAAACAATTTGTACCGGTCAATACCGGTAACAGCCTGCCGCAGGAATTTGATGCTGTGGTAATGATAGAAGATGTTCATTATATCAACGAAAATGAGGTGGAACTGGCTCTGCCTGCAACGCCCTGGCAGCATGTCCGCACCATTGGCGAAGACATTGTGGCCACAGAACTGATTCTGCCGGAAGGCCACACAATCCGTCCCATTGACCAGGGGGCCATGCTGGCCACCGGCGTCACCAGGATTCTGGTTAAAAAAGCGCCTCAGGTGCAGGTTATTCCCACAGGGTCCGAGCTCATTCAGCCCGGCAATGCTCCTGCTCCGGGTCAGATCATTGAATTTAACTCCCGAATCCTTACAGGCTATCTCAATAAATGGGGAGCAAGAGCCACAGGAGCAAAATCTGTTGCCGATGATAAGGAAAAACTCCGCGCCGCCATCGGCAATGCCGCCAGAGAAAACGATATCGTCATTATCAATGCCGGAGCCTCGGCAGGAACTCGTGATTACACCTCAACAGTGCTTGCGGAACTCGGGACAGTGATTGTCCATGGTGTTGCCATCAAACCCGGCAAACCGGTGATTCTGGCAATTGTCGACAACACCCCGGTAATCGGCCTGCCCGGTTATCCGGTCTCGGCCATCCTGACCATGCGACTTTTTGTTCATGAAATGATCTATGACTTCATGGATATGCAGAAACCGGCAGCGCAATGGGCGGCAGCCCGCATGTCACGCCCCATGCATTCAGCCATGGGAGTGGATGAATTTGTCCGAATCACCCTTGGCCAGGTGGGCGAAGAGCTCATGGCAACACCTGCCGGAAAAGGCGCAGGTGCGGTGATGTCCCTTGTCCGTGCCGATGGAATCCTCACCCTTCAGGCGGGATCAGAAGGAGTGGGTGCTGGTGAGGAAGTACAAATTGAGCTTTTACGCCCCCTCACTGATGTGCAGTCAACCCTGGTTGTCATCGGCAGCCATGATAATATCCTTGATGTTCTTGCAAATCTCCTCCATAAGGGACGTAAAACCATCCGTGTTTCATCTGCCCACGTGGGGTCCATGGGGGGAATAATGGCCATTCGGCGCGGTGAGGCACACCTGGCCGGCAGTCATCTGCTGGATGAGATAAGCGGTGAATATAATGTTTCTTTCATCAAACGCTTTCTGGCTGACACGCCTCTGCAGCTCATCAACCTCTGCTACCGTCAACAGGGACTGATTGTTGCCAAGGGAAATCCACTTGCAATCAAAGGGTTTGAAGATGTGGCAAAAAACAATCTCAGCTTTATCAATCGGCAGAACGGTGCAGGCACCCGGCTGCTTACTGATAAAACCCTCAAGGATCTGGGTATAAATCCGACTGACATCAATGGTTACGGCCATGAAGAATACACCCATATGAGTGTGGCTGCCGCCATTGCCAACGGAAGTGTGAATTGCGGCATGGGAATCCTGGCTGCGGCAAATGCCCTTGGCCTTGATTTTATACCAGTTGCTGAAGAACGCTATGACCTGATCATTCCAAAGCAATTTCTTGATGACGGGAAAATAACGGCTTTACTCGATCTTATTCGCAGCAATGATGAATTTAAAGAATTGGTCAACACTCTTGGCGGGTATAGTCTGCGCGACTCCGGCAGCATTATGTATGAGCAATAGATAGTATGATAAGAATTTTTCTTGTTCTCATCTGATGAGAGAGTTTTGACGGTATTTATTACTTTGATGTTGATAGTTGTTGGTGGCTCGGCTTGGGCCGGAGGTGAAAAGACTGAACTTAAGATTACCTGCTGGGATGGGTATGCCAAACCCTATGTTGATGATTTCAAGGTCTTGGTAAAGAATAAATACAAAGTTGATCTTGAGATCAAAATTCACAACCCGGTTGACCAGGATGAATTCTATGAGGCGGCGAAAACCGGCAAGGCAGACCTGATTTCTCCGCCCCAGGACATGGTGAAGAATCCGAAATTTTATTGTTTCACTGAGGGAAATTTTTTGCTTCAGACACCGGATCTGAAAAATATTCCGAACTTTAAACATGTTCTCCCTTTCTTCCAGAAAGATCAGGCTTTGATTCACAAGGGGCTTCGCTATGGAGTGCCCTATAATTGCGGTCCCTACGGCTTGGCCTACAATACTGAAGTGGTGAAGTCGGCTCCTGACAGCTGGAGCATCTTTTTTGATCCGCAATACAAAGGTCAATATACGATTAATAACAATTTTCCCAAATGTAATATCTGGATTTCCGCACTTTCCCTGGGGTATGGATATGAGGATGTTTTTGATTTTAGGAAGTATTTGTGGAAAAGTTTTCATAGTTGAGTATGGTAATTATCTACGGTGACGCTTGATAAAAAATAATTGTAACTATTCAGGTAGGTCACCAAATTGGCCT
>JAYEPA010000014.1:2798-5806 GCA_034723545.1 Thermodesulfobacteriota bacterium | reverse complement strand
TCGTCCATTTGGGTCTTCTCGAATAGCACCAGTATGCTTCAAAGCCCCAAATGGACGAATATGAAGCACATCTGAACAGTTACACTACGGAGTAAAGGGTAATTTCCAGCCTACGCTGAATAGTTACATTTAATTTGCGTATATAACGGCTATGAAGTAAAAAGTAGAACGTAAGCCCCTTTGGCGGAATTAGAAAATCCTAATTCTTAATTTCCAATTCGTAATTGACCCTATGTCCTCGATTATTTTCTAATTCAATTATGTGAACTTCAATAATGCTTCGAAATAATATATTAGATCAGATTGGCAATACACCTCTGGTGCCAATCCATCGATTAAATCACAAAAAAAATGTTAACATCCTGGCAAAGTTGGAGTCCTTTAATCCCGGCGGTTCCGTAAAGGACCGTATCGCTCTGAGCATGGTTGAGGCCGGCGAGAAAAGCGGAGATCTGACGCCGGATAAAATTGTTCTTGAAGCAACCAGCGGCAACACCGGCATTGGCCTGGCCATGGTTTGCGCGGTGAAAGGCTACCGCTGTCAGCTTGTGATGCCTGATAATGCCAGTGTGGAACGGCGCAAGATTATGAGCGCCTTTGGAGCCGAAATTGTTTTGACGCCGGGAAAGCGTGGCACCGATGGAGCCATCGAACAGGCCTATGCCATGGCCCGGGAACACCCCGATCTTTATTTTCTGACCGATCAATTTAACAATGAAGCTAATTGGCAGGCTCACGCCTTAACCACCGGACCAGAAATTTGGGAACAGACCGGCGGAGGCGTTACTGATGTCGTGGCAACCCTGGGGACAACCGGTACCGTGATGGGTCTTTGTAAGTATTTTGCCAAGAATCATCCTGAGGTTCGGGTGACAGCGATTGAGCCTTTTTTAGGCCACAGGATTCAGGGGCTCAAGAACATGAAGGAGTCCTATAAACCGGGCATTTTTGATAAAAATCTTCCCTATCAGATTATTAATATTCCAGATGAGGAAGCATTCCGGCATGCCAGGCTTCTGGCCAGGAAAGAAGGTGTTTTCGTCGGGATGAGTTCGGGAGCTGCTCTTTGCGGCGCACTTTCCCTGGCGGTACAGATGGAAGAGGGGACCATTGTCGTTCTTTTTCCTGATAGTGGCGATAAATATCTGAGTACTCCTCTCTTTACCAGAAAAAAATCGGTTATATCGAAAAGTTCTCAGTTGCGTTTCTTCAATTCAATGAAGCGGAGAAAAGAGGTTTTTGAACCACAGGCAGAAAAAAAGGTTACTTTTTACGCCTGTGGCCCCACTGCTCATGAGATTGCCAATTTGAGCCATTGCCGTCGATTTGTTGTTGCCGATCTGATCAATCGTGTATTGCTCAGCAAGGGGTATCAGGTTGATTCATGCATGAATTTTACCGACCTTGATGATAACACCATCAACGGAGCCGCGAAAAACAAAGAGTCCCTGCATGAGTTCACTGGTCGTTACATCAAAGAGTACATGAGGGATATTGATTCCCTGGGGGTGCAGCATGCTACCCGCTATCCCCGGGCATCCGAGCATGTCGATGACATGATTGATCTGGCTCATCAGCTTATGCATAAAGGATTTGCCTATGAAAAGCTTGGTTCTGTTTACTTTGATATCTCAAAATTTGCAGACTACGGCAAACTTTCCCGTGTTGATTTGGAAAAGATTAAAATCGGCAAAACCGTTGATCTTGATGAATACGAGAAACACAGTCCCCTTGATTTTACCCTGCTTAAAAGGACCACCCTGGCCGAGTTGAAAACCGGTGTTTTTTATAAGACTGATTTCGGGAATATGCGGCCGGGCTGGCATATCGAGTGCGCGGCCATGTCTCTTCATTATTTTGGCGAGACCATGGATATTCATACCAGCAGCCGTGATTTAATTTTTCCTCATCATGAAAATGAGAACGCCATTGCTGAAGCGTTGACCGGCCATCCTCTTGCCAGACTGTGGATACACAGTGAACTGCTGTTGGTGGACGGTAAGAAGATGAGTCAGGATAATAACAACGTTATCACCCTGCGTGACGTTCTTGAGAAAGGATATAGCGGCAGAGATGTCCGTTTTTTTCTTATTCGCACCCATTATCGAAAACCTGTTCATTTCACTTTTAAACGACTGGATGCAGCGCAAATGAGTTTGCGCCGTCTGGATGAGTTCACTCGAAAGCTTATCTGTTTGCCGCCGGGTCTGCCCCATCCCCAGGTCGCAGCCTATTTGACTGAAATGGAAGAACACTTTTTCTCGGCCATGGATGATGATCTTAATATCTCCAAGGCCATGGGAGCCGTTTTTAATTTTATTAAAAAGACGAATCCAATTGTTCAGGAAGGACGTCTGGATCGTGACCAGAAGAAATATATTCTCGAGTCCTTTACTAAAATTGACGAAATATTGAATATTTTTAAATTAGAAGGATGTCCCCTGGCCCCTGAAATCGATAACCTGATCAGGGATCGTGAAAAGGCGCGCAAACAAAAGGACTGGACACTGGCTGACACGGTACGTGAAGAGCTGGCCAGCAAGGGCATCGCGGTCATGGACACGGTTAAAGGCCCGATTTGGATGGAACTGGATAAGGATTAAGATAAATATTCGGCCAGCACCCCATCTTCGCACGATCAGGCTGACTCACATAGGACTACTATAGTTCGCCACAGCCTGCTTGCACGAATATAGGGCACTGGCCAAATATTTACATTTCTGTGGTTTTAGTAACAATTTTGCATTAAGCCGAATATTTACGGACTAAGGCGCCCTTGGCGGAATTAAAAATTAGAAATTACGAATTTTGGTGTCTTCTCACAACATAATTTTTTTATGAGAGACATGTCGGAAGGATACAAATATGATTGATGCTCAACCTGAAATGGTAGAGATGCCGGAAGAGGAAAAGGACGTTTTTTTTGGTGTCATTAACCGTTTTATCGGTTTCTTTTCACTTGAAGCCCAAAGAAAGACCACGAATGACACCGCTAATGAGTATCCCTT
>JAYEPA010000014.1:0-2698 GCA_034723545.1 Thermodesulfobacteriota bacterium | reverse complement strand
CTGAAATGGTAGAGATGCCGGAAGAGGAAAAGGACGTTTTTTTTGGTGTCATTAACCGTTTTATCGGTTTCTTTTCACTTGAAGCCCAAAGAAAGACCACGAATGACACCGCTAATGAGTATCCCTTTGTGGCCATGGATACCAGGCAGGTCTATGAGCAGCTGAAGTTTGTCAAAAAATATCTGGGGATGAGTGATCAAGGGTCGGTATATTCCCTGGTCGATGTGGGCTGCGGTTTTGGCAATGTTCTTCTTTTTGCCGAACAGCTTTCGTTTGATGTTTATGGTATTGAAAAGGACGAATTTACCGTGCCTCTTGCTGTTCGCCTTTTCGGTGAGGATAAAATTGAGCAGGCAGATATTCGAACCTATCCGAATTATGACCGTTTCGATGTGATTTATTATTTTTGTCCGCTGCCGAATCACGATCCGCAAAAGAAACTTGAGCGCTATATTGAAGACCGGATGAAGGTCGGCGCCATTCTCATTGCCAACCGCAAGAAAAGCATGGAGATTGATGAGGACAGCCGGTTTAAAAGACTTTCCGACAGTTTGCCGATATGGAAAAAAGTGTCCGTTTGATGAGGGTTCTGAAAAAAATTGTTTCCGGTGGGCAGACCGGCGCGGACCAGGGGGCTCTGGATGGAGCCCTTGATTTGGATTTTCCCCATGGCGGCTGGATTTCAGCTGGACGAAAGACAGAAAAAGGACCATTAGCGGACAAATACCGTCTGCAGGAACTTGTCTCCCCGGCCTACCGGGATCGAACTGAAAAAAATGTGACTGACTCGGACGGCACCTTGATTGTCTCCCATGGAGAATTGTCCGGCGGCTCTGCATTGACCCGAAGTCTTGCATTAAAACACCATAAACCGTGGCTCCATATTGATTTTGATCTGTTCAACATGAGCAAGGCCGTGGATAAAGTTTATTCCTGGATCGGCGCCAATAAAATCGAGGTCTTGAATGTTGCTGGATCACGGTTAAGCTCCGATTCTTTAATTTACGAAAAAACGCGATCTCTGGTAAGGGCAATGATTCAAGACGATGGACGGTGATTTTCCATTCCCGGCTCGGAATTTTTTATCAGAAGTTTTGAAGTGGGTGACTGCTGTTCTGCTGACTGAGTTTCAGTGATCAACAGATAAAAATTTGTCATCCTCTCCCGAAAAGGATTTCAGTCACTGTATGCAACAGAAAAAAGAAACATCTATTTGGAACGGAAAGGAACGACGTTCCGGCATTTATGACCGGCGGGGGCCCAGCGATCGCCGTTCCAGGCTGGAGCGGCGGGAAGACCGGCGAATCGCCGCATCCCGCCGGGGGAGATCTCTGAAAAACTGGTTTCGTTCATTGACGAAAACACGCCTTGGTGTGGATCGGCGCAAAGGGGGCGATCGGCGTAAAATCAAAGATCGCCGTCGGCAGGATCTGGCACATGTTTTGACGTCCGAGGAAATTTCCTTACTTTTGAACAATCGATAATCATTTACTTTCAGTCCATCCCGTCACATGCTTGATTTCAGGCAAGATTCGCCTGACACAGGCCCTTCCTTCTTCAATTGCTTCCACTGCACGATCAAACTCCAGGAGACCGATGTGTGACAGTTTTGGTGAGAGGATGATATCCGGCGGCTCGCCCGCCATCCGACTACGTGTTATCCGATCCTGGGTAATGTTGAAAGAACCGGCAATTGTGTCAAATAAGCCCGGCGGCCTTTCTTTTGATTTAGTTTTTGTAAAGAGTGAATTGGAAAATGTTTTTATGGCTTGCGTAATGGCGCTGTCATGTCGTTTGTGGGTAAAATGTTTTCCGACAATGTCTCCGTTCAGATTAACGGCAATCACGATGTCCGCGCCGAGTGCGTGGCAAACTGAGACGGGAACCGGGTTAACCAGCCCTCCGTCCACCAGCCATCTATCTTGACTTTGTATGGGGGGAAACAGGCCGGGCAGGGACATGGATGCCCATACCGCGTTGAGCACCGAACCCTGTGTGAACCATATTTCTCTTCCTGTTTCCAGATCAGTAGAAACAGTCGCAAATTGTTTGCTGAGATCAGCAAATTCCATTTTTTCATCACAAACATTTTGGTTCAAGAAAGTCTGTAACCGTTCAGCGTCGACAAAGCCTTTGAATGAAAAATCCAGTTCAAGAAAACTGACAACTGTTCGGGTTGTCAACGAACGAACCCAACTTTCCAGTTTTTCGAGATTTCCGGCCGCATAAGAAGCTCCAACCAGTGAGCCAATGGAGCAACCGCACACAATGTTCGGTTTTATACCGATCTCTTCCAGGGCGTGAATAATGCCGATATGAGCCCACCCCCTGGCCGAGCCACCGCCTAAGGCCAAGCCGATTTGACGAGGTGTTCTGCTTTTCTGATGCATTTTTTGGTGCTCTTTTCTGAAATAATTTTCTTTCAAGGCCTGCCTCTTTTTCTTGAGAGAAGTGAATCAACCTTACGGGCAATTCCGTACCCTTATGTAATGTCCCTGGAGTTCTCTTTTCATTCGTAAAGTAAAATAAGAATTAGCGTTAATTTAGCTTAAGGTAATCTCGTAAAATAATAAACGAGGAAGAAAAAGAAAAGGTAACTATTCAGAGTATGTTAAAATGTTACGAAAAACTCGGTATGTAACTGTTCAGGAGTGCTCCATATCGGAGTCTACGCTTACCTGGTTCATTTGGGCCTTCG
>JAYEPA010000013.1:0-5882 GCA_034723545.1 Thermodesulfobacteriota bacterium | reverse complement strand
AGTCTCCCTGCCGGACTCCTTCATACTCTTTCTCAAAAAACTTGCCGCAACGCTGGTACCTGTTGTTATAATTGCCGTGGGTTTTCAACTCACCCTGCAACTCAGTGCCGACGTACTGAAACCCATGGCCGCCGGTTTGCTGGTTAAACTGGTACTGGCGCCCTGCCTGGCTTTCATGCTGTGCCGTCTACTTGTCTTCAACACTATGGCGGTTCTTTTCCAAATTTTGTAAAAAGGTTGTGACACTTATTTTTTGCACAGGCCCTAAGGGCTCACTCAAAAATAAATTAGTAGAGATGAGGTGACAATAGGACATAGATTAAGTCGAGCCGATTGAGCGAAACCGCAGGCGTAGCAGGACTACGTTGAGGATTTCGTGATTGAGGATCGGCTTAAGATGTGTCTTAGTGTCTCCTCAGAATGCTAAGTTATTTTTGAGTGAGCCCTAAGGGCTGCCGACAGGAGAGTTTAACAATAACACCCTCATCTGTTGTGCGACGTTTTTTCGTTTTGGAGCTCTTGTTCTTTTTTTTACGAAGAGGACGGAGATAGGGATTGGGGCTCTGTTCAGGGTCTTTTGTAAGATTTTGGCTTTTGCTGATGGTCAAGGTCATGGCTTCCTCCCTGGATATCACGACACGTCCTTTACTCCATGCATTCCCTGCAGTTAATCATCGTATCGGCATTCTGTTCAAATGTGTAAAACTTTTTAGGAGTCCAAAATATTTTTTGGAAAAAAAGTGAGAAAATTAATCAAAAAAGGACCCCTTTAAAAAAAACAATTTCATATCGTTGCAGTTCGGAAATCATATTTGCAATACATAATATCTGAGCCAGACATAGACCATGGAAATAGCCACGGTCAGAATCATCACCGGCAACCCGTAGGCAACAAAGCGCATAAAAGAAATCTTCCGTCCGGCCTTCTCTGCCGTGGCAACGACAATGACATTTGCCGATGCGCCTATGGGAGAGCCGTTCCCGCCCAGACAGGCGCCAAGGGCAAGTGACCACCATATCGGCATTAAATCAGGATGCTGCAGGAGCGCCATTCCTGTTTCGTGGGGCCAGAGTTGCTTTGCCATGTCAATGACCAGAGGATTCATGGTGGCGACATAAGGGATGTTGTCTACAATTGCCGAGGCAAAGGCGGAAAACCAAAGAAGGGTCATGCTGGTGGCAAAGAGATTTCCCTGGGTCAATTCAAGCATTTTGCCGGACAACAAACCAACGAAACCCACCTTGACGATTCCGCCCACCATAATAAACAGCCCGATAAAGAAAAAAATAGTAGGCCATTCCACTTCGGCAAGAACCTTTTCCGGATTCTCTGTACCTGAAATCAGCAACAGCAGTCCCGCACCAAAAAATGCTATGGTGGCGGGTTGATAATGAAATATACCGTGCAAGGCGAAACCTGCCAGCACAACACCCAGAACAAAGAGAGACTTCCTGATCATTGTCGGATCCTTGATGGCATCAAGCTCGTTCATGCTCATGATTCTCTCTTTCAACTCTTCCCTGGTCTTGAGTTTTTTGCCAAAGAACATTTTTATGACAAGGAGAAAAACACCCATCATAACCAAAACCGCCGGGGCCAGATGGTAGATAAAATCCATAAAACTCAGTCCTGCTTTTGAGGCGATCATGATGTTGGGAGGATCGCCGATCAGCGTTGCCGTGCCGCCGATGTTCGCGGCCAGGGCCTGGACGATGAGGAACGGTACCGGATCAATTTCAAGGGCGTCGCTGATGAGCAGGACCACCGGAGCAAGAAGAAGCACGGTCGTCACATTGTCAAGAAGGGCGCTCAGGACGGCGGTGACAACGGAAAAGATAATCATGATCCGCATGGGTTCTCCCCTGCCTGCCTTGGCGCTTTTTATGGCGACATATTCAAAGAAACCGGTGGGACGCATGAGATTTATAATGATCATCATATTGATGAGGAGGAAAACAACATTCCAGTCAACCCCCAGTTCCTCCACATGAAATGCCTCATGTTGATGAACTATTTTGAATATGATCATCAGGGAAGCCGCGAAAACAGCGACGATGGTCTTGTGGATTTTTTCTGAAACGATAATAGCCAGGGCCACAAAAAACAGAGTCGTGGCGACCCAGAATGAGCTATCCATAACAAAGACCTGGGAAGCCGGTGCGAGTTCATTGGTCATGGCCGTTCTCCTCATCCAATAGAATCCGGACAATGGCGTAGTAGATATTCCTCAGATAAATGACACCAACCAACCTGCCCTCATTGTTTTTCACGGGAAGCCGCTGGAGGTTGTACTGCAGGAAAAGGTTAGCACATTCCATTAGGGGGGCGTCTTCGGAAACGGTAATCAGGTGGGTGGTCATGATCTCCTTGACTTTCGTGTCTCCTACCTTTTTGACCGAGGCGTCAAGCCACCCCTCCCAGGTAAACTCACTGAGGGCCTTGGTCATGTATGTTGGCACCACGGCCCGAAGAATGTCTTTTACGGCAACCATTCCAACGAGATCTCCGGCCTCATCCATCACAGGAAGGCCCTTAACCCCCTCATGGTAATGTTCCAGTTTCGTCCGCCTGAATTTATTGACCGCCTCCTTGATCGTCTCATCCGGCATAAGGCACATATAATCACAGGTAACAAGTTCCATGATGTCCTTTGCTTTCACATCAGCCTCCTTTTTTCAGACTCTAAAAAAACATACCTATTCAGGTGCATGCAAAGAAAAACAAACCTTAAGCAAGCAGTGGCTTATTAGATCAATATATCGATTTCACGGAGAAATTTCAGATTTCTAAATAATATTTTTTACCTCGTGCAAGTCTCTCGGCTCTGTAAGCACTGGTTTTGAAGTTTTTTAAGGGGCTTTTCATCACCTGCCCGCTTTTGATTTCCCGTTCAACATAACTAAAGAAAGAGCCTTCGGTCTACTTAAAAAATCGGCTTGTCGTGCGGCGGTCGGCAATATCGGAAACATCAAACTTGACGCACTTCGTTTTCTCCAATCAAAAATGTAGGTTTGCGGGTCGTATAGCGGGCTGGATAAGGTATAAAGTTCCCTGGATCCTTTCCTTCTTTTCCGTGGCTTGTTACATTGCCTTCAGTTCGACGAATATTTCACTCACTTGAAAAGAACACCTTGAGGTGCTTCACCGTTTTAAAATAATCCAATGGAAAATTTTGTTTTCACCATATCATTTCTACTTATCGGTATGGGGCTGAGACGTTTATCGCAGTTTCCGAAAAATACGGCCCAGGTCCTCAACCTGTTTGTTATCTATGTCTCTTTGCCTGCCCTGGTACTGCTCAAGGTGCCGGAATTGACATTTTCCAGAGAATTGCTGGTTCCCGCTTTCATGCCGTGGGTTATGCTGGTTGCTTCAGCGGCGCTGATTGTTGTCCTGTCAAAAATATTTCATTGGAACAATGAAACCCTTGGGGCTCTGCTTCTCCTGGTACCGCTGGGCAACACCTCTTTTCTCGGCATTCCCATGGTGCGGGCCTTTTTCGGCGAAGAAGGAATTCCCTATGCTGTTTTGTATGATCAGCTTGGTTCCTTTCTGGCGCTGGCAACCTATGGTTCGGCAGTGCTTGCCATCTATGGGCAAGGTGATGATAAACCCACGCTTAATTCGGTGATCAAACGGATTCTAACCTTTCCCCCGTTCATCTGCCTGTTGGCTGCCTTGGCGTTACGCTCAATCTCCATGCCGGACTCCTTCATACTCTTGCTCAAAACCCTTGCCGCAACGCTGGTACCTGTAGTCATGATTGCCGTGGGTTTTCAACTCACCCTGCGACTCAGTGCCGACGTACTGAAGCCAATGGCCACCGGTTTGCTGGTTAAGCTGGTTCTGGCTCCCTGTCTGGCTTTCATGCTGTGCCGTCTGCTGGGTCTCAACACTATGGCGGCACAGGTATCCGTGTTTGAAGCAGGAATGCCGCCCATGGTCTCCGCCGGCGCCATGGCAATCATGGCCGGACTTTCTCCAAAGCTTACTGCGGCCATGGTCGGTTTCGGCATTTTCCTCTCCTTTGCCACCCTGCCACTTCTTTTCCAAATTTTGTAAGAGGGAAGGCAATGTCGTTAACTTAAAAGATTGGCTACGGAATCCACACGATAAGAGAAAAAGCATCAAACCTTTCACAGTTGCCGGAAAGAGGTCGAATCGTCCCGGAACTTCAAAATCAAGGCATATTTCTCTATCGAGAATGTGATTACCAACGAACTTCAGCCATAATTAGGCACGGTGCTGGAGCCCGGCCCTCCGGGCGATAAAGGGTAATGTCTTTGCTCAGATTCCCTTATCGCTCACAGGGGTGAGCTCCTACGTATCAAACTATTCGTACCCCACCCCACGTTTTTCGGTAGCTATTCCATGTGAGGCTGAAGATTAGTGGTAATCACAATCGAGAATGTATAGTTGCTCCGTGGAGAATTATTTATGGTTCATCCGACTAAAGCGTACTTTGTTTCATGTAGAGCATAGATTTTCAGTTTGAAAAAGTCCATGTCCCGGAAACCATATGCCTGCCTTTGTAGGGTTCTGATTTTGTTATTGGTCCCTTCTAAAGGACCAGTTGAAATAGGGTAATCATAGTAAGCAAGGATACCATCACGGTGACGGTTGAGAGTGGCTGCAAACTTATCAAGCATCTTGATACCGGCACTTCTTGCTCTGGCAATCCATTGGTCAAGGAAAACTGAGGCATGTTTCTTGTTTTTCTTAGACCATAACTGACGAAGGTCTTCTTTTAGATAATAGGCGGTAGCCAATGGTTTGTTGAGTTGTAGGGCTGCCTCGAGCCGCCCTTTCTCGTCGTACTCCTGGCGTAGGTTGTCTGGGTTCTTCATCAAAAGCCACCTGGTTCCCTTGAGGACCTGCTTGTCGGCCTCCTCGGCATCGCGCTGCAGATCCCGGCGCAGGGTCGCAAGTTTGTCGTTGAACATCTTGACAATATGGAAATGGTCAAAAACAATAGCGGCGGCTGGAAGGTTTGCCGTAACAGCTGAGATAAAAGATGGTGACATATCCATGGCAACAGCATCGATTTTTGCTCTGGATCCTTTCAATCTTTTCCAGAAAGGGAGCAAAGCATCAGCTCCTTTACCGTCACCGACAAAAACAACAATACCCGTAAGGAGGTCAAGCACTACAGTGAGATAACGGTGCCCCTTGCCGATGGAGATTTCGTCAATGGCAATGAGTTCCAGATCTTTCAACCTGGGTTTGGCGTAGCATTTTGAGAGATACCGTTTTTGGATATCTTTCACTACATCCCAGCTGATCCCAAGGTGCCTGGCAGTATCTTTGATTGTCATATGGCGTGATAGCTCCAAGGCATAGCGTTCAAACGTCTTGGTATATGTTCGGCGTGGATTGGCAAATTCAATTTTAATTTGTCGTACAATCCCGCAGTCATGGCATTCAACTCTGGGGACATGGAGTGTAACGTAAACCATTTTTTTGCCAATTGGCAGAGTTTGAAACCATCGCAGTAAGCTACCTCTCCTGTTGACGTGTCTTCCGTTACAACAGGGACAGCGAAGTGTCGACGGATCTTTCTCAATGGAAAATATCACATCACCTTTCTGGAAATATGAACGTTTATAGCGATAGCCTCGAATGCCGAACCCATGGTACAATATGCTCGTGGACATACTCCTTCCTCCTTTCCAAAGTTGATTGGTCTCTTCTTTAGAAAGTAAGAACTGTATGTCCACATTTTCTATTTTAAAGTACGCTTAAACCGGATGAACCAAAAACGTTTTGTCGTTGATGGGCTTGATATAACATTAAACGGAAAGAAAGGAAGTCGTGTATATACAAAGAAAGCCGATGGAGATTTTGAGGCTCACTTGGTCGCCCTGAGTTGTAGCGAACCACC
>JAYEPA010000012.1:34026-53298 GCA_034723545.1 Thermodesulfobacteriota bacterium | reverse complement strand
TGCCGGTCTGAGGATGAGCGGCTTGTCAATCTTTAACGGTCTGGCCTGCTGCGCTGAAATTGTTGAAGACATTTTTTGCTGCATCGCGGCGCTGTTCATTAGTCCGGATTGGCTCGCCCAAGTCGGAGCGCTGGACAGCAGCGAGAGGAGAATCGCTAAAAAAAGTCGCATCATCATAAAAGAGCCTCAGTAAAAAATATGTAACTATTCAGCGTATGTGAAAAATCTTACGAAAAACTCGGACTGTAACTGTTCAGCAGTGCTCCAAATGTGCGCAAGCAGGCTGGTGATGACACCGCTTCGCTGTTATAGTAGTCCTATGTGAATTAGCCTGATCGCGTGCAGGTGGAGTGCTGCTGAACAGTTACAAAATCTATTTTGTGGTTAAACGGGGTTTAACCCACACCGCGTAATCATGAATGCTGTTGGAACCGCTGTCTACCCGCAGGATAATGCTGATTTTTTTTCCTGCCCAGCGGGAGAGGTCGCCATCAAGGGTGATGTGACGATTGGCCCGTATTTTGCGCTTGATAATCGAGGTTTTGCTGGAGCCGTCATCGACAATGACTCTGAAATGCGCTCCGTCCGACTGTGTGGTGCCCTTCAGGAATCCTGCAACTGCCTTGAAGTGGACGTTGCTGCCAAGGGTCATTGCCGGGAAATGTCCCTCAATCCAGCCATTGGCTGACTTGGGAGGCTGAGTTTCCAGCATCTCAATAACAGAGTTGCCCGTACTGAGAGCGCCCTTATCTCTTGTTCTCACAAACCCCTGGGAAACTTGATGCTTTACTCCAAAAGTTAATTTCCCATAACGGGAATCCCTCCAGTCTGCATTGGCGGCGGTTTTGTAAAAATCAAAGCTGGTTGTGGCGGCCGAAACATGCGCCATGGTGCGTGTTGGTCCTGTATTTCTCACAGCCGGAGTTGCCGTTTCGATCGGAGCCAGAACCATGCCTGTGGGTATATAGGGTTTCATGGTTTTTCCTCCGGAAGCCTGGCCGCCGGGCTGTTCCATGGTTTCGCCTTCGGCAAGTTCCACCACATCAGTCTGATCTTGAGCCTCCGGAGGAAGCTCGGGTTCGCTGCTGTCCGTCCACTGTTTCTGGAGATTATAAGTCAGGCTGCCAAAGGGGCGGTCTTTGTTGGTTTCCCTGACCAGGGACAACTGTATCTGGTCGGAATTGAGTACATCCGCCTCCTGGGAATCCGCCATCATTCCCCATTCATCCATCTGGCCGGCAGTAGACGAGCGTTGAATTGTCAGTCTCATCACGCCCTTTCGTCCTGAAATCGGAATGAGATCGTTTGTAAAACCGTTCAGCGGCATGCCGCCTGAAAGGACGTCGCCTTCAATATAGACACCGTCGGAGCGCTTGATGTCCTCATAGCTGACATCAAGAACCAGAGCATTGCCCCGGCGCTGGACAAGCTGGACAGAGGTGATTTTTCCTTTGTAGGTGCCGATCCATTCATCAAGGGCATCTCCGGCATGTTCTTCAAGCACCTGCCCGGCTGTTTCCATGAATTTGTCGAAAAAACTTTTGCTCGCACTGCCGGTTTCCTGGCCCTGAGCCCAGACGTTGGAAATGAAGACGAAAAAGATCAGGATGAAAAGAATCAATCTGTGCATGGGAAAAACCTCCTGGTTGAAGGACAGGTTGAGTGAGGTAGTTAGGAAAAAAAGGAGACGAGATAGTCTTATTGTGGATGAGCATGCCTGATTGTCAAGAAATATAAAGGATCGACCGTGAGAATTTAATTTTAGTTGAGGGCTTTTTAATTTTGTCGCACAAAGATCGGCAGTTTGATATGAAATGGTCGATTTCTGTCTACCCACTTCGCACCACGACGAAAAAAATATTTTTTCGTCGTAGTTTTTTAAGACGAACACTATATATGGTACCCGTCACTTTTTTTACATACACTATAAAGTATATCTTGAAAAAATATACCTATATCTTTAATGAAAATAAGAAGATAGCTTAATTTTTGTTTTTTTCTTGACACCTGACGTCCTATTTAACTATAAAATATATACAGTGGTGTAAAGTGGTTGCAAAGTGTCATAATGTGTCGGGGAGTGTATTTTTGAGTCAGTCAACTGTCAAGTCTTCCGCAAGTCGTTTTCGGGGCCGGTCTGATCACAGCCTGGATGCCAAGGGTAGGTTGAATGTGCCGGCCAGGTTCCGCGATGTCCTGTTGCGTCATTATGACGAGCGTCTGATGATCACCCCGCCATGGCATAATTGTATTCGGGTTTACCCGTTTCAGGAGTGGGAAAAAAGGGAAACCGCGCTTTTGGAAATGGAAAATAAACCGCCTCACATTGTCAGAATGGTTCGTTATCTTGTCGGTGGAATTACTGAGGGTCATCTCGATAAAAACGGCCGTATTCTCTTGCCGGCTCAATTACGCAGTCAACTCAATATCAAGAAGAAAGTTGTCATGAACGGTATGCTGGATTTTTTTGAGATCTGGGATTGGGAGAAGTGGGAAAGTGAAAGTATACCCAGCGCTGAAGATTACACAGTTTATGACCAGACTTTTAATGATCTCGGGATGTATTAACAGAGATAGTTTTCTTGGAGGGAGATGAATGGAGGAGATTCATCTTCCTGTCCTGCTGGAAGAAGTCATTCATTGGCTGGCGCCGGTTGATGGCGGAATCTATGTTGACGCAAATCTGGGAATGGGTGGGCATTCTGCCGCAATTCTAAAAAAAAGCAGTCCATCCGGCCGAGTTATCGGCTTTGACTGGGATAAGGATGCAATTGAGCTGGCCCGCGTCAACCTTGCCCCCTTTGGCTCACGAGTCACTTTTGTCCGGAGTAATTTTATCAGGGTAAAGGATGTCCTGGGGGAACAGGGCATCAAGGGGGTGAACGGGCTGCTTCTGGATCTTGGCCTCTCGTCTTTGCAGCTTGACAGGCCGGCGCGCGGATTTAGTTTCAGGGAGAAAGGGTTTCTGGATATGCGCATGGATGACCGAACCGGGGTTACGGCGGCGGATTTGATTAATGGGGAGGATGAAGCGGAGTTGGCCGATCTTTTTTATTACTACGGTGGAGAAAGGCAGGCAAGACGTATTGCCTCCTATGTTGTGAAAGAGCGGCGGCAGGGCAGAATCGTCACAACTGATCAATTGGCTGATCTTGTGGCCCGGGCAATTCCTAAGCGTTTTCATCCTAAAAAGATTCATGTTGCAACCAGGGTGTTTCAGGCCCTGCGCATTGCAGTAAACAGGGAATTGGAGAATCTGGAGAAGATTCTGGCTGATGTTACCGATATACTGCTGCCCCGGGGAAGGGTCTGCATTATCAGTTTTCATTCCCTTGAGGATCGGCTTGTCAAGCGTGTTTTTCGGGACAATGCTGATTTACAGATTCTGACAAGAAAGGTCGTTACTCCGGGTTGTGATGAGATACGTATCAACCCCAGATCCCGGAGCGCCAGATTAAGAGTTGCCGTCAGGCAATAGCTAATGATGAGGATAGAATGATGATCAGGAATTATTCACCCCGATATGCGGGCCCGGCAGGCGTAAGGCAGAATATTTGTTCAAGAAAATATCGAGTTTCGGCTGGAAGGGGTTTGTTCTGGAAAGGAGTGGGTTTTGTTGCTGCTGGAGGGGCTATTTTTTCCATGCTCGGCAGCCTTTGGTTCGGTTCTATGGTTCGTGACGGACTCCGGGATCTTGGCGCAAGGCAGGTCTATCTGGCCCAGGCGCAGAATGAAAACAGCGGACTTGTGCAGGGGAAAAAAGAGCTCATGGCCCGAGAGCGTATTGAAGTAAGAGCATCCCTGCAGTCAGGTCTTTATTCTCCTTCGGCAGGTCAGGTCATCGGGCCCCGATTCTGACAATGTGATGAAGTGAAACGGCTAAGATGGCAACAAATGGATTTCGGCGGTCAGGGTCTGATTATGCCAGGCTGAATCAGACAACGGAAAAAAGGAAAAAAAAACGGAAAGCGGTCATATTGATTCTGTTTCCGGCACTGATCCTTCTGTTGTTGATTTTGTGGAAGTCATGGCCTCCAATATGTCATGTTTTCGATGGTGCGCAAAAGGAGCAAAGCGATTCTTCTCCTGTGTCTGAATCCTCTGAGGCGAGGAAAAATATTTATGACAGGAATTTTCGGGAACTGGCCGTCAGTTTCCAACAGATCTCGATTTATGCCAGGCCGCTGGAACTGGAAAATATCAGGGAAAGCGTAAAGCAGTTGTCCTCTGTTTTTGATCTTGATGAGGATGAGTTGTATGAGGACTTGAAGGCGGAAAGAAGTTATACTTGGCTTGGTCGGCATGTCGCCCCCTCACTTGCTGAAAAAGTAGCCGGGATGAATTTGCCGGGTGTCTATTTTTTCAAGGGAAATGAAAGATTTTATCCCAACGGCAACAGTGCTGCTCATGTTCTTGGTTTTGTCAAGGATGAACAGGGACTGGCCGGCATGGAGTTATATTACGATTCACTGTTGAGAACCAGTGTGTCCCCCAAGGAGGCAGTCTCCAAACCGGATTCCGGCCTGTCTGCCCATCTTGTCCTTTCCCTGGATCTCAGGATGCAGAATCTGTTGGAAGGAAAAATAGAGAAGTTGCTGCGGGAAACAGGGGCAAAGCAGGGGATGGCTGCTGTTATGGATCTGGAAAATGGCGAGATTCTGGCCCTGGCCAACCTGCCCGCCTTTGATCCGAACCGGTTTTGGCAGTCCAGTGCGGATTCCCTTGAAAATCGAATGGTGACACAGACGATTTATCCTGGAGGGCTCAATCGCCTTTTCCAGCTGGCAGCGGTTGTAAGATTTGGCAGAGTGAAAGAGAAAGAGGGTGACGAGGTCTTTACTGGTAAACCGTTGTTTCCAAGGATGAAAAAAAAATGGAAGAAGGAGCACAATCCTCTTCCCTGGCTGTTTGTTGATGATAAATTTCTGTTTTCACCTGAACTTGCCGAACTGAAAGAGGGCCAGGCCTCCCTTGACGAACTGGCAGGCTTTGCAGCAGAACTGGGATTTGGAGGGGGACGATACCTGAATCTTTTTACAAAAGATTCAGGAGAGGAAGAAGGGGAAGAAGGTCTCGGTGGCCCTGTCTTCTTAGGGGAAAACGAATCGGCCACTGGTCTTTCCGTGCTGTCTGTTTTTTCATCTCTTGTCAATGGCGGAAAACAGGTTAATCCATCACTTTTGCTGTCCATGGTGACCGGAGAAGGGTTGAGACAGGCGGAACATAAGACGAATGACTCCCTGGCCGAGTTTAAAGGGGAGATGAGCAGGCAGTTTATTAATTTTCTTGAGGATCGAAGCCCGCCGGGCAGTACAATTTTTTTTGCCGAGTCACTGCTGGCGCCCCCTCTTGCAGAACAGATGGAGGACGGGCAGGCATCGGAGGATAAAGAGGCGGAGGGAGCGGAACAGGAAAATCGGTTTGTTAAACAAGCCACGCTTCTTGGAATGGCGCCATTGGCTCATCCGCGCCTGACTCTCTTTCTGGCTCTGGATGATGCCCGTATTAATATGAAGGGCTATTCTCCCCTGCGTCGCAGCATGGACGATTTTCTCCGACAAGTCCTGGGAATGTCACATGCAGTCCCGGAAATTGGTGCTCAACCTCCTTCCATAAACCAGGAGGAATTGTATCGGAAATGGTTGGCGCTTCAGGATTCAACGGTGGTGTCCGGACAGGACGAGGATGTGCGGAGCAGACGCATGCCGGATTTACGTGGTTATAGTCTCCGCAAGGCTTTGCAGGTCCTGCAGCCTTATAATATGCAGATTCGGGTGAATGGTTCCGGACATGTCGTCAGCCAGGAGCCGCAGCCTGGGAAGGCGTTGAGCCGTAGGGAGTGCGTTTTGACTCTGGAGATGGCGTTATGACGGACAGCCTTCTGGAAAGTTATACTGTGCGTTGAAAAAAAGTATGAAAGAGCTAGCGAATCTCCTGAACAATATCGAGTATCGGACTTTTGGTAATCAGATTGAAGGTATAAAGGTTACAGCGGTGACCGCAGATTCCCGCAAGGTCCGGGGAGGTACTCTTTTTGTTGCCGTTGCCGGTCTGACCGTGGACGGACATGAATTTGTTCAGGACGCAATTGATAAAGGCTGCGTGGCGGTGGTGGTCCAGCGCGGCCTATCTGGCTCATTTGCAGGTCGTGTCTGTGTGATTGAAGTTGCTGATTCCTCGCAGGTCTTGGGAGAGCTGGCCGCCGCTTTTTTTGATTATCCGGCTCGCTGGATGCAGATGATCGGCATCACAGGAACAAATGGTAAGACAACTTCAACGTATTTGCTGGAAACTCTGGTCAAAACAGCCGGAGGCGAGCCTGGTATCATCGGCACGGTGAATTATCGTTATGGCGTGGTGGAGTATGAGGCCTCTCACACCACCCCCGAGCCGGTGGCCCTGCAGAAACTGTTGCGGGAGATGGCTGATCATGGAGTCACCCATGTGGTGATGGAGGTCTCCTCACATGCCCTGAAGCAAAAAAGGATCAACGGTCTTTTTTTTGACGTGGCCCTGTTTACGAACCTGAGCCGGGATCATCTTGACTTCCACGGCAACATGATCGATTATTACAGCGCCAAGAAAGAGCTGTTCTCTTACCTGAAAGATAAGGGCCGGGCTGTTGTCGTCTTGTCAGGTGGAGAGGAAGTGGGAGAGAGCAGCTGGGGAGAAAAGCTGCTGCAGGAACTGCAGGAAGACAGGAATGAAAAACTGATAATTAGCTGCGGTATAAAAAAAGGTCAGGTTCATGGCCGAAACTTTCATTTCAGTCTTAGCGGAACAGGGTGCGAGGTTGTAACTCCGGCCGGAAATTTTCAGTTACAATCAGAGTTGATCGGCGAGTTTAATCTGCGAAATCTGCTTGGCGTTTCAGGCGTGGGGATTGCCCTGGGGGTTGCACCAAAGACAATTGCCAAGTCGTTTTCCCGGGCCGGAGCTATTCCCGGACGACTGGAGCGGGTCCAACCGTCAGGATCGTTTTCCAGGCAAGATATTACAGTTTTTGTGGACTATGCCCACACTCCGGATGCCCTGGAAAATGTGCTGGCAACCTTGCGGAATTTGCAACCCGGTAGATTGATAGTTGTTTTTGGCTGCGGAGGAGACAGGGATCGGGGGAAACGGCCGGAAATGGGGGAAATAGCGGGACGGTTGGCTGATGTTGTTTTGTTAACTTCGGACAACCCGCGCAGCGAGGATCCGGACAAAATTTTAACCGATATTGAAGAAGGCCTGCGGAGGATTTCATTTCCAAACCGGGAACATGCAAGTCTTTTGAGAAGTCAAAAAGAACGGGGATACGATATTATATCCTCCAGGCACGAGGCGATCAGGGCGGCAATTCGTAATGGTCAGGCCGGAGATGTGATTTTAATCAGCGGTAAGGGCCATGAGCAATATCAGATTACCTCTGCCGGTAAAACCTTTTTTGATGATAGGCAGCAAGCCAGGGAACAGTTGGACAAGCGATTTTTTGATAGTGCCGCCTGAAGGCCATGATTTAGTCCCTTAGAAATTATTTTCGTGTTATTTGTGGCAAAAAATTCAAAAACTTCTTTGAAATAAACAACTTGCCTCTACTGTTGAGGGACTTATCCTAAAAAACCTGATGTTTTATTCCACTTTAGTGGGTTAGGGATAAGAAGAGGAATGCCGGTAAATGCAAATTGACACCTGTAAAGAGGGTGGATGCCCGAGGGTCAGAATGATCGGAGCGACAACGAACTTTGGTTATGGTTTTTCCACGGTGCAGGATCCTGTCTGGAGATTGGGCCAGGTTCTGCTGGCAACAGGAGGTCGTTTGCTTTCCGGGTTCCCCGGGGTCGGGTTCCGTTCCATTGCAACCGACAGTCGGACCATTCAGCCTGGTGATCTTTTTCTGGCTTTAAGCGGTGACCGTTTTGACGGACATGATTTCGTCGAGGATGCGATCCAGAGAGGAGCCGCAGGGCTCATTGTGTCGAAACCGGGGCAGACAGAGTTTTCAGTACCAGTCGTGTTGGTTGATGATCCTCTCAGAGCACTTGGCGATCTTGCTGCTTACCGGAGACGTTTGATGCCAGATTTGCGGGTTCTGGCAATTACCGGCAGTACGGGAAAAACGACGGTCAAGGAGATGACCGGCGCTATTTTTGCCGAAAAGTTTCATGTTCTCAAAACCCGTGGCAATTTCAATAATTTGATTGGTATGCCCATGACCCTGCTTCGGGTTGATTATCGTCATGATGTTGCTGTTCTTGAAATGGGCATGAACCGACCTGGAGAAATTGACAGACTTACTGAAATAGCTGATCCGGATATCTGTTGTATTGTCAATGTGCATGATGCACATCTGGCTGGATTAAAAGATATTGAAGGTGTTGCCCGGGCCAAAGGAGAAATGTTCGCCGCCTGTAAATCCTGGGCCAGGCTGGTTGTTAATTTTGACGATTTACGGGTCAGGGCTCTGTCCCGTCAGTACAGCCAGGAAAAAATCACCTTTGGCCGCCATGCAAAAGCCATGATTCGGGCAACTCATATTCGTAATTGTGGCGAAGAGGGGATGGTTTTTACCCTGCACCTGAATGGTGTGAAAGAGCGGATCCGGATTAAGGCCCTTGGCGCCCATAATGTGATGAATTCGCTTGCCGCCGCAGCCATGGCTTATGCCGCAGGTGTTGATATGGGCCAGATTGTCCGAGGGCTGCAGAAATTTTCCTGCGCTGAAAAACGGCTGCAGATTGAAAGCGTCCGGGGATTGAAGATTGTTAATGATGCCTATAATGCCAATCCCGCTTCCATGGCCGCAGCCTTTGCCACCATGGAAGGCTTAAAAGGCCAGGCAAAGTTGGTGGCGGTGCTTGGCGATATGCTTGAACTGGGTGAAGAAAGCAAGGTTGCCCATCGCCGTCTGGGTGAAAATGTCGCTTGCACGGGTTTTGACTATGTGCTGACAGTGGGGAGGTTTTCTCATATCGTGGCCCAGGGCGCCCTGGATGCGGGCATGTCTCGACGTCAGGTCCGGGATCTTGCCTCGAAGGAGGAAATGGTCGAGGCGCTCAACGATCTGCTTCAACTCGGCGAACTGGTTCCCGGAGACTGGCTGCTGGTCAAAGGCTCCCGCTCCATGGCCATGGAACAGGTGATTTCCGGGCTGAGGGACGGGGAACAGGACCAACAAAACCAACAAGACCAACAAGACTAAAAAATGTTCTATCACCTTCTAGTTCCTTTACAGGATGTATTCAGCGGATTTAATGTGTTTCGCTATATCACCTTTCGTAGTATCGGGGCGATTGTGACGGCATTTCTCATTGTTACCTGTTTTGGGCCGAAATTTATCCGTTTGATGCAGAAACACCAGGTGGGCCAGGTGATCCGTGATGACGGCCCGGAAACCCATTTTAGTAAACAGGGGGTTCCCACAATGGGGGGGCTTCTTATTTTGTTTGCCGTGACCGTGGCCTCGCTGTTGTGGGTGAATTTAACCAATCAGTATATCTGGATTATTTTGGGTGTGACTCTCTGGTTTGGCGTGATTGGCGGAATTGACGATTACCGGAAGATTAAGAAAAAGAACAGTAAAGGGCTGAGTGCACGGGGGAAACTTTTTCTGCAGACTGCCGGCGTGCTGGCGGGCAGCTGGTTTCTTTTGCGTCATCCGCAGTTTGACACCCATCTGAGTTTTCCCTTTTTTAAAGATATACAGCCGGATCTGGGCAGCTTTTACATTCTGTTTGCAATTTTTGTAATTGTCGGCTGTTCCAATGCCGTCAACCTCACGGATGGTCTTGATGGATTGGCTATAGGCCCCACGGTGGTAACCAGCGGAGTTTATCTGCTTTTTTCTTACCTGGCCGGGCATGTCGGACTAGCAGCCTATCTGCAGATCCCTTATGTGCCCGGAGCCGGCGAAATGACCATATTTTGCGGCGCCCTGGCCGGCAGCAGTCTCGGTTTTCTCTGGTTTAATACCTATCCGGCCCAGGTCTTCATGGGGGATGTTGGTTCGCTTTCCCTTGGAGGCGCCCTGGGGCTTGTTGCCATTATTATCAAACAGGAGTTTTTGCTGGCCATTGTCGGTGGTATTTTTGTCATGGAAGCGCTTTCCGTTATGCTGCAGGTCGCCTATTTTAAGGTATCCGGGGGGAAAAGGATTTTTTTGATGGCGCCGTTTCATCATCATTTTGAGAAAAAAGGCTGGGTGGAGCCCAAGGTGGTTGTCCGTTTTTGGATTGTCTCCATTATCCTCGGTTTGTCGGCCCTGGCCACCCTGAAGTTGCGGTGAAGCAGGTTCAAAGGGGCAAAGGGGCAAAGGGGCAAAGGGGCAAAGGGGCAAAGGGGCAGAGGGGCAGAGAGGAAGAGGGAGAAAGGGGAAAGGGATAGAGGTTTTGTTTTTCCCTCTGCCCCTTTGAACCTCTGTCCCTCTAATTAAAATGAGCTGGATTAGGGAAAAAATAGAAACAGGCCGGGTCGTAGTAATGGGGCTGGGGAAATCCGGTCTGGCCGCAGCGCGTTTTCTCTTGGGCCAGGGGGCCGAAGTTGTGGTCTCCGAAGGTTCGGCCCGGGAGACGATTAATTCGGAGATTCTTGCCTGGCTCACGGAAAAAAATATCCGGAGCGAATTCGGCGGTCATTCATCCGAGTTGTTTGTTGCAGCTGATTTGATAGTTGTCAGCCCCGGAGTTCCCCTGGATCTTCCGGTTCTGCTGGCTGCCAGGGCAAAAAAAATTCCCGTCATCGGTGAACTGGCCTTTACCGAGGATTATCTTCGGACGCCGGTAGTTGCCGTTACCGGCACCAATGGCAAGACCACGGTGACCACCCTGCTCGGAGAATTGTTGAGGGCGGATGGGAAAAATGTTTTTGTCGGCGGTAATATCGGAACGCCCCTTGCCGACTATCTTGTTACTTCACAAGACGCTGATGTGGTCGTTTTGGAAGTCAGTAGTTTTCAGCTTGATACGGCGGAGAATTTCCGGCCCGATGTTGGAGTTTTGCTGAATATTACCCCTGATCATTTGGACCGCTATGACTCCTTTGCCGCGTATGGAGATTCAAAATTTCGACTCTTTGCCAATCAAGAAAGGGGCGATAAGATGATCCTCAATCATGATGATCCTGAAATCATGAAACACCTTGCCTTGTATCCGCCCGGTGCTGGACAACGGTTCTTTTTTGGATGTGATCCGCTGGATAGTAATGATGCCAATGTTCGGAATGGCCGCGTCACAGTGAGGCTGGCCGGGGAAGGAAGTGAAGAAGTCTATGGGCTGCCCGTAACACTGCGTAATCCGCCCAATGACGAAAACAGCATGGCAGCCATCCTTGGCGCTCATCTTATGGGGTGTTCGGAGCAGGGAATCAACCGTGGCCTGGCGGATTTTTCCACCTTGCCCCATCGCCTTGCACTTGTAGCGGATATTGCCGGAGTCAGCTATTTTGATGATTCAAAGGCAACAAATATCGGCGCGGTTGATTCGGCCTTAAAAGCAATGACACGGCCTGTAATCCTTATTGCCGGCGGCCGGGACAAGGGTGGTGATTACAGGCTGCTGTGGAGCGCGGTGGAGCGCCAGGTCAAGACCATGCTTCTGATTGGAGAGGCCCGGGACAAAATGGCGGAATCATTTGCCGACCTGGTTGAGGTGGAGAAGTTGGAGTCGCTGATCAAAGCGGTGCATAGGGCTGCTGAGATCGCCGTTGCCGGAGACGTTGTTTTGCTGTCCCCTGCCTGCGCCAGTTTTGATCAGTTTGCGAGTTATGAAGAGCGGGGCAGGGTTTTTCAGGAAGAGGTTTTCAAGCTGTAATGGCTGAGGAAAGGGAGAAGGTTCGGATGATTATCAGCGGCGGCGGCACAGGAGGGCATCTGTTTCCCGGCATTGCCGTGGCGGAAGGGGTTCTGAGGCGCTTTCCAGGAGCAGAGATGCTTTTTGTCGGTACGGAGCGGCAGACCGATGCCATGGTACTTGCGAACCGTTCGTTTGAGGTGACGAGTGTCAGTTGTCAGGGCTTAAAGGGTAAGGGGGGGCTTGCCCGGCTTAAGGCTCTGGTTCAGCTTCCTTTCAGTCTTTTGCAGGCGGTGAGCATCATGAAGCGTTTCAGGCCTGCGCTTGTGCTCGGTGTGGGTGGGTATGTGACTGGGCCGGTGTTACTTGCGGCAAAATTAAAGGGGATTGCCACCTGTATTCATGAACAGAATTCGGTTCCGGGCATGGCCAACCGTGCTCTGGGGAAATTTGTTGATCGGATTTTTCTTTCCATGCCGGGCAGTGAACAGTATTTTCCGGTTGGCAAAAGAGTACTGACCGGCAATCCTGTTCGTGGGGAGCTGCTGCGGCTGGCTGAGCTGAGGAAGAAGGAGAATGGGGGTAACCTGACTCTGCTGGTTCTGGGGGGAAGTCTTGGAGCCCGAAGGGTAAACAGTCTTGTGACGGAGGCCCTGGCCGCCATGAAAGAGGATTTACCGAAAAGTTTCCGGGTGATTCATCAGACCGGCAGCCATGACGAAGAGCAGGTGCGAAAGAGGTATGAAAAAGAAGGGATTTCCTGTAAAGTGTCCGCTTTTTTTACCGACATGGTCTCAGTATATGCCAAGGCGGATTTGGTGGTGTCCCGGGCCGGGGCAACCAGTCTGGCTGAAATGACCGTCCTTGAAAAACCCATGATCCTTATCCCTTATCCGTATGCGGCGGATAATCACCAGGAAAAAAATGCTCGCTGGCTTGTCAATGGTGGCGCGGCCAGGATGCTGGTTGAAAAAGACCTGAGTGCGGAACAGCTTAAAGAAGAAATAAAAGAGCTGTTTGCAAGTGCTGAGAAAAGAAAGGGGATGGCAGAGGCGGCCAGGCGGATTGGCAGGCCGGACGCCACTGAGAGGATTGTTGATGAGTGTCTGCAGTTGATGAAGAGAAGCTTAGCTTAGACCCTTTGTCTGAAACATTTACATTTTTTATTATGTAGATGGGAGCTGAGTTTCATTAAGTTTTTGAGCAAGATCAAAACGGGTCAATTACGAATTATGAATTATGAATTACGAATTCGAAGGATGTTATCTGATGAGAAAACATCGAAATGCCTAATTCTTGATTCTCCCAACGGCGGGTTAATCTGAATTTTGAAATTTTATGTACCATAAAACGAAACATATACATTTTGTCGGCATTGGCGGGATCGGCATGAGCGGTATTGCTGAACTACTGCTGAACCTCGGATATACTGTGAGTGGTTCCGATCTCAATTCGACCAAGATAACGCGCAGACTGACGGAGCTGGGCGGCACGATTTATCAGGGCCATCGAGGAGAATGGGTCAAGGGGGCGGATGTGGTCGTCACCTCATCGGCTATCAGCCGGGAAAATCCGGAAATTCAGGCTGCCCGTGAAGATTTTATCCCGGTCATTCCCAGGGCGGAGATGCTGGCCGAACTGATGCGGCTGAAAAAATACGGTATTGCCATTGCCGGAAGTCATGGGAAAACTTCCACAACTTCCCTGGTCGGTTGGGTACTGGCCGAGGCCGGACTCGACCCCACCGTTGTCATCGGTGGTCAGGTGAACAGCCTGGGGAGCAATGCCAAGCTGGGCGACGGCGAGTTCCTTGTGGCCGAAGCGGATGAAAGTGACGGCTCTTTTCTGCAGCTTGCCCCGGTTGTTGACGTGGTGACTAACATTGATTTTGAACATGTTGATTTTTATAAGGATCTTGACGCAATTAAGGCTGTTTTCCTGAAGTTTATTAACAAGATCCCCTTTTACGGAGCGGCCATACTCTGCCTCGATGATGAACATATCGCCGATCTGTTGCCAAAGATTAAGAAAAGGATCATTACCTACGGCCTGACTCCCCAGGCTGATTTGTATGCCAGGGATATCCGTGTTGACGGTCTGGTGTCAACTTTTATGGTTTGCCGAGGAGAACGTGAGCTTGGTGCTGTATCATTTGCTCTACCCGGGCTTCATAATATTTCCAATGCACTGGCAGCCATTGCGGTGGGTTTGGAAATTGAGATCGATTTTGATGTGATTGCCCAAGCTCTGGCAAGTTTTACGGGCGTCAAGCGCAGGCTGGAAATCAAGGGAGAGAAAAACGGAATTACAGTCATTGATGATTATGGGCATCACCCAACGGAAATCAGGGCAACATTAGCTGCGTTAAGGGCTTCCTGGCCCGAAAAGCGGCTGGTCGTCATGTTTCAGCCCCATCGTTACAGCCGCACAGCCGGACTTTTTAAGGAATTTTGTACAGCCTTTCATGAGGCTGATGTACTTATCATGACGGATATTTATGCAGCAAGCGAGGAGCCAGTTGCTGGAGTGTCTACAGAGAATCTGCTCACAGCTATAAAAGAACGCGGCCAGCGTCATGTCCATTATGTTGCGGCAATAGAGCATCTGCCGTCCGCTGTTGCTCCAATGCTTCGTTCCGGAGATATTGTTCTGACGCTGGGGGCAGGAAATGTCTGGCGTGCCGGAGAACAGCTGTTGATGAGTGAGTTGCTGACGGAGCCGGGAGGGTGAGTGTGGCCCGGGGAAAGGCGTGGGGGGGAGATTGTATCCCCTGCAACACCCCGTTGCCTGATTGGGCCGATGATTTTCTGGAAATGATCCGTGATTTCTGGAGCGGCGGACTGAAGTGGAACTGTTCCATGGCGGATTTATCCTCCTTCAGGGTGGGGGGAGCGGCTTCGGTGGCTGTCTTTCCTCGGAGTTTGAATGAACTGTCGTTTCTTGTTCAGGGCTTAGGCACGATGAATCTGCCCTGGCGTGTTATTGGTCGCGGCAGCAATATTCTGGTGTCGGATTCGGGTCTTGAGGGGGTAGTTGTTGTTCTTGGTCGTGATTTTTGTTCCATTGAACGGATCGATATTCAACGGCGGGAGCAGGTTCTGGTTCGGGTTATGGCGGGATGCAGTCTGGCTAAAGTGATCAGCTGGTGCGCGGAACAGGGATTGAGTGGTCTGGAATTCGCCGCTGGAATTCCCGGTAGTGTGGGCGGAGCCACAGTCATGAACGCCGGGGCTTTTGGCAGGGAGATGAGCGATGTTCTGTATTCTGTCGTTATCATGGATCGTGCGGGAACGTTGAGGAATAAAAGTCATGAGCAAATGCAGCCGGCTTACAGGAGTTGGAATGAAGAGCCGGAAATGACAGCTGTGGAAACGACATTTAAACTCAAAAAAGGAGATCCGGAGACGATTGCGGCCAGATGCCGGGAGATTATCGCGCAAAGAAAAGAGAGGCAACCTTGTCATGCGATGAGTTGTGGCTCGTTTTTTAAAAACCCGGACGGAATACCGGCGGGAAAGCTGATAGAGGAGGCTGGTTTGAAGGGTTTTCAGGTGGGTGGAGCCCGGGTGTCGGAAAAACATGCCAATTTTATCGTCAATACCGGCACGGCAACTGCTGCGGATATCGTCAGCCTCATGAAACATATCCGGGAACGGGTTTTGAAAAAAAGCGGGATTGTTCTGGAGCCTGAGGTTGAGTTACTGGGTTTTGTAATCGTTTGAAAAGACTGAGGGAAAAAGAACCGAAAGGGTTCGCCATAGGTAGTTTTTCCGGGATGGGACACCGCCTGCTCGTGCTGGGAGCTGGCTTTGTTGTCGTTCTTGTTCTTTGTTTTGTCATTGTTACAGCCGGTTACAGGGGATTGTGTCGGTCTGATTTTTTTCAGATCTCAGAGATAGAGATACAGGGCTGCCGGACCACGACGAAACGGCAGATTCTTGATCTGGCAGGAGTGAATGTTCACTCCAATCTGCTGGCTATGGACATCAAGGCCATGAAGAAACGGCTTGAAGCCCAAGGCTGGATTGTACGAGTTGAAATAAAACGGAACTGGCCGAACAGGCTTATTATAACAGTTTTTGAGAGAAAGGCGGTGGCCATTGCCAGCCTGGAGGACGGTCTCTATTTTCTGGACCGCAGGGGCATCTGTTTTGCGCGGGTCCGGTCTCAGGAAGATTTGGATTTTCCGGTGCTCAGTGGTAAAGGTTTTGGGGTTGTGAATACGGATAATGGCCGGATCAGGTTGAGTAGTGAGTATCTGGAAGGGATCCTTGGTTTTATCCGCCTTGCCGGTAATGGCAACCCAGGCCTGCCCAGACAGAATATTTCAGAGATTCACCTTGACGAAAATGATGACGCGGTTCTTTTTTTGGCGGACCATGCTTTTCCCATTTATTTTACCGGGGCGGACATGAAGTTAAGGTATTCTCGGCTGGCCAGGGTTCTTTCCTGGTTGTATAAAAAGAAAAAAATTGAGGATGTTTTGTCTGTAAAGGTTGATTATTTGGAAAACAAGACGCTGGTCGTCATGTCGGATCCCAGATGAGTCGATACCGTTGTAATTCGTAAATTTTAAATTTTAATTCCGCCAATGGCGGCGTGACCGATCACGGGGTAAAATCTCCAAATATCGTGTTGCGACCATAATGTAATTGATTACAGGGCGCTGCAGATGCGCGAAAGAGGCCTGCGAATTGTACTGGTGCTACATGAGTAGGCTGATGACAAAGCAGATGCGGTGTCCTGTGATCAATTACACGGCGGCTTGAACCGGCGGTGCCGGATGTGTTGAAAGAGGCTTGGTAGAGGAATGCCGCAGAAAGAAAGAGGAGAGTTGATTGTCGGCCTGGATATTGGCACAACAAAGATCTGTGCTGTAGTGGGCGAGGTCTTTGAGAACCATGTCGATATTATTGGAGTGGGAGCATATCCTTCTGTGGGACTGCGCAAGGGAATGGTTGTCAATATTGAAAGCACAGTGCAGTCAATACGGAAGGCGGTTGAAGAGGCGGAGATCATGGCTGACTGTGAGATCAGTTCGGTTTATGTCGGGATTGCCGGCAGCCATGTGAAGGGTTTTAACAGTCATGGCCTGACTCCCTTGAAACACAAGGAGATCACGCAGGATGATATTGACCAGGTCGTTTACGCTGCCAAATCCATAGCCATTGCGCAGGATCAGGAGATAATTCATGTTCTGCCCCAGAGTTTTACCGTTGACTCCCAGGACGGAATACAGGATCCCACCGGTATGACCGGTGTTCGCCTTGAGGCGGATGTTCATATTGTCACCGGCGCCGCAACAGCGGTTCATAATCTTATTAAATGCTGTAATCGGGCCGGGTTGGAGGTGGATGATATTGTTCTAGAACCCATAGCCTCGGCCGAGGCTGTTTTAAGCCCGGAGGAGATGGAGCTGGGCGTGGCACTTCTTGACATTGGCGGCGGGACCTCGGATTTGGCTGTTTTTGCAAATAGCTGCATCCAGCAAACTTTTGTTTTGGGTATTGGCGGTCATAATTTGACCAATGATCTGTCAATCGGTTTGCGGACACCGCTGCATGATGCTGAAAGGCTGAAGGAAAAATTCGGTTGCGCAATTTCCTCAATGATTAACAGGGATCAGGCTATTGAGGTGCCCAGTGTCGGGGGCCGCAGATCAAGAAAGTTGTCCCAGCGGGTTATGGGTGAAATTCTTGAGCCCAGGGTTGATGAGCTGTTGACCCTGATTAACCGGGAGCTGGTTGATTCCGGCAATAAGGAATTCGTTACCTCCGGTGTTGTGATGACCGGCGGAACTTCTATGCTGGTGCATATGGTTGAACTGGCGGAACAGATTTTTGATTTGCCGGTGCGTATTGGCTATCCCCAGCATGTTGGTGGTATAACGGATATCATATCAACTCCACAATGCGCCACCGGCGTAGGTCTGGTTTTGTATGGGATGAAAAACGGACCCCGGTCTGGTTCCGCAGATGGAAATAGCGCATTGAGCCGTTTGACCAAGGGGATTAAAGGTCTCTTCAGGCGGATGGTGTGATTGACGCAGGAAATTGATTTTTTGAAAATGGTTTCCTTCTGGACGTGAAAGGAAAGATAGTGTATTTTTTGATTACTTTAATAAGTTGAAGACAGGTGCCGTTGTCTGCGACAGAGGCAAGAGGGGAGAGCTGGAAATGGAGTTTAAAATAGCGGAAAGCATCTCGCGGGCCAGGATTAAGGTTATCGGAATTGGGGGAGGCGGCGGTAATGCCGTCAATACCATGATTGATAACAAGATCCAAGGCGTTGAATTTATTTCAGCGAATACGGATTTACAGGCTTTGGAACGGTCCAAGGCGGATATTTGCCTGCAGCTTGGTCTCAATGCCAGCAAAGGCCTGGGCGCCGGAGCTAATCCTGCGCTGGGTCGTGAATCTGCCGAAGAGAGTATTGACGATCTGCGGGAATGCCTGAAAGAATCTGACATGATTTTTGTCACCGCCGGTCTTGGGGGTGGAACCGGCACTGGCGCGGCGCCGGTTGTGGCACGACTGGGAAAGGAGCTTGGCGCTCTTACCGTGGCAGTTGTCACTAAGCCTTTTATGTTCGAGGGCAGGGCCCGGACGAAAAACGCAGAGGCCGGCTGGGAAGAGTTGCAAAAACAGGTTGACACGATTATCACGATTCCAAACGACCGGATTCTTTCTCTGACCCAGAAAAACACGACTTTCATGTCGGGCATGAAGTTGGCTGATGATGTTCTGGTTCAGGCGGTTAAAGGAATCACCGACCTGATTAATCTGCCCGGCTATATTAATCCGGATTTTGCCGATGTCAGGGCAATTATGAACGAGATGGGCCCGGCCCTGATGGGGTCGGGGTCCGGTGTCGGTGAGAATAGGGCTACCGAAGCGGTCACTATGGCCATTGCCAGTCCTCTGTTGCAGGATATCAGTATAGCCGGCGCCAGGGGGGTGCTGGTCAATATTTCCGCCCGGGAAGAGTCACTGACCATGGCCGAAGTGACTGAAGCGACAAGTAAAATTTATGAAGAGGTTCATGATGACGCAAATATTATTCTTGGCGTCATTTTTGATGAAAATCTCGGCGAGGAACTCAGGGTCACGGTCGTGGCGACCGGCATTAAAACCGAAGAAGAGCTCGAGCCTCTGCCTGATAAAGTGACCCCTTTGGTTGTCCCCAAAAAAGAAACGGTGGAACAGCAGTCTCTTTTTGATGAAAAAGAGATCAAGGATGAGGTCGTGAATGAGCCTATGCCATTTCGAAAGCGAAAAAAAACCTATGCTCCGAATATTTTAGATGAAGATGCTCTGGACGAGCCGACTTTTCTGCGCAAGAATGAAAATTGATGGCTCTGTAAAAGTATACCTCGTTAACTCACCGTAATATTGATTCTTTTTCTGGACGTTTTGCTGCAAATTTGCACGGAATTTCGTTCAAGGTTCAGAGTTAAGAGGGTACCCGTTATCTCAAGGCTACAAGCAACCCTGAACCCTGAACC
>JAYEPA010000012.1:31361-33926 GCA_034723545.1 Thermodesulfobacteriota bacterium | reverse complement strand
AGGGAAAATGTTCCTGTCAGGGTCAAAAAAGTCACTTTGGCTGACTCGTATGTAGCCGGCCATTCCAGTATCCTGACGCCGGACGCCGAGTTTTCCGATCTCTTCCTCACTGAACTCGGGCGGGGTTGCAGCCGAGGTTGCCGTTTCTGTGCTGCCGGTTTTGTCTATCGGCCGCCGAGGCTCTGGTCCGCTGAATCGATTATCCGGGCTCTTGCGGAAAAACCGGAAGACGTGAAACGGATCGGTCTGCTGGGCATGGAAATGGCTAGACCAGCTGATCTTTCAGCAATTGCCTCGTATCTGTTGCGGGAATCCTGCTCCCTCTCTTTTTCCTCTTTGCGGGCGGATGCCATTGGGCCGGAGTTGCTTGCCCTGCTTGAGGAGAGTGGCTTGAAAACTGCGGCAATTGCTCCGGATGGGGGATCTGAGCGTTTACGAAAAGTTATTAATAAGGGGCTCAGCGAGGAGGAGCTTCTCTGGGCAGCCGAGTTGCTGGTTCGAGCCGGGGTGACGAATCTCAAGCTTTATTTTATGATCGGTCTGCCCACTGAAACCTGGGATGATCTTGAGGAGTTGGTCCAGTTGACTTTGAAAATAAAGAGAAAAATTCTGGAAGTCGGCCGGTCAAAGGGGAGAGTCAGCACCCTGACACTGAGCCTGAATCCCTTTGTCCCCAAGGCCTGGACGCCGTTTCAGTTTTGCGCTTTTGACCAGGTTGCGGTTTTGAAGAAAAAGATCAAGTTTTTGCGCAAGAAATTCAGTCGCCAGGCCAATATGAAGCTTCTGGTTGACAAGGTGGAAAATGCGTTTTTTCAAGCCATGCTGGCCCGGGGTGATAGAACCGTGGGGGCAGTACTTCATGATCTTGTCCAAAGCGGTCGGAACTGGCAGCATGTCTATAAGGAAAAAGGGGCGGATCCAGCCTGCCATGCCATGCGGACCAGGGACAGAGACGAGTTTTTTTGCTGGGAAGTGATTGATATAGGAGTCAAGCGCGAGTATCTGTGGCAGGAATACCAAAAGGCCTTGACCGGTCAGACAACAATTAAGTGTAAACCAGAGAAATGCAAGCGTTGCGGAGCATGTCATGGAGAATGATGCTTCCGCCCTGGCAACTCTGAAGCCGTTTCGGTTGGTGAAGTTTTTTTCTTTTACCAGCCTGGTTGTGATCCTGATCTCAACCCTGACCCTGGCCATCATGATTTCCAGCCGGGCCAAAAATGTTCTGCTCTACCGCAGTGAGGCCTATGCCCTGGTTTTTGCTGAGAACCTCAGTCACCAGATTTCCCTTCGTTTCCTGCTCCCCATGGACAAGCGCTATGGTCGTATTTCCCTGCGCAATCCCGAACAGTTTGAGGTGTTGGATTCCGTTGTCAGAAATACGATTCATGGCATGAAGATTTATTCTGTAACGATTTACGGGGTGAAGAACAATGTCGTCTCCTACAGTACTATTGAAGAGCGGATCGGCAAAAAGGATGAGGGTCCGGAGGAATATCATCTTGCCCTGGGCGGTGAAAACAGTTCTCGGCTGATTGCAGACGGCTCCATTGTTAATCTGGTGCCGGGGGCGGAGCCGATTTCCTGCCGGGTCAAAACCTATGTACCCATGCGCCTTGGCAAGCCTTTTACAAGGGACACAAGCTTTGTTGTTGGGGTACTTGAGATTGAGCAGGATATGTCGGATGACTTTGAATCCATTCTTCAGTTCCAGTGGACCATCATTACGACCTCGCTGTTCATCATGACGGCCCTTTTTGTCGCTTTGCGTTTTCTGGTGGCCAGGGCTGACCGGATCATCGAGGCCCGGGCCGAGGAAAGGCGGCGGCTGGAAAAGAAGCTTGACCAGGCCGAGCGACTGGCCAGTCTCGGGAAAATGGTGGCCTCGGTCTCCCATGAGATCAAAAATCCCCTGGGCATTGTTCGCAGCACGGCGGAGATTCTCAGAAAGAGGCTGAATAAGGTGGCGCCGGGAAACGATCATCTGGCCGGGATCATCGTTGAAGAGACCGGTCGTCTTGATGGCATTGTTCGTGAATTTCTTGATTTTGCCCGGCCCAGCCAGCCTGAAACCAAACCGGTGGATGTGAACAAAATTGTCAAAAAAGTCGTTTCATTTCTAGAGCCTGAATTAGACAGACAGGGTGTCACCCTGGAATCGTCATTGGCCGATGTGCCGGTGATCAACGCGGATCGCGACCTGCTTTACCGGGCCTTTTTGAATATCACGATGAACTCCATGCAGGCAATGGAAGTGGAAGGCCGGCTGACGGTTGCCAGTTATAAGGGCGCTAAAGGAAAAATTGTGGTTGAGATCAGCGACACGGGCTGTGGCATGGCTGAAGAAACACGCCTGCAGGTTTTTCAACCCTTTTATACGACGAAAAGCCGCGGAACCGGACTGGGCCTGGCCATCGTGAAAAATATCCTGGATACGCACCAGGCCGGGATTGAGGTTGAAAGTGAAGAAGGGGTGGGTACGACATTTAAGATGGAGTTTCCCGCTGCGGATTAAAATAAAAAAGGCTGAAGGCATAAGGGAAACTGAACTTCTTCCCTTATGCC
>JAYEPA010000012.1:0-31261 GCA_034723545.1 Thermodesulfobacteriota bacterium | reverse complement strand
TCATGAAAGTTTGCCATGCCGACAGGATAATAACGGCAGGCCGAAGGACGTTCAGAATAAATAGTGCAGCCTTCCGGGGTAACAAAGGGGCAACGTCCATCTTCGTCAAGATTAATTTTAACACCGGGAAGATCGGTCTTCTGGATATAGGTTGGGGTCGTAAACCTGATGAGGAATTCATCAGCGTTTACATTAAGGTGTTTTCTCAGCCTGAGGATGTCAAAAGGAGTGAGGATGATGTCAATGTTGCCGCAGCATGCAGTGAAACAGGATACACCCGGGTGACAGCGGAACTTGATTTTACTGTCCAGGGTATATTTGACCGGCAGGATATTGCTTGGATTTTTTTCTTTACCAAAGAGACTTTTTTCAGTCATGATTTTTCCTTAAAATTTAATTAACTTGATTGTAAAAATACGAAATAAACATTTTATGAACATAAATTGATAATAAGAAAATTAAATAATCCTTAATGTAATTAAGATCAAGGGGGGGTGTTAAATTGAAAAAGAAAAGTGGAATGAATTAAAAAAGCGAGTTTAAAAATGGTGATGAAAAAGACTTGAATTTAAAATTAGAGGCGTCGTGGTTGTAAATGAGTTTTTACTTGACATTTGCGGGATAGGAAATTATAAAAAAAAAGCTTCGAAAATGAGTAGGTCTTCATTTTTTTAACATCTGGAAATATGAAGGTGAGTAAAGAAGCTAACCGGTCGATTATCAAAGAAATTTTATGTTTTGATCTGAAGCTGGTTCTGGAAACAAAAAAATAAAGTATTCGACAGCAATCAGGAACGAGGCAAAAAAAAGTTTTAAAGAACCGCTTGTTGCGGTTCCAAGAGTTTGTGGCGTGGCCTGATGCTGCTGAAAAAGAAGAGGAAAGTAGATTTCACAATGAAGTGAAATCATACATTTTAATCTCGTGTCCAAAAAAGATGGCCACGATTCAATCTAGGAGGTAAATGAATGCCGAGCTATGTAGAGACTGAAAAATGTGACGGCTGTAAGGGTGGCGATAAAACTGCCTGCATGTACATCTGTCCTAATGACCTGATGGTACTGAACAAAGAGGAAATGAAAGCCTATAATCAGGAGCCTGATGCTTGCTGGGAATGTTACTCCTGCGTTAAAATCTGTCCTCAGGGCGCCATCGCTGTTCGCGGTTATGATGACTTCGTACCCATGGGTGGCCAGGTTCATCCTCTGAGAAGTGCTGCAGACATCATGTGGACCGTTAAATTCCGTAATGGCAACATCAAACGTTTTAAATTCCCTGTCCGGACAACCGCTGAAGGCGCTGCTAACGCATACGTCGGCGAGAAGGGTGACAGTCTTGATGATGAGAAACTGTTGCTTGAAGGTGATCTGCCTACACCTAAAGCCATGTAAGGCTTTTTTTGACAGGAAATTTGAAACACATTAATTAAGCGAATTTAATTATAAGGAGATTTAATATGGCATTACCGAATAAACCCGTTGGAGAGCTGGATGCGGTAGTTGATCCGGAAATCCAGGAGATGGAGTGTGACGTACTCATTGTTGGTGGCGGCATGGCTGCCTGTGGTACCGCTTTTGAGATCAAAAAATGGGCATCTGATGATCTGAAAATTTTGCTTTGTGACAAGGCTTCCATGGAGCGTTCCGGCGCTGTTGCCCAGGGCCTGTCTGCTATCAATACCTACATTGGCGAGAATCCCATTGAAGATTATGTGAAAATGGTTCGTAACGATCTCATGGGTGTTGTCCGCGAAGATCTTATTTACGATCTCGGTCGTCATGTTGACGAGTCCGTAAAACTGTTTGAAGAGTGGGGCCTGCCGGTCTGGAAAAAAGATGCCGACGGCAACAACCTTGACGGTGCCAAGCCTGCTGCTACCCTGCGTGAAGGCGGCGAGCCTGTTCGTACCGGTAAATGGCAGATCATGATCAACGGTGAGTCTTATAAATGCATCGTTGCCGAGCCTGCTAAAACCGCACTGGGCGAGGAAAATTGCCTGGAGCGTATTTTTATCGTTAAACTGCTTCTCGACAAAAACGTAGAGAATCAGATTGCCGGCGCTGCTGGTTTCTCCGTCCGTGAGAACAAAGTAGTCGTTATCAAATGTAAAACAATGATGGTTGCCTGTGGCGGCGCTGTTAACATCTTCCGCCCCCGCTCCACTGGTGAGGGTAAAGGCCGCGCCTGGTATCCGGTATGGAACGCTGGTTCCACCTATACCATGTGTGCCCAGGTTGGTGCTACGTTGACCATGATGGAAAATCGCTTCACCCCGGCCCGTTTTAAAGATGGTTACGGTCCTGTTGGCGCCTGGTTCCTTCTTTTCAAGGCTAAAGTACAGAACGGTCTTGGTGAGTTCTTCGCAGGAAGTGATGCTGCCAAGGAAGAGCTGAAAAAATTCATGCCTTATGGCACCTCTCCAGTTACCCCGACCTGCTTGCGTAACCATCTCATGGTTATCGAGTTCAAAGAGGGCCGTGGTCCGGTTTTGATGGCTACAGACGTTGCCCTTAATGCTTTTCTCAAAGAGCGTGAAGATGCCGGTATGGAACCCAAAGCCCTTAAGAAATTCTGGAAACATCTTGAGTCTGAGGCCTGGGAAGATTTTCTTGATATGTCCGTTGGTCAGGCTGGTCTCTGGGCTGGTGCGAACATCGAGCCTGAGAAAGTGGGTTCCGAGATTATGCCCACCGAGCCCTACATGCTGGGTTCTCACTCTGGTTGCTGCGGCATCTGGACATCCGGTCCGGAAGAAGACTGGGTACCTGAGTCCTATCGCTGGGGCTACAACCGTATGACCACAGTTAAAGGTCTGTTCACCGCAGGTGACGGCGTTGGCGCTTCCGGTCATAAGTTCTCTTCCGGTTCCCATGCAGAGGGTCGTATTTGTGCCAAGCAGATGGTTAAATTCTGCCGTGATAACGACTTCACCCCTGAGCTGTCCCAGACTGCCCAGGAGCTGGCTGATGAAATTTATGCTCCGGTTAAACTGTATCACGAGCATGTTGCCAAAACCACAGCCTCAAACGTGAATCCTAATTACTGCAAGCCTGCCGGTATGATGATGCGCCTCATGAAGGCCACTGATGAGTACGGCGGCGGTGTTGCTACCTATTACATGACATCAGGCAAGCTTCTGGAGATCTGCATGGATCTCCTTCAGCTGATGCGTGAGGATTGTGAGAAGATGGCTGCCGGCGATCTCCATGAGCTCATGCGTGCCTGGGAGAATCTCCACCGCATCTGGTGTGTTGAGGCTCATATTCGTCACATCCTGTTCCGCGAGGAAAGCCGCTATCCTGGTTTCTACTACAGGTCTGACTTCCCGAACGTAGATGATGAGAACTGGAAGTGTTTTGTCAACTCCACCTACGATCCTAAAGCAGGTGAGTGGTCATGTGAGAAGGTTGAATGTATCAACATTGTTGAAACCGACCCTTGGCTGTAATGCACTTCATTGTAACATCGTAGTACATTAAAATCTCCAGGCACCCATTGTGGTGTCTGGAGTTTTTATTATCAGCCCTGGTTTGTTTGGCTGAGTTGATTTGCTTTTTTTAATTGATAATCAATTGAGCCAAAGAAACCAGGTGAAGAATTTTATTTAATTAACTTTTATTGAATGGAGGAGTGGCATGACAGATCAAGGTGCATCTGGTACAGGTGCAGTTCTCGTCGTTGGCGGTGGTATCAGCGGATTAACCGCCGCCCTTGAAGCCGCGGAAGTCGGAAATGATGTTATTCTGATCGAAAAAAATCCCTACATGGGCGGTCGGGTTGCCCAACTGAACCAGTATTTTCCTAAACTTTGTCCCCCCTCTTGCGGGCTTGAGATCAATTTCAAGCGAGTGAAGGCCAATCGTGGTATTCGCATGTACACCATGACCGAGGTCAAGAGTGTCTCCGGCTCCAAGGGCAGTTATGAGGTTACCTGCGAGATCAAGCCACGCTATGTCAACAATAACTGTACGGGTTGCGGAGATTGCGCCGATGCATGTGCTGACGAGCGTGACGATGATTTCAACTTGGGCATGAGCAAGACCAAGGCTATTTATCGCCCCCACGAGATGTCCTTCCCGATGAAGTATGTCCTTGATAAGGATGCCTGCAGCGCCGATACACTGCAAAAGATCAAGGAAGCCTGTACGTATGATGCCATTGATCTTGATATGCAGACCGAGGAAGTGACTTTTCAGGTTGCATCCATTGTCTGGGCTACGGGCTGGAATCCCTATGATCCCACCAAAATGGACAATTTGAAATATAATGAAAGTGACGCCATCATTACCAACATGATGATGGAGCGCCTTGCAGCCCCCAATGGTCCGACCAAGGGTCAGATTCTCCGCCCCGGTGACAACAAGGAGCCTGAGAGCTTCGGATTTGTTCAGTGTGCCGGTTCCAGGGATGAAAATCATCTTGAGTTCTGTTCCTATATCTGCTGCATGGCCACCATGAAACAGATTACCTACATTCGCGAAAGATATCCCGAAACACCTATTTATGTCTTCTATATTGATCTTCGTACGCCGGGCAAGTATGAGAAATTTCGCGCCAAGCTCATGGAAGATCCCAATACCCACTTTATCAAGGGCAAGGTTGCTGATATCATTCCGGAGAGCGACGGAAGCGTAACAGTGGTTGCTGAAAATGCAGTGACCGGCGCAAAAATCCAGCAGAAGGTGGATCTGGCTGTTTTGGCCACCGGCATGGAGCCTGCAGCCAAAGGAATTGGCGCCTCTCTGGGCCTTGATATGGATAACAGCGGTTTTATCCTTTCTAATCCGGATAAGGGTATGATTGCCGCCGGCTGTGCTAAAAAAGCCGCCGATGTTGTCACCAGTGCTCAAAGTTCAACAGCTGCGGCTTTAAAAGCCATTCAAGCGACAAGGTAGGAGGATCAATTAATGGATAAAAAATATGGTGCATATATTTGCACAGGATGCGGCATCGGTGATGCCCTTGATGTAGAGGCGATGAGCGGTGCGGCCAGTGAAGGCGGCATGGAGGCTAAAACCCATGAAGCCCTTTGCTCTGCTGCCGGTCGGGCAATGATGGAAGCGGATGATGTAAACACCTATGTCATCTGCGCCTGTTCACCCCGGGTTATGGAAAAAGAGTTTGATTTTGGTGAAGAGTCCATCACGATTCGCGCCAATATCCGTGAGCAAGTTGCCTGGGCCAAGGAGAAACCTACTGAAGAGCGTGATCAGGAGACAATTGACGAGTACAGTAATGAAATGGCAGTTGACTATGTTGCCATGGGCTGTGCAAGGGCACAGAGAGCCGAGTTACCCGAAGCCTTTCAGCTGGAGCAGGTGAATAAGAAAATTTTGGTCATGGGCGGTGGTATTGCCGGCCTGACAGCAGCCAAGGAGGCTGCTGCTACAGGCTATCAGGTTAAGCTTGTTGAGAAAACCGCTGCTCTGGGCGGTAAGGCTGCCGGCTGGTTGAAACAGTTGCCCACCAAGGCTCCCTGGACTGATTTGGAAGAGCCTACCGTCGGAGCCATGATTGCTGAAGTGGAAGCTGATGATAATATTGAGATTGCCCTGAATACTGAAGTTGCCAGGATAGCTGGTTCTCCGGACGATTATTCCGTCACCCTGAAAGCGGCCGGTACAAAAGGCGAGTGGGATGCACCGGCCAAGGTCGGCGTTGACGAGCAGGACAAAATTGATAAGGGGGAGATGGAAGACCCCAACGATGGTCTGCAGAATTACATGGCAGATAATCCTGATGCCGAGAAATTCGGTTCCGTTGTCCTTGCCACCGGCTGGGTACCCGCTGATGTTTCTGAATATGAGCATCTTGGTTATGGCTCAAATGACAAGGTTGTTACCAATGCCGAGTTTGAGAAAATGATCAAGGAAGGCAAGGTCACTGATCTGAATTCCGTTGCCTTTATTCAAAGCCCGGGCGCTGAAGAAAATGATGAGGATTTTCCTTATTGTAACTCGGTGACCAGCATGGTTGCACTGAAACAGGCCAAGCTGCTGCGGGAGGCTAATGATGCCTCCAAGGCCTTTATCCTCTATCAGCACATGCGTACCCCGGGTTCCATGGAGATGTTCTACAAATCCATTCAGGAGGATGATGGTATTTTCCTGACCAAGGCCACGGTCACCGGTGTTGAGGGTGGCACGGTCACGGCCAAGGATACTCTGCTCAATGAAGATCTTGAGCTTGATGTGGATCTCGTTGTTCTGGCTGCCGGCATGGAACCCACAACTTTGCATGAAAATAGCATCAATCTGGCCTATCGTCAGGGTCCGGCATTTTTGGATCTTGATCTTTTTGACGGTTATGCCGATTCTCATTTTATCTGTTTTCCCTATGAGACCAGGAGAACCGGTGTCTACACCTGTGGTGGTGTCCGTAAGGCCATGACCATGGAAGAGACCATTGATGATGCAACCGGCGCTGCCTTGAAGGCCATCCAGGCCATGGAATGTGGTGACCGCGGTGTAGCTGTTCATCCCCGATCCGGAGATATGACCTATCCGGACTTCTTCTTCCAGCGCTGCACCCAGTGTAAACGCTGTACTGAAGAATGTCCATTTGGCGCTCTTGATGATGATGAAAAGGGCACACCGCTGCCTAATCCTACTCGCTGTCGGCGCTGCGGTACCTGCATGGGCGCCTGCCCTGAGCGGATCATCGGTTTTAAGGACTACAATATCGATATGATCGGCTCCATGGTCAAGGCCGTTGAGGTTCCTGACGATGATGATGATAAGCTGAGAATCATCTGTTTTGTTTGTGAGAATGACGCTTATCCCTGCCTCGATATGGCGGCCATGCGTGGCCATGCCTTAAATCCATTGGTACGCTTTATCCCTGTACGCTGTCTTGGTTCGGTGAACATGGCCTGGATCAAGGATGCCATGTCAGCTGGTATGGACGGTGCTATGCTTCTTGGTTGCAAGTATGGTGATGATTACCAGTGCCATTTTGTCAAGGGTAGTGAAATCGCCGTAACACGTATGAAGAACGTGGGTGAGACCTTGAATTCCCTTGGTGTCGAGCCCGAACGGTGCACAGTGCGTGAGATCGCCATTACCGACTATGATAAAGTCGCCGGTATTATTGACGAGTTTGTAGAAGAAGTTATTGAGATGGGTCCAAGTCCATTTAAGGGCTTCTAAAAAGTAATTTTTTATGCTATATCGTCTGACAGGTCGAATCGTCGGCCTGTCAGACAGATGTTATAACAAAGTGTTGGCCGGTTTTTTTGATTTGGCTAGGTGACTTGCAGATCATGAGAGAACCAAAGAGAGGAGATGAGAAATGAGGGTAGAACCTGATTTAGAATTTATTAAGTACTTGAAAAGTGCCGGTGGTGATTCGCTGAAAAAGTGCTTTCAGTGCGCGACATGCTCTGTGGTCTGCCCCTTGTCCACGGATGATAGCCCTTTTCCCAGGAAAGAGATGATCTGGTCCCAGTGGGGATTGAAAGATAAATTGATCGCGGATACTGATGTTCTGCTTTGCCATCAGTGTGGTGATTGTACCGCATATTGTCCACGTGGCGCAAAACCAGGTGATGTGCTTGGTGCTGTGCGCGCTTATATGTACACCCATTATGGATTTCCCCAGGGTCTTGCCAAGCTCGCTAGTTCCGGTAAGAATACTCCGCTGTTAATTGGCATACCTGCTGTTATTATTTTGATAATGTGGATTATTTCCGGCGGCATGCATATCCCTTCATCTGAAGAGTTTGCCCATAATGGCTTTGGTCATTTTTTTGGTCATTGGGATTTTCATTGGCTGACAAAAAATGTAGCATTTATCGACGCGATCATGCTTCCTACAGCTGGTCTTGCTGTTTTTGCCGCATACAAGGGTGTGACTTCCTTGTGGAAGGCCATGTCGTTACAGTATGGCATTAATGTCGAATTCAGGCCATCAGCTAAGCAGTTTATTGCCGAGTTTGTTATGCCTTCTATTAATGAAATTGTGGCTCATAGCCGGTTTCATAAATGCGGTGTTAATCTCAATCGTGCTAAGGGACATCTGCCGTTGCTTCTCTCCTTTGTTGGTCTTTTGATCGTGACCGGTTATTCGGCCTTCACTCAGGATGTTTTAGGCGCATTTATTCCTTCCCTGCATGGGCCGATCAGTCAACTGAATCCCATTAAATGGCTGGCCAATATCAGTGCTGTAGCCCTGATATTTGGTATTGCAACCTTATGGGCAAATCGCTCAAGCCAGGAAGCTGAGGAAGGTAAGAGCAGAAATTTCTATGACTGGTTCCTGATCTATGAAATTATGGCTGTTGGCGTCACCGGACTTGCTGCTGAGATTTTTCGTCTGGTAAATTTACCGCTAATTGCTTATCCGATTTATTACTTTCATCTGGTCGCCGTGATGATGCTGTTCCTGTATATGCCTTATACAAAGTTTGCCCATCTTGTTTACCGGACAACAGCTATGGCTTTTGAGCGTTATCGTGACAGTGATTATGTAACGACAAAAGTGAGTGAATAGTTTAGATAGAACATCTTTGCATCTCACATAGTTTCAACAAAACACCGTAGGGTCTTCTTAGAAAATTGTTGATTTTTTCTCATGAAGCGATTACGGTGCTTTGGTTTTAGCTGGCGTAGCTCAATTGGCAGAGCAGCTGATTTGTAATCAGCAGGTTGCGGGTTCAAGTCCCATCGCCAGCTCCAAATTGGGCTCATAAAGAAACGGAGGGGTTCCCGAGTGGTCAAAGGGAACAGACTGTAAATCTGTCGGCGACGCCTTCGGAGGTTCAAATCCTCCCCCCTCCACCATTTTTCGATGAGAGGCTAAAATTTAGTGATGATCCACTGAATTTTTCTTTTTTTTTGTTTTTTAGCGGGAATAGCTCAATTGGTAGAGCATCAGCCTTCCAAGCTGAGGGTTGCGGGTTCGAGACCCGTTTCCCGCTCCAATTGTTTATTGTATCGTACAAAATAACACCCGTGAATGATCGATTCGTTAATTTAGCGGAAAGACCATTGTACTTTGTTGATGACTTTTTACAGGCTGCCATTAAATTGTGCGAGTCGGAACAGTCATTAGGCTTCGATTGCTCACGTAGCTCAGCAGGTAGAGCACTTCCTTGGTAAGGAAGAGGTCACCGGTTCAAATCCGGTCGTGAGCTCCAATTTATGATGAGTCCCCCACTTCACAAGCAGACATATATCATTTAATTTTTATAGTTGATTTGTCGTCCTTTAATCTGTTTACAGTTCAAAATAATACATTCAGCATGAGGGTAGAGGAGTAGCGAAATGGCAAAGGAAAAATTTGAAAGGACAAAACCCCACGTCAATATCGGCACAATTGGACATATTGATCATGGCAAGACGACCCTGACCGCAGCAATTACCCAGGTTCTGGCCGCCAAAGGTTATGCAGAGAGCACAGACTTTGGTGAGATCGATAAGGCTCCGGAAGAAAAAGAGCGTGGCATCACCATTGCTACAGCCCATGTTGAGTATGAGACGGATAACCGTCATTACGCCCATGTTGATTGTCCCGGCCATGCTGACTACATAAAGAATATGATTACCGGAGCGGCGCAGATGGACGGTGCCATTCTTGTTGTCGGTGCCGACGACGGTCCCATGCCCCAGACCCGTGAGCATATCCTGCTCGCCCGTCAGGTTGGCGTTCCGGCCATTGTTGTGTTTTTAAACAAATGCGACATGGTTGATGACGAAGAGTTGATCGAACTGGTTGACATGGAGCTTCGTGAGCTTCTTGATAAATATGAGTTCCCCGGCGATGATACGCCGATCATTCAGGGCAGTGCTCTGAAGGCACTGGAGAATCCCACAGACGAGGCGGCAACCAAATGCATCTGGGAGCTGATGGATGCAGTTGACGCCTTTGTTCCTGAACCGGAGCGTGATGTGGACATGCCCTTTCTGATGCCGGTTGAGGATGTGTTTTCCATCTCCGGCCGCGGCACGGTTGCCACAGGTCGTATAGAACGCGGTATCGTCAAGGTTGGTGATGAGATCGAGATTGTCGGAATTAAGGATACAGAAAAAACAACGGTTACCGGAGTAGAGATGTTCAGGAAACTTCTGGATGAGGGTCTGGCCGGTGATAATGTTGGTATTCTTTTACGCGGTACCAAGCGAGAAGATATTGAGCGTGGACAGGTTCTGGCCAAACCGGGCAGCATCAATCCCCATCTTAAGTTCAAGGCTGAGTGCTATATTTTGACCAAGGAAGAGGGTGGTCGTCATACACCATTTTTTAACGGATACAGGCCTCAGTTTTATTTTCGTACCACGGATGTAACAGGTGTGGTGACGCTTACTGACGGCGTAGAGATGGTTATGCCCGGTGATAATGTGACTATCGAGGGCAGTCTGATAACCCCGATTGCCATGGAAGAAGGATTACGCTTCGCTATTCGCGAAGGTGGCCGTACAGTAGGCGCCGGTGTAATCAATAAGATTATTGAATAGGGCGGATTGATCCGTTCACATAGGTTTTAAGCATGAGAGATATTATAACGTTAGGCTGTACCCAGTGTAAGCAGAGAAATTACACAACGACAAAGAATAAACGAAAGACTCCACAGAAACTGGAGTTGAAGAAATATTGTCGCTTCTGTCAGTCTCATACCCTTCACAAGGAAACGAAATAAACCGTAAAGGCCAGTAGCTCTAATTGGTAGAGCGCCGGACTCCAAATCCGGATGCTGGGGGTTCGAGTCCCTCCTGGCCTGCCAGATAAATAAAACTTCGTCTTTGCAAAGACGAAGTTTTATTTATTGGAACATAACAGTTTTTTTTACCGTTGAAGGAAGAATCACATTTACATGTAATGACAAATTTTTGATTATGGCCAAAAAATCAGATAAGAAAAAAAGAAAGACTAAGGCTGTCACCAAGGGCAAAGCTATTGCGCAAAATCATCAGGAGCCGTCTAAGTTCAGCATAAAGCGCATTAAGCAGTTCTCATCGGAGGTGAAGAGTGAATTTAATAAAATCGCTTGGCCTGACAAAAAGCATACAGTCAGCTCTACAGGAGTAGTACTCATGTTTGTTTTTTTGATTTCAATGTATCTGGGTACTGTAGATCTGGTTTTAGGTAAACTGATCAGCCTGGTTATTCATTGATTTTTTCGTATTATCATTACAAATGAAGATTGTCGGATCTATCATGGAAACTTTGTTTTTTATCTGGACGACACGAACTCAGGATTACTCATAAGAAAATTTTATGGCAAGACATTGGTACATATTGCACGCCTATTCCGGCTTTGAGGAGAAAGTGAAGACCGCAATGCTGGAAAGGATTAAAAAAGCAGGCCAGGAAGAAATGTTCGGCGAAATCCTTGTTCCCACTGAACAAGTCGTTGAAATGATAAAGGGAACAAAAAAGACTTCGTCGAGAAAATTTTTTCCGGGCTATATTCTTTTGAATGTCGATCTCAATGATGAGACCTGGCATACTGTACGCGATACACCTAAGGTAAGCGGATTTGTCGGCAATGATCTCCATCCTGAGCCTTTATCGGACGCAGAAGCCATGAAGATTATCGGCCGCATCAGGGATGGTGCTGAGAAGCCGAAACCAAAAGTGATCTATGAAATTGGTGATGTTATCAGGGTCACTGATGGTCCCTTTTCTAATTTTCAGGGTGTCGTAGAAGAAGTCTATCCTGACAAGGGACGGGTGAAGGTCCTGGTCAGTATTTTTGGCCGTGAAACGCCTGTGGAACTGGAATTCATACAGGTAACGAGAGGTTAATTTTTTGATGGTAATGTCAAAAGTCCTCTAATAGATGTCATATTCGTCAAGTAGTTATGACATGAGAAATTTCGAAAAGACTTTATTTTTAGAAGTCATCAAATTGTTTTTTTTTGATATGTAAACATCATTACGGTTGTCGTTTGTACCACAATGATATGGTGTTTGTTTAAATAGAAAAATTGTGGGAGATAAAAGATGAAAAAAATTACAGGTTATATCAAGTTGCAAATTCCGGCGGGCAAGGCGAACCCTTCTCCTCCTGTCGGACCGGCCCTTGGTCAGCATGGCCTAAACATCATGGAGTTTTGTAAGGCGTTTAACGCCAAGACTCAGAGCGAGGGTGACATGCTCATCCCAGCCGTGATTACAGTCTATGCTGATCGTTCGTTTTCATTTATCACCAAGACCCCTCCAGCCTCAACTTTGCTATTTAAGGCTCTTTCTCTTGATAAGGGTTCAAGTAATCCTAAGCAAGATCGTGTCGCAACTATTTCCATGGATAAAATCAGGGAAATTGCAGAGCTGAAAATGCCGGATTTGAATGCCTATGATGTCGATGCTGCAATGAAAATCATCATGGGGACAGCCAGAAGTTGTGGTATTACCGTAGAAGGATAATGCAGGATTCCCAAGGGTAATAAATTTATCGTATAAACGGGTTTTTAAAAGAGATTGCCAGTGTTTTCTTCATTGGGAATCGATATGTGGAGATGATTCATGCCGAGAAGAGGAAAAAAATATATTAAAAGTGTTGAAAATTTTGATTCAAGCGAAAATTTTACTCTTGCCGAGGGAATTGCGCTTGCATTGAAGAAATCATATGCAAAGTTTGATGAATCCATTGATCTCGCGATACGTCTTGGAGTTGATCCCCGCCATGCAGATCAAATGGTGCGTAGCAGTGTCGTCCTTCCCCATGGTACAGGAAAAAGTGAAAGGGTTCTTGTTTTTGCCAAGGGTGAAAAGGTCCAGGAAGCTCTCGATGCCGGAGCGGATTATGCCGGTGGTGATGAATATGTGAAGAAGATTCAGGATGGCTGGCTTGAGTTTGATAAGACAGTAGCGACTCCGGACATGATGGGCACGGTCGGTAAGATCGGCCGGGTTCTTGGGCCTCGGGGAATGATGCCCAACGCCAAGGTCGGCACGGTCACCTTTGAAGTTTCCCGGGTAGTTGGAGAGATTAAATCGGGTAAGGTCGATTTTAAGGTGGACAAGGCTGGTATTATTCATGCGATGGTGGGCAAGGTCTCATTTGGAGCGGAAAAAATACAGGAGAATGTATTGTCTTTTGTTGATAAAATTATTCAACTAAAGCCGTCATCCGCAAAAGGTATATATCTTAAGGGTATTACAGTGTCCAGTACCATGGGAGCCGGTGTTAAGCTTGATCCCCTTGATTTGCGGGCACTGGTCAAAAATGTTTGATCTTTTTCTCGCATTGGATTTTAAATAAATATTAAATTTGGTGTCTTTGTAAAAAATAGTTTTACGATTTACCAAATTTTTTTTTCATGAACAGGGATTCGACTTTGTTTATGAATTTGTCAAAAGAAAAGTAGTATCGAAGTCGAAGACAGCAGGTGCGTTATACGTTTAATCGCTTTTTGCGGCCTGCCGAGACACCGGGCTGCTGTCAACCAGCAGTCCCGTGATTCCTATATCAGTGATCAGCTCCGGGAGTACGCTTGATTGTCCTGATCGACCTCAACTGCTTAAAGTGTAAACATCGATTTCTTAAGGAGGGAGACATTGAACCGTTCAGAAAAGGCGGCTGAAGTAGATGATCTCAGCAGCAGATTTGGTAAAGCCAAAATTGCTATAGTGACTGACTACCGTGGCTTGACAGTCTCTGTGTTTCAGGAACTCAGAAGGGAGCTGAAAAAGAATAATGCAGAAATTCGGGTAGCAAAAAACACATTACTGAAAAGAGCAGTGCAGGGAACCTCTTTTGAACCCTTGCAGGAGTATTTCAGTGGAACATCAGCGGTAACTGTTTCTTACGATGATCCAGTCTCTCCGGCCAAGGTGCTTACGGCCTTTGTTAAGGCTCATCCCGAGATGGTCATTCGCTGTGGGCTACTTGACGGTAATCCATTGACAGAGTCTGATCTTGTAGATCTATCTAAACTGCCGAGCAGGGAAGTTCTTCTTGCGAAAGTACTGTCAGTAATGAATGCTGTTCCCACTAGCTTTGTTCAGGTTCTCAATGCAGTGCCGCAAAGCTTGGTTTTTGCCTTGCAGGCGATTCGGGAACAAAAAGAACTAGATAATTAGTAACTATATCAGTAGCATCCCATCTTCGCCCTATTTAGGAGTCTAGGCTTCCCTGCCTTCTCGAATAGCACTAGTATGCTTCGAAGTCCCAGGTAAGCACCCCTTAAAAACAGGGTATAAACTCCGACTCCGAATGAACGAATATGAGGCACTACTGAACACTTACAGTTAGGTGGTTGAGCAATTATGTTGCACCACCTGAATAGTTACGAAAATTAATCATTGAATTTCCAGTTGAAACTGGTTTAGGAGAAATTAAAATGGCTGTAACAAAAGAAGATGTAATTGAATTCATTTCCGCTATGAGCGTTCTTGAGCTTTCCGAACTTGTTAAAGAATTAGAAGACAAATTCGGTGTTTCCGCTGCCGCACCTGTTGCCATGGCAGCCGGTCCTGCTGCTGGCGGTGGCGAGGCCGAAGCGGCAGAGGAGAAGACCGAGTTTGACGTGATTTTGACTTCTTTCGGCGCTAAAAAAATTGCCGTGATTAAAGAGGTTCGGGCCATCACTTCTCTTGGTTTGAAAGAGGCTAAAGCCCTCGTTGAAGCAGCTCCTGCTCCGATCAAAGAAGGTGTTTCCAAGGAAGAGGCTGAGGATATCAAATCCAAGATTGAAGCTGCTGGTGCCGAAGCTGAAATCAAATAGTACTGTCTCTATTCTTTGCTTTCCATTCAGCCTGTTTCCTTTCGGAACATGGCAGTCATAGGTTAAGACGGGAAGTCAAAAAGATAGAACGCTGCTGATGGAAATTGTCGGCAGCGTTCTGTTATATTTATAAGTTGTGATAATTATTTTTTGACTCTTTCTCTTTATAAAAAATAAAGTAACTATTCAGCGTAGGCTGTAAATTACCCTTTACTCTAGACTGTAAGTGTTCAGATGTGCTTCATATTCGCCCATTTGGGGCTTTGAAGCATACTGGTGCTATTCGAGAAGACCCAAATGGGCGAAGATGGAGTGCAGCTGAATAGTTACAAAATAAAAATATTAAATTTTGCCAGAAATGTGAGTAGGTTGCGAGCTTGATGCTGTCGCAACTACCCTTTTTTCAAGTTTTATCACTTCCCATCAATATTTCAAAACCGTTCATTTGATCTTTATTGCGTATTTGGTGTTTAAAAGTTCGGAAGAAATGCTTTATTTTAAAGACCCGATGTTCCCGAAAAAATAAGAGTAAACGCAAAGTAACAGGCAGAGAGTCAAAGAGACTCTGAAGATAATTAATTGATATTTTGTGAAAAAATCTCCGTACATTGGAGATTCACAGGCTCACAGCCTGCGTCTCCTTGTTGAAAAAAAGTTTTACGAGGCCATCAGAGTCCGTGGCTCAGAGTTGAGGAATAATGCTTCATGAAAAAGATGAAACGAGTCAGAAAAAATTTTGCGAAAATCGGTGAGATCGTCGAGAAACCCCATCTTATCGAGATGCAGCGCGTGGCGTTTGAGAAATTTCTGCAACGTAATGTTGCTCCCGATGAAAGGGAAGACAGTGGCTTACAGGCCGTTTTTAAATCCGTATTCCCCATCGAGGATTTTAACGGCATGTGTCTTCTTGAGTTTGTCAGTTATAACTTCGGTGAGCCGAAATACACGGTGGAAGAATGTGTTGAACGGGGTATGACCCATGATGTCCCAATTAAAATCACAGTTCGCCTTGTTTCATTTGATGTTGATGCTGATACAGGTGTTCAATCCATTCGTGATATTAAAGAACAGGCTGTTTATCTCGGTAGTATTCCTTTGATGACTAAAGCCGGTGTTTTTGTAATCAATGGGACGGAGCGAGTTATTGTCAGTCAGCTTCAGAGATCCCCGGGACTTTTTTATGCCCATGACAGTGGCAAGAGTCACGTCTCGGGTAAATTGCTTTATTCCGCCCGCATTATCCCTGTCCGCGGTTCCTGGGTTGATATGGAGTTTGATGCCAAGGATGTACTTCATGTCCGCATTGACCGTCGGCGAAAATTTCCGATCTCCACTCTTTTGAAGGCTTTAGGATATTCAGCTTCCGAACTTCTCCGTTTCTTTTATTCAGTCGAGAAAATTTCGCTTAAGAAATCTCGAGTGTTCAGAACCATTGATCCGAAAATAATCGTCGGAGAGCGGACACCCCATGAATTAATTCATGCTGAAACTGGTGAGGTGTTGGCTAAAAAAGGTAAAAAGATCGGTAAGGCCTTGGCCAGACGATTGGTAGAGGCCGGTTTAGACGTCTTTGAGATTGAAAAGGAGGCTCTGGTCGGCAAACGTGTAGTTGAAGATGTTGTCGATCCGGCGAGCGGAGAGGTGCTTTTACCATGTAATGGGGAACTGACCGGGACGATTCTTGATGGGATGATTGAAGCCGGGATAAAATCTTTTGAGATTTTGTATATCGATGGGGTCAAAGTGACCGATGCCTTCAGCAAGACCCTTTCTCTTGATAAGGCGGCAAACACGGATGAGGCGCTGCTGGAAATCTACCGCAGACTGCGGCCCAGTAGTCCTCCTACTCCTGAGGTGGCGGAATCTTTCTTTAATAATCTCTTTTTTAATCCGGATACCTATGATCTTTCCGTTGTCGGCCGTTTTAAAGTCAATGCAAAGCTTGGCGTCGATACCGATATTGAGAACCGCACTCTCACAAAGGATGACATCATGCTGGCTGTTCGCTACCTGGTCCGGCTGAAAGAGGCTCAGGGACCGGTGGATGATATTGATCATCTGGGCAACAGGCGTGTCAGGACTGTGGGTGAGTTGGTTGAAAATCAGTACCGTATGGGGCTGGTTCGCATGGAAAGAGCTATCCGCGAGCGCATGAGCCTGCAGGAAATTGAGACCTTGATGCCACATGATTTGATCAATCCGAAACCCATTACCGCTGCTATTAAAGAATTTTTCGGTACAAGCCAGTTGTCTCAGTTCATGGATCAGACCAATCCCCTTTCCGAGGTGACCCATAAAAGACGTCTCAGTGCCTTGGGGCCGGGAGGACTGTCAAGGGAACGGGCCGGTTTTGAGGTCAGGGATGTTCATCCAACTCATTACGGCCGTATTTGCCCTGTTGAAACCCCCGAGGGTCCAAATATTGGTTTGATTGTTTCTCTGGCAACCTATGCCAAGGTAAACCGCTTTGGTTTTATTGAAACGCCTTACCGTAAAGTTGTTGACCGCCGGGTCACCGATGATGTCAAATATACAACTGCTCTTGAAGAGAAAATAGAGATTATTGCTCCGGCCATCGACACTGTTGTCGAGAAGGGCATGATCCCGGAGGGAAATTTAATCGCCCGGCAGGAAGGTGAGGTTGTCATAACTTCGGCGGACCAGGTGACAAGCATGGATGTTTCTCCTAATCAGCTGGTGAGTGTTGCGGCATCTCTGATTCCCTTTCTGGAACACGATGATGCCAACCGGGCCCTGATGGGTTCGAATATGCAGCGTCAGGGAGTGCCGTTGCTGCGCACAGCAGCTCCTCTCGTTGGTACGGGGCTCGAGGCTGTTGTGGCCAGAGATTCTGGTGTCAGTCTCCTGGCTGGCGGGGATGGTGTTGTTGAGGGGGTTGATGCCAACAGGATTGTTGTCCGCTATGATGAACCGGGCACGGACGGCTTTAGCACCGGCATCGGTATTTATCGTTTAGGGAAGTACCGTAAATCAAATCAGTCCACCTGTTTTACTCAGGCTCCGCTTGTTCTGCCAGGTCAGCGTATTCTGAAAGACGATGTGCTGGCGGACGGTCCGGCCATGGACAACGGAGAGTTGGCTTTGGGCAAGAACATCACCATCGCCTTCATGCCCTGGCGGGGTTACAATTTCGAGGATTCAATTCTAATCAGCGAAGAATTGTTGAAAAATGATACGTACACGTCGCTGCATATTGATGTTTTTGAAACAGTGGCTCGGGACACCAAACTCGGTAAGGAAGAGATCACCAGGGATATTCCCAATGTCAGTGAGGAAAGTTTGCGCAATCTGGACGATAGTGGTGTTGTCCGCATCGGTGCTGAGATTAAGCCGGGCGACACCATGGTCGGCAAGGTGACGCCAAAGGGTGAGACCCAACTTTCCCCTGAAGAGAAACTGTTGCGGGCCATATTTGGAGAAAAGGCTGGTGATGTCAAGGATACCTCATTGCGTGTTCCTCCCGGAGTTCAAGGCGTTGTCCTTGACGCAAAGGTTTTTTCCCGTAAAGGTGTTGAAAAGGATGAGCGCTCCCTGGCTATTGAAGAGATGGATATTGCCAAACTTACCCAGGATATGGATGATGAAATCAACTGCCTGAGGAAAGGGGTTCGTAACGGCTTGGCCGACATGCTGGCCGGCGAGAAAGTCAATTCTGCCGTTATTGCTAAAAACGGTGAGGTTTTACTGGATGAGGGTGGAAAAATTACTTTTGCTCTTTTTGAGAAATTACCATTGTCTTCAATTAAGAGGATTGATTATACAAATCGTGAAAAATATGAGGGTGAGGTTGATCTTCTTCACGAACGCTGTAACAGCCAGATTGCCCAAGTCAAAAAACGTTACCAGGCACGAATTGACAGGCTTCGGAAGGGGGATGATCTGCCGCCGGGCGTGATCAAGATGGTGAAGATTTACGTGGCCACCAAACGGAAACTTTCTGTAGGTGACAAAATGGCAGGACGTCATGGAAATAAGGGTGTTGTTTCGCGCATTCTTCCTGTTGAGGATATGCCTTATTTTGAGGACGGGACACCTGTAGACATGGTTCTGAATCCCCTTGGCGTACCCTCACGAATGAATGTGGGTCAGATTCTTGAAACACATCTCGGTTTTGCCGCCCTGAAATTAGGCCAGCAGTTGCATTCTTATGCAGAGAAAAATGAGACGGAGAAGATCAAGAAAAAACTGTTGACAATTTACTCTGAGGAGGAGTATCAGCGTTTAACCGAGAACTTCTCTGATGATGAGCTTGTCGATCTGGCCGGACAATGCGGCCAGGGTTTGCATGTCGCCACCCCGGTCTTTGACGGTGCCGTTGAGTCTGAAATCAGGCAGAGTCTTGTTGAGGCAGGGGTTGATGAGTTAGCTCAGTCCACCCTGTACGATGGTCTCACCGGCAAGAAATTTGAAAATCCCGTCACGGTGGGCGTTATGTATGTTTTGAAGCTTCATCATCTTGTCGACGACAAGATCCATGCCCGTTCCACCGGGCCTTATTCCCTGGTTACCCAGCAACCTCTTGGCGGCAAGGCCCAGTTCGGCGGGCAGCGGCTTGGTGAGATGGAGGTCTGGGCCATGGAGGCCTATGGGGCTGCTTATACGCTGCAGGAATTTTTAACGGTTAAATCCGATGATGTCCAGGGCAGAACCAAAATGTATGAAAAGATTGTCAAGGGAAACAATTTTCTTGAAGCCGGGCTGCCTGAATCCTTTCATGTTTTGATTAAGGAATTGCAGGGGCTTTGTCTGGATATGGAGTTGATGAACGAATAATTTATTTAGCCATATTTCGATGTTCAGTGTCTTCGGACAACCTGTGGTTGCAAATTCGTCTATAATTTTTTGATAAGGTGCTGCTTGTGGAAGAGCTTTTCAGTTTTTTTACGAAGGAAAAAAAACCGGTAAAATTTAAAAGTGTCAGGATCTCACTGGCCTCTCCAGAAAAAATCAGGGACTGGTCAAATGGGGAAGTAAAAAAACCGGAGACGATTAATTATCGGACTTTTAAGCCTGAGCGTGATGGTCTGTTCTGCGCTAAAATTTTTGGTCCCGTCAAGGATTACGAATGTAATTGCGGTAAATATAAAAGAATGAAACACCGCGGTGTTGTTTGTGAAAAATGTGGTGTTGAGGTCATTCAGTCCAAGGTAAGACGTGAGCGTCTCGGACACATTGAGTTGGCCGCTCCGGTAGCCCATATCTGGTTTTTAAAGAGTTTGCCCAGCAAAATCGGCAATCTCTGCGATATGACATTAAAGGAACTGGAAAGGGTTCTTTATTTTGATTCCTATGTCGTTATTAAGTCGGAAGAGGTGTCTCTTTCCGTGGGGACTCTTCTTACGGAAGAGCAGTTCCGCCTTAACAGTGAAGAGTTTCCCGGTAAGTTCTCAGTGGGAATCGGAGCCGAGGCAATCAGGTTTATTCTGAAAAATTTAGAGTTAAATCCTCTGTCCGAACATTTGCGTGAGGAAATGAATACGACAGGCTCTGAGGCGAAACGGAAAAAACTGGCCAAACGTCTCAATGTCGTCGAGGCTTTTCGGGACTCGGGTAACAGACCGGAGTGGATGATTCTTCAGGTCATCCCGGTGCTGCCGCCGGATCTTCGTCCCCTGGTGCCCCTGGAAGGCGGTCGTTTCGCCACTTCCGACCTCAATGATCTCTATCGCCGGGTCATTAACAGAAATAACCGGCTGAAAAGGTTGTTGGAACTGGATGCCCCTGAAATCATCATCCGCAATGAAAAAAGAATGCTGCAGGAGGCAGTTGATGTTTTGTTTGACAACGGTCGCCGGGGCAAGGTGATTCTTGGGCCTAATAAACGTCCTCTAAAATCACTCAGCGATATGCTCAAGGGCAAACAAGGCCGCTTCCGTCAGAATCTTCTCGGTAAACGGGTCGATTATTCCGGCCGAACCGTTATTGTTGTCGGTCCTCATTTGCGTCTCCATCAATGCGGTTTGCCCAAGAAAATGGCGCTTGAGCTTTTTAAGCCTTTTATTTACAACAAACTCGAACTGTTGGGCCATGTGACTACCATCAAAAGCGCTCGCAAAATGGTAGAAAAGGGCACTAAAGAAGTTTGGGATGTGCTGGATGACGTGGTGCGGGAGTACCCTGTAATTTTGAACAGGGCTCCTACCCTTCACCGTCTCGGAATGCAGGCCTTTGAACCGGTTTTAATTGAGGGAAAGGCGATCCAGCTTCATCCGCTCGTCTGTTCGGCCTTTAACGCCGATTTTGACGGTGATCAGATGGCAGTGCATCTGCCCCTCACCATGGAAGCTCAGGTTGAAGCCCGGGTTCTGATGATGTCCACGAATAACATCCTCTCTCCCGCCAATGGAGAGCCGATTATCGTCCCAAGCCAGGATATTGTTCTGGGCCTGTATTACATGACCCGTGAACGTTTTTTCGTTAAGGGTGATGGTAAATATTTTTCTTCCCCCAGAGAGGTGAATATTGCCTATGATCATGGCGAGATTGATCTTCAGGCTAAAATAAAGATTCGTATCAATGGAGAAATGGTGGAGAGCACCACTGGACGGGTGATCCTCAGTGATCTGCTACCTGAAAATGTACCGTTTTCCGAGATCAACAAGGTAATGAGTAAAAAGTCTCTGAAAGGACTCATTGATTATGCCTATCGTCATGCCGGAACCAAGGCCACGGTAATTCTGGCCGATCGTCTGAAGGATATCGGTTATGAGTTTGCAACCACATCGTCGATCTCAATCTGTATTAATGATATGAAGATTCCTGTGAGCAAGGAAACGCTTCTGGAAGAATCTGAAAATGAGGTCGTTGATGTAGAAAAACAATATTCAGATGGCCTGATAACTTCCGGTGAGAAATATAACAAGGTTGTTGATATTTGGTCCCGGGCAACTGATGATGTGGCCCAGGAGATGATGAGTGAACTCAGTGTCGAGTATCTGCGTGATAAAGAGAATAACGTGATAGAGGTGCCGAGCTTCAATCCGATTTTTATCATGGCTGATTCCGGTGCCAGAGGGAGTAAGGATCAGATTCGCCAGCTTGCCGGCATGCGTGGTCTGATGGCAAAACCATCAGGCGCCATTATCGAATCACCCATCAAGGCCAACTTCCGGGAGGGGCTGAGTGTCCTGGAGTACTTTATTTCTACCCATGGTGCCCGGAAAGGTTTGGCTGATACAGCCTTAAAAACGGCTAACTCCGGATATTTGACACGACGGCTTGTTGATGTGGCCCAGGATTCAACCATTGTCGAGAAGGATTGTCAAACCCTTGACGGCATTATGGCTGAACCCCTTGTCGAAGGCGGTGAAGTCATTCAGAGAGTTGGAGAGCGAATTCTTGGCAGAGTGGCCCTGGAAGATGTTTTTGATCCGTTCAGCGGAGATCTTCTTATTCAGGCCAATGAAGAGTTTACTGAGGAAAAGGTCACGCTTATTGAAAATTCCGGCGTGGATCGGGTTTTAATCAGATCTGTTTTGACCTGCCAGGCAAAACAGGGTGTCTGTATCAAGTGTTACGGCCGTGATCTGGGCCGGGGGCATATGGTTAATATCGGCGAGGCTGTAGGAATTATTGCTGCCCAGTCCATTGGTGAGCCGGGAACACAGCTGACAATGCGGACTTTTCATATCGGTGGCGCGGCTAGTCGGAGTGCCGAGCAGGCAGAGGTCAGAAGCCAGTTCGGCGGTACGGTGAGGTTTCAGAATCTGCATTGCGTTAATGATATCGAAGGCCGGATGATTGTCATGAATCGAAATGGCGAGATCAGTATTCTTGGTTCCAAAGGACGTGAACGCGAACGGTATCAGGTGACATACGGCGCTCAGATCAATGTGCCGGATGGTGCTAAGGTTGAAGCCGACACCCAGATTGCCGAATGGGATCCCTATACCATTCCCATTGTCTGCGAGATTGCCGGTAAAATTAAATTCGGCGATATTATCGAGGGAAGCACGATGCAGGAGCGGGTTGATCCGATAACCGGCAAGTCCAGTTCCGTTATTATTCCCTCTAAAATCAGTCAGTTGAATCCCCGTATTTCATTAAAGAACGAAAAAGGTAAACCGATTAAACTGCCGAATTCCAACAGCCCGGCTCGGTACACCTTGCCGGTTGGCACGATTATCATGGTTGACGAGGGGGATATGGTTGAGCCCGGTTATATTATTGGTAAAATTCCGCGTGAAACAACCAAGACAAAAGATATTACCGGTGGTCTGCCGCGGGTGGCCGAGCTTTTTGAGGTCAGAAAACCGAAAAAGCTTGCCGTGATCTCCGAGATAGACGGACGTGTTTCATTCGGAAAGGAACTCAAGGGTAAGAGACGTGTCGTTGTTACCCCGGAACTCGGTGAAGCCAAGGAGTACCTGATTCCCAAGGGCAAACATATCAGTGTTCACGAGGGAGACTATGTCAAAGCCGGTGAAGCAATGATGGATGGATCTCCGCATCCAAATGATATCCTCCGAGTTCTTGGTGTTAAGGAACTGGCCAAATTTCTCGTGAATGAGATCCAGGAAGTGTATCGCCTGCAGGGTGTAAAAATTAATGATAAACATATTGAAGTTATCGTCCGCCAGATGTTACGTCGTGTCCTGATCACCGGCGTCGGTGATAGCACATTTATGCTTGGTGAACAGGTCGAGTGGTGGAAGTTTAAAGATGAAAATGAAAAATTGCTTGCTCGTGGCGCCCAGCCGGCAATGGCCGAGGCGTTGCTTCTCGGCGTAACCAAGGCCTCTTTGAGTACGGAAAGTTTTATTTCCGCAGCTTCTTTTCAGGAAACAACCAAGGTGTTGACCAATGCCGCCATGGCCGGCAAAGTCGATTACCTGAGGGGGTTAAAAGAGAATGTGATCATGGGTCGTCTTGTTCCGGCCGGAACCGGGCGTCTTGATCGTTACGCTGTTGAGGAAGAAGGCTAGATTCTTGCAATGTCAACCGCATGCCTCGCTGAGGACGCCTAACGTCTTTTGCTGCAGCTCGCAGGGATAGAGTTTCAAAGTTTGTCATTGACAGAATGGCTAGCTTCGGTTAAATTTTCTGATTCTCAAAAACTGAAGTTATTAGATTGGGTTAACAACGAACATTTAAAATTGAAGTGAGAGGAGTCACCATAAATGCCAACCATTAATCAATTAGTCCGGCAAGGTCGAAAGAAGTCAGTGAAAAGGACAAATACGCCGGCCTTGAAAGGATCTCCGCAGAAACGGGGCGTCTGTGTCCGTGTTTATACAACAACACCGAAGAAACCCAACTCTGCATTAAGAAAGGTCGCCAGGGTACGGTTGACAAATGGTATTGAGGTGACTTCATATATTCCCGGAATCGGTCATAACCTGCAGGAACATTCAATTGTCCTGATCAGGGGCGGCAGGGTGAAGGATCTTCCAGGTGTCAGGTATCATGTTATTCGTGGAACCCTTGACACCCTTGGTGTGACCGATCGGCGTCAAGGTCGATCCAAGTACGGAGCCAAACGGCCTAAATAGTCTGAAGATGATGTATAGAGAAGGAGTTTAAAAAGAATGCCAAGACGAAAGCTTGTGGCCAAACGGCCAGTAACCCCTGATACTCGCTATAACAGCCCCCTTGTCTCCAAATTTATTAACGGACTGATGTCGCGTGGTAAAAAAAATGTTGCACAAAGGATTTTTTATGATGCCATGGATATTATAGAGGGAAGAATATCCGAGGATGAGCCCTTGGAAGTTTTTGAAAAGGCGATGGAAAAAGTCCGTCCGAAGGTTGAGGTGAAATCACGCCGCGTGGGTGGCGCGACATATCAGGTGCCCATTGAGGTACGCCCGGAACGACGAAATGCATTGGCTATACGCTGGATTGTTGAATTTGCGCAAAAAAAGTCCGGAAAATCAATGGCTGAAAAGCTGGCAGCGGAGCTATCTGACGCTTATAATAATCGCGGTGCAGCTGTAAAAAAACGTGAAGACAGTCATAGAATGGCTGAGGCAAATAAGGCTTTTGCCCATTATCGTTGGTAGTTCGCTCTTTTTTTCTTAATTTAATTTATCCTGGTTGACATGAGAACGGAACCCGGTTATAAAAACTGGGTTTTGTTAATTATAGGAACCTGAAGTTCATAAGTTCATCGTTGTGGCTGTTTCGGCTCATGCAGGCTAAGAAAATTCTGCTGGTCAGATCATTGTGAAAATGCTCAGAGAGATGATAAAGGAAAGGGTAAATCGTGGCAAACAACATCTCTTTAGCGCGTTTGCGCAATATCGGGATAATGGCCCATATCGATGCCGGAAAAACAACGACGACGGAACGAATACTGTATTATACGGGCCGGTCGCATAAAATCGGTGAGGTTCATGATGGCGCTGCCATTATGGACTGGATGGAACAGGAACAGGAACGTGGCATTACAATTACCTTGGCGGCCACAACCTGTTTTTGGCAAAAACATCAGATTAATATCATTGATACACCTGGGCATGTTGATTTTACAATTGAAGTCGAACGATGTTTGCGGGTCCTGGATGGTGCTGTAGCAGTTTTCTGTGCGGTTGGTGGAGTCGAACCCCAATCCGAGACAGTATGGCGTCAGGCAGATAAGTACTCCATCCCGCGAATTGCTTTTGTCAACAAGATGGACCGGATCGGCGCTGATTTTGAGCGCTGTGTGGAAATGTTAGATGAACGGTTTGGGGCAAATGCTCTGCCGATTCAACTACCGGTTGGAAGCGAAGACCATTTCCGCGGCATCATCGATCTCATTTCTGAAAAAATGTTGATCTTTGATGAAGAATCCAAGGGATTGCATGTTAGCGAAGAAACAATACCCGCAGATCTTCTAGAAACATTCACGGCTGCACGTATGACCCTTATCGAGAAGCTGGCCGACTTCGATGAAGGGGTCATGGAAAAATATCTCGAAGAGCAACAAATTTCTGTTGAAGAAATTCAGCAAGCCGTTCGTAGAGCCACGCTGAATCTTGAACTTGTACCTGTATTATGCGGTAGTGCGTTCAAGAATAAAGGTGTCCAGCCTCTGCTTGACGCGGTAATATCATATTTGCCGTCCCCAACTGATGTTCCCCCGGTTGAGGGTGTCAACAGCAATGGCGATATTGAGCATAGGAAGACCGGCGCCAAGGAGAAACTCTGTGCACTGGCTTTCAAGCTCATGACGGATCCTTTTGTCGGCAACCTTGCTTTTGTCCGGGTGTATTCCGGTGTATTAAAAAGCGGGGAAAAGGTCTTTAATCCGCTCAAACGCAAGCAGGAAAAGATCGGTCGAATTGTCAGGATGCACTCAAACAAGCGAGAAGAGGTCCAACAGATCGGTCCCGGTGACATAGGTGCTGTTGTTGGTCTACGCTTCACAAGTACCGGCGAAACCCTTTGCGCCCCGGGTGACACGATTGTCCTGGAAAAGATAGAGTTCCCGGATCCGGTTATCAGTATCGCCATTGAGCCTAAAGGTATGGCGGATGAAGAAAAGTTAAATGATTCGTTGACCAAAATCGCCCTTGAAGACCCCTCCTTCAAGGTAAGCACTGATCCTGATACCGGGCAGAGGATTATTTCCGGTATGGGGGAGCTCCATCTGGACATTATTGTTGACCGGCTTCTGCGTGAGTTTAAAGTCGGTGCGAATGTCGGTAAGCCGCAAGTGGCTTATAAAGAATCGATCAGCCGGAGCGGTCGCGGAGAAGGTGAATTTGTACAACAGGCAGCAGGCGGCCAGTATGGGCATGTGTGGCTGGAGATTGAGCCCCTTGAACGCGGGTCAGGTTTTGAGTTTGTAAGTGTTATTGATGAAGAAAAGATCCCTTCCGAGTTTGTTTCGGCGGTTCGCAAAGGTGTTGAAGGATGCCTTGATGGAGGCGCTCTGATTGGCTATCCCGTGATGGATGTCAAGGCTACTTTGTTTGATGGTTCTTATCACGAAGATGATTCCACTGAGATTGCCTTTGGAGTTGCAGCTTCCATGGCTTTTCGCCAGGCATTGATTGATGCCGGACCAGTTCTGCTTGAACCGGTCATGGATCTAGAGGTTATATCACCCGATGAGTATATGGGTGATGTTATCTCGGACCTCAATAGTAAGCGGGCTCGGATTATCGGCATGGATAGTCGAGAAAATTCAATCCAGGTCATTAAGGCACAGGTTCCATTGGCGGAAATGTTTGGTTACTCAACTGCATTGCGCTCCGCGACACAAGGAAGAGCTAGTTTTACCATGCAGTTTGATGCCTACGATAAAGTGCCAAAAAAACAAGCAGAACAAATCGTACTTAAGGTTAAAGGCCTGATTTAGAAAGTAGAATCGAAGAGAGGAAATATCATGGCAAAGGAAAAATTTGAAAGGACAAAACCCCACGTCAATATCGGCACAATTGGACATATTGATCATGGCAAGACGACCCTGACCGCAGCAATTACCCAGGTTCTGGCCGCCAAAGGTTATGCAGAGAGCACAGACTTTGGTGAGATCGATAAGGCTCCGGAAGAAAAAGAGCGTGGCATCACCATTGCTACAGCCCATGTTGAGTATGAGACGGATAACCGTCATTACGCCCATGTTGATTGTCCCGGCCATGCTGACTACATAAAGAATATGATTACCGGAGCGGCGCAGATGGACGGTGCCATTCTTGTTGTCGGTGCCGACGACGGTCCCATGCCCCAGACCCGTGAGCATATCCTGCTCGCCCGTCAGGTTGGCGTTCCGGCCATTGTTGTGTTTTTAAACAAATGCGACATGGTTGATGACGAAGAGTTGATCGAACTGGTTGACATGGAGCTTCGTGAGCTTCTTGATAAATATGAGTTCCCCGGCGATGATACGCCGATCATTCAGGGCAGTGCTCTGAAGGCACTGGAGAATCCCACAGACGAGGCGGCAACCAAATGCATCTGGGAGCTGATGGATGCAGTTGACGCCTTTGTTCCTGAACCGGAGCGTGATGTGGACATGCCCTTTCTGATGCCGGTTGAGGATGTGTTTTCCATCTCCGGCCGCGGCACGGTTGCCACAGGTCGTATAGAACGCGGTATCGTCAAGGTTGGTGATGAGATCGAGATTGTCGGAATTAAGGATACAGAAAAAACAACGGTTACCGGAGTAGAGATGTTCAGGAAACTTCTGGATGAGGGTCTGGCCGGTGATAATGTTGGTATTCTTTTACGCGGTACCAAGCGAGAAGATATTGAGCGTGGACAGGTTCTGGCCAAACCGGGCAGCATCAATCCCCATCTTAAGTTCAAGGCTGAGTGCTATATTTTGACCAAGGAAGAGGGTGGTCGTCATACACCATTTTTTAACGGATACAGGCCTCAGTTTTATTTTCGTACCACGGATGTAACAGGTGTGGTGACGCTTACTGACGGCGTAGAGATGGTCATGCCCGGTGATAATGTGACTATCGAGGGCAGTCTGATTACCCCGATTGCCATGGAAGAAGGATTACGCTTCGCTATTCGCGAGGGCGGCCGTACAGTAGGCGCCGGTGTAATCAATAAGATTATTGAATAGGTAGAACGGATGATACAGACACAGAAAATTCGGATCAAGTTGAGAGGATATGATCACAAGCAGCTTGATCTCTCCACGATTGAGATCGTTGAAACAGCAAAGCAGACCGGTGCCATGGTCGCCGGTCCTATCCCATTGCCGACAACAATCAATAAATATTGCGTTCTTCGTTCTCCCCACGTAGACAAAAAATCCCGTGAGCAGTTTGAGATGAGAACACACAGGCGGCTTCTTGATATATTGGAACCGACCCAACAGACAATTGATGCACTTATGAAACTTGAGTTGTCAGCCGGCGTTGATGTGGAGATTAAGCTGTAATCCATTTCATGATTACAGAGATGACACGGTTTATGTGCATCAAAGATGTTCAGAAAGCTCTATTATCATTAAATGAAATTAAGAATTGGTTGAAATAATGCCGAAAACAATAGGTTTACTAGGGAAAAAAATAGGAATGACGCGAGTCTATTCTCAAGAAGGTGATGTAATTGGCGTTACCGTCATTGAGACTGGTCCATGTGTTGTCCTTCAGAAAAAAACCCAGGGCAAAGAAGGCTATAATGCTATTCAAGTCGGTTTTGTCTCAAAAAAAGAGTCGCGAATTAATAAACCGATGCTGGGTCATTTTAAAAATGCCGGCAAAGGTGGTTTTTATCATGTAAAAGAATTTCGTGTCGAAGATCCTGAACAATATGAGGTTGGGCAGGAACTAATGGCCAAAGATCTTTTTCGGGTAGGGGATATTGTCGATATCAGCGGGAAATCCAAAGGTCGTGGTTTTCAAGGAGTCGTGAAACGCTATGGTTTCGATGGCGGTTGTGCGAGCCATGGTTCAATGTTTCACAGAGCTCCAGGTTCGATTGGCTGCAGCGCATGGCCTGGTCGTGTCATTAAAGGAAAAAAAATGCCCGGCCGTATGGGAAATAATATGTTGACCAAGAAAAACGTGATAATTGTCGATATCCGCCAGGAAGATAATGTTGTTCTTGTAAAGGGTTCAGTCCCTGGTGCGAAGCAAGGGCTGTTATCTATCTATAAAAAGTAAGCTGGTTTTTTATCTTGTTCTTATTCTAAAAGATTAAATGAGGACATGGTGAAAAAATCGGACCATTTAGTTACCACTTATATCTATGAGCCAATTGCGTCAGCGCGACCGGCTGGTGTTTAAATTGATGAGTACACCCTGATTTGATGTGGCTTAATGTGTGGAGGAGCCGGAAAATGGCAGTTACCGATTTATACAATGTAAAAAAAGAGAAGGTGGGAGAAGTTGAACTCGACGACTCACTTTTTGGAGTTGAGGTCAATGCTCACATTCTTCATGATGTCGTTCGCATGCAATTGGCCAAACGACGCCAGGGAGGCGCATGCACGAAAACCAGAGCTGAAGTTCGTGGAAGCGGCGCCAAACCTTGGCGGCAGAAAGGGACTGGTCGTGCCCGTGCGGGAAGCAGGCAATCTCCGGTATGGCGGGGCGGTGGAACCGCCTTTGGTCCAAAACCAAGGGATTACAGTTTCAAGATGCCAAAAAAGGTTCGGAAACTCGGTTTGCGAATGGCTTTAAGCGCGCGTTTTGCAGAAGAAAATATAGTCATTGTTGATGAGTTGAATATTGATGAAATTAAAACCAAAAAATTCATCTCCATCATGCGCGATCTTGAAATTGATAACTGTCTGATAGTTATTCCCGAACAAAACGAGAATCTTGAAAGATCTTCTCGTAATGTGCCCGGATTCAAGGTTATTCCGACTGGAGGAGTTAATGTTTATGATATTCTTCTTCATAAAAAAGTTCTCATTTTACAGCCTTGTCTCGGCCAACTTGAAGAGAGGTTGTTAACATGAATAATATATATGATGTTATAAAAAAAGCTTGCCTGACAGAGAAGGGTATGGCCCTCCAAGAGGAGATGAATCAAGTCGTTTTTAAGGTTGATCCGAGGGCAAACAAGATTGAGATCAAGAATGCTGTCGAAAAGATGTTTAACGTTGAGGTGCTCAAGGTTCGTACAGCAAATATGCATGGTAAGAAAAAACGTCTTGGCCGCTTTATGGGTAGACGATCAGACTGGAAAAAAGCTGTTGTTACAGTTCAAGAGGGTCAATCGATAAGTTTCGTTGAAGATTTGTAGACCTGCTTTTTTAGAAGTAAGAGATGAAATTTTGAATCAACAGCTATTAAATAATTGAGGGTTTTTAAATGGCAACAAAGACCTATAAACCGACCTCTCCAGGAAGAAGAAATCTCGTAACGATTTCAAATCCGGAACTTTTTAAGGGCGGCCCTGAAAAAAAACTGGTATCAAACCTGCGCAAATCGGGTGGTCGAAATAATTATGGCCGGATTACCGCCCGTCATATTGGCGGTGGTCATAAGAGAAAATATAGAAGTATAGATTTTAAGCGGGATAAGGTTAATATCCCAGCTAAGGTTGCGACCATTGAATATGATCCGAACCGTTCGGCCAATATTGCATTACTTTTTTATTCCGATGGAGAAAAGCGCTATATCCTTTCTCCAAAAGGGATCAAGGTCGGTGATATTGTAGAAGCCGGCGATTCTGTTGATATAAAAACAGGAAACTGCCTTCCCATGGGTAATATTCCTTTGGGTAGCATTATTCACAATGTGGAAATGCGAATCGGCAAAGGTGCACAAATGGTCAGAAGCGCAGGAGCCTCGGCTCAGTTGATGGCAAAAGAAGGAGATCATGTCCTTGTAAAACTGCCATCAGGTGAGGTGAGGAGATTTCATAAAAAATGCCGGGCTTGCATTGGTCAAATTGGTAATCATGAGCATGAAAGTCAGAAGATGGGCAAGGCTGGTCGTAATCGCTGGAAAGGAAGGCGACCTAAAGTCAGAGGTGTTGCTATGAATCCACATGATCATCCTATGGGCGGTGGTGAAGGCAAGAGTTCAGGTGGTCGTCATCCGTGTAGTCCCTGGGGTGTTCCGACCAAGGGCTATAAGACCAGAAAACGGAATAAATCCTCTAATAAGGATATCGTCAAAAGACGGTCGTAGGCTTTAAGGTTTTAAATGAAGAAAACAAAACGACTGGAAAT
>JAYEPA010000011.1:0-5896 GCA_034723545.1 Thermodesulfobacteriota bacterium | reverse complement strand
AAAAAAAATTCTGAAACTTGAGAACCAATAGGTTTCCAGCAAGACGCTATGGGAAGAGGAAGGACTTAACAGGGAAAAGGCGGTCAGGTTGTGCGTTCCGGACAAAACAGCTCATGCATGGTCTGAATCAGCTTCAAAATGCGATAATCATTAATCCGATTATAAATAAAGTTTGCATCTTTTCTATAAACAATAATGCCGTGATTCCGCAGGATAGAGAGATGCTGGGAAACATTGGCGTTGGAGGTTTTGACCTCGGATTGAATATCACCAACCGTCATTTCGTTATCCTGCAAAAGGCAAAGAATTTTCAAACGAATGGGATGGGCCATGGTCTTCAACAAACCTGAAATTGCTTCAACGTCTTCATTTCGCACCTGACTTCCGTTTACAGGCATTATTTCGTTATTTTCTTCGCTACTCATAACCGACTTCATTTCCAGATCAAGATGATTTAACCCAGCAAAGCTGGAGAAGACTCACACAGTAGTCTGTGGGATATTCACAACAAATTAAACTCCAATCAGATTTATTTTTTTAATCTAATATCCAGAAAATTATTTGTAAAGAAGTAAGTTGCGGCAGGACCTTCCAAGGTATGACGCGGCAAAGACCAAAAGCCGTTGCAAACCACAATGACCAACTTGAGATCACCTACCAAGTAACGACAATCTCATCGTCAATGGAGCTTTCCAGCAACATGGCCGCATTGCCGCAGTTGACCGCAATTTCAAGACAATCCCGACTGCCGAAAAGGGCCAGAAGCCCCGCCTCGGAAACATCCTCATAGCAGGCTCGGACTCCCGCCACCAGCGTACCGATTTTCACGCTAACACGTGACAGATCACCAGGAAGCATGCTCCGATGAATATTGGTGATCAGATTGCCGAAATGATCAATGGCAATAACGCTGCCAACCACCTCCCTCTCCGAGATCCGCACTTCCGATAATGGCAACAGAGTGATCTCTTTGTCGGTAAGCCCGGGACCAACTTTTGCCGGATCCAGCCCGTTTACCAGGGCGGCGGCCAGGGGTGCAAAAATATCCCGTCCGTGAAATGTCCGGCTGACCGACGGCGGAAAGAGACTGTTGTTGGTTGCTTCGTATATCCGACTGTCCCGCTGAAGGACAAGGGAGAGCACACCGTTGTCCGGAGCCAGAAAGAGTTGGTTTCCGGCCGTAAGAAGAATGATTTTTCTCTGACCACCAACCCCGGGATCAACAACAACGGTATGGACGGTGCCCTGTGGAAAGTACTGGCTGGCAGAGTGAATGACAAAGGCGGCCTGGCGGACATCCTGGGCCTTGATTCCATGGGTCAGATCGACAATCCGTGCCCCTGGCGCCCGGGAGAGAATCACACCTTTCATGACACCGACATATTCGTCTTCCAGACCAAAATCGGTTGTCAATGTGATGATTTGCGCCATGTTAAGGTTGAAGGCTGAAGGTTAAAGGTTGAAGGTTGAAGGCCGATAAGCGAGCGAAGCGAGACATTAAGAGGGTTGACGAGTTATCTGGATAGATAAAAACCTACAGCCCTTCAGCCTAACAGCCTTCAGCCCTACAGCCTACCGAACCAGACTGTGAACAGGAACCAAAGTGACGTTTTCCCGCAAGGTATCACGATATTCGGACAACGCCGCAACCGTAGCAGGATAGGGATGACCGATGCCGATAGCGGAACCGTTTTTCCGGGCAAGCCGGATCAGGACATCAAGCTGCTTTTTAATTTTTTCCTTGTTCGGCTCATTATCCAGAAAAACAGATCTTTTGCCTGTCTTGACGCCGGTTTTTCCGGCCAGTTCATAACCAACGCTTCCAGATGAGGTCAGGCTGTCCACAAAGAAAAGACCCTGCTCTTTGATAAGTTCCATGAGATATCCCATGGCCTTCCGGTCTTCACTGAAGCGGGAACCCATGTGATTATTGAGGCCGATGGCCATGGGAATAGCGGCCAAATCCTTCTTGAAAGTATCCCCTATTTGCGACTTGCTCATCTTCAGGTAAAGCGCACCGGGACCCGGATCATATTTTAAATTTTTCGGCTCCATGGGCAAATGCAGAAGTATATCACAGTCACGATCCCCGGCCTCTTGCAGAAGAATGGCCGTATACGGCCCAAAGGGCAAAAAAGAAAAAGTGATGTTCATATCCAGATCAAAAAGCTGCTCGGCAATGGATTTTTTATAACCGATATCATCTATAATAATAGCAACCCGACCATCTTTTTTTTCCCGATATCGCTGCTTGTAAAGAGTTGGAGAGAGAACCGGCAATGAGGCCACTGTATTATCAGGTTCTTCATACATGATCTGCGGCGGTCTTTTGTGCACCGAAGCCACTTTTGTCGGCAGAATCTCCGACACGGTACCGGGCTGAAGAAAGATGACAAAGACCGCTGCAGCCATGCTGAACAGGACCAGTCCCGTCAGCAGAACGGGATAAAGCAGGCGGCTGACGACACTCTTCACCTTCTTTGTCTTTTTTACCGCCATTTATTTCCGGCGAGTCAGGACATAATGAGAAAGTCCCGTCAGAATCTGTCTTGTCCGGCTTTCCTGGAAGATCTCCAGAGCCTCAACCGCTGTCTCAACCAGGGTTTCGGCCATCTCCCTTGCGTAGCTGAATCCCCTATATTTTTCAATCATCATGCGCACTTCTTCAAACCGGGCGCCCCGTTTATCCTTTCCCTGATCAAGCAAATCAAGTAAAAAAACACGATCCTCGTTCTGGGCGTTATTTATAGCGTGTATCAATGGCAGGGTCATTTTCCCTTCCAGAAAATCATTACCAACACTCTTGCCGGTTTTCTTCTCGTCGCCAAGATAATCAAGCAGATCATCAACCACCTGAAAGGCCAGACCCAGAGCATCGCCATAGAGACGCAGGGCCGCGCATTGTTTTTCGTCGCCTCCCTTGCCGAACAAACCACCAACCTCGCAGGCCGTACCAATCAGGGACGCGGTTTTGCCGCGCAACACGGCAAAATAATTTTCTTCTGAAAGACGCTTCTCGCCAACGGTCTGCATCTGCAGAAATTCGGCCTCGATCATATCGGTAATGGCTCCTCCGATGGCCGCCTGGATGCGGACGCCACCGATCTTCCCGGCCAGGGTCATGGCCCGGGCATGGAGAAAGTCACCGGCCAGAATGACCGGAGTAACCCCGAACACTGAATTGGCTGCCGGCTTGCCCCTCCGCGTCTCGGCATGATCAATCACATCATCGTGCAGCAGGCTTGCTCCGTGCAGATATTCAAAAACTGCGGCCAGCCGGTAGAGATCTTCCGGCGCCTCTAATTCTTCTTCCGTGGCAAATCCCTCTGGAATTTTTTCAATGGCGCAAAGGCCGGCGCACAAAACGGTCAAAAGAGGCCTGATCCTTTTCCCGCCGCTGAAAAGCGCGTAATGGATCACTTCAGACAAAAGGGAGTTGCCAATGGCCTCAAACTCATGGCCCATGGTATCGTCAATTCTTGCTGCCTCAGGCTGCAGCAGAGTGAGTAGATCCTTGTTCACTTCCGTTCCTCCATATCAAAAAAATGCGCGACCTCATCCAGGTTGCGGACAATTGGGCTTTCAGGCAAACTTTTCAAAAAAAGACGACCATACTGCTTGGCAAACAACCGGACATCCATGATTGCCAGCAACCCCTGGTCGGTTGCACAGCGCATCAACCGGCCCACCCCCTGGCGCAGGGACAGAATTGCCCGGGGGATCTGGAAATCAAAAAAAGGATTCCCGCCCTCTTCTTTAATTTTATTCATTCTAGCCATGATAACAGGATCAGATGGAACTTCAAAAGGAAGTTTATCGATAATGACACAGCTGAGCGTTTCTCCAGGTACATTGACACCTTCCCAGAAACTGGCCACGGCCAGCAGCACGGAATGGGTATCCCGCTGAAATTTTTCCAGAAGGACCGCCCTGGGCGCACTACCCTGCACCAGCAGAGGATAGGGAAATTGATCCTCCAGAAAATCCCGCATCTGGTCCATGGCCCGAATCGACGTAAAAAGCAGCAGAGCCCGCCCCCGGCTTAACCGCAGGATCTCAGCCGTTCTCTTCTGCACCGCTCTAAAAAAAGCAGGACTTCCCGGCAGGGGAAAGCGATTTTCCGGGATATAGAGAAGGGTCCGGTTTTTATAATCAAACGGCGTGGGCAGAGTCAGGGTTTCGGTCCTGCTGTCAAGGCCAAGACGATCAAAAAGATAAGTAAATTTCGATCCCGTTGTCAATGTTGCCGAGGTAAAAACAACGCTTTTGACCTGAGGATAGAGTGATTCCTGTAAATCCGTGGCAATTTCAATGGGAGAAGCGGACAAAGCCACCGTCTTCCTGCGTCTTTCAAACCAGTACACATAAGAGCTGCTGCCTTCTTCCGCCGTGGCCCTGAGGTTAACCAGCACCTCATCGCATCGGCGAATAAAGACGTTCCAGATTTCATCAGCGTTGGCCATGACTTCAAGCTGCCGCCCCAGAGCAATGATCCGTTCCTTCAGTTCTTCAATTTCCTTCTTCCAATCCGGTGTCTTTTCAAGCATCTCGGCAAGAGGAAATCGGCCCATTTCGCCGGGAAAAATTTTGACAAAATGATCGGCCTGGGAAGCCAGGCTTCTGGCCAGCTGCACTGTCTTGTCAATTTTTTTTGACGGAATGAGACCAGCCGCCCTTTTGTCCAGATCCTTGACCAGATCAATCACCTGATAATGACTGAAGGAGGAGCCGAAATAACGGGTGGCGACATTTTCCAGGTGATGGGCTTCATCAAAAATCACCGACTCGTAACGGGGAAGGACTTCGGCAAAACCGAATCTTCTCAGGGCCAGATCGGAAAAAAAGAGATGATGATTGACGATGAGAAGACGTGAACGGGCCGCTTTTTTTCGCAGCCGGTTCAGAAAACAGGCCTCTCCCTCGGGACAGTTACCGCCGAGACACTGGCTGCTTGTGGCACTGACCTCCCTCCACAGGGGAGAATTGTCCTCCAGCCAGTCGAGTTCGGCTCGGTCACCGGTCCTGCTTTCACGAAGCCAGTCGCGCATCTCATCAAGCTCTTGACCAGTGTTAAAAAGGCTGGGACGGGACGCAGAGAAAAACTGCTTCCAACGATAAAGGCAGAGATAGTTCTGCCGCCCCTTTACACAAAGGGCTGACAGTTCCGGGTCAATATACTTCCTGATAAAAGGGATTTCCTTGTTGAGAATCTGATCCTGCAGGTTCAGGGTTCCGGTGGAAACAATGATTTTCTGCCGACTGAGAGCAGCAGGCACCAGATAGGCCAGGGTTTTGCCGATTCCGGTCTCTGCTTCCACCGCAAGCGTCCGTCCCATTTCAGAGATGTCGTCATGCCGGTCACCATCCTGAAGCATGGAGGCTACAGCCTCGGCCATGGCCAGTTGGCCCGGTCTTGATTCATAATCCGTTAGTTTCCGGGCCAGAATTCCGGCCGGACTGAAAATCTTTTTTGTCTGATTGAGGATGTCGATAGAGATCATCTTTCTTATTTATGCCAAAGAAATTATATATATGATTACCAACGAAATTCAGCCATAATTAGGCACGATGCTGTAGGAGCACCCCACATTTTTCGATAGCTATTACATATGAGGCTGAAAATTAGTAATAACCACAATTTCATATCTGATTACCACTAATCTTCAGCCAAAGTTATAAGGGAAACATTCGATTAACCCGTATCGTTTAAATAACGGGGAGTTACGCGTAGGAGCCACCCCCGTGGGCGATTGTGTATTGGTGGTACGCACCAGCGTTTTATCGCCCGGAGGGCCGGGCTCCTACGGAAGCCATCTTATCGTTAATGGGTTAGACGAATAACTACAATTGTAAACCGTTAACATTTTGCAAAAGCAGTCTTTTTTTCGACATGCTC
>JAYEPA010000010.1:4486-20421 GCA_034723545.1 Thermodesulfobacteriota bacterium | reverse complement strand
ATGTAAAGTAGAGACAAACTGTATTGAAGATCGAACATCGAAAAAGAATATCAAATGATGAAGTACCGTACTTCGAAATTTTGCGGCTTCTTGCTCGTCATTCGAAATTCGTTTTTTAAGTATGGACGGATAATATAATGCTGGTTCGCGAGGAGATTGAATTCCGGGAGAAAACCTATCTTTCTTCATATTCCTCCCTGAGTGCTGAATCAAGGGGAAGAGTGGTAACTGAAGAGTCCTGTGACATTCGCAGTGAGTTTCAGCGCGATCGTGACCGCATTGTCTATTCCAAGGCGTTCAGGCGGTTGAAGCATAAGACCCAGGTTTTTCTCGCGCCCATGGGAGACCATTGCCGAACCCGTCTCACCCATACTCTGGAGGTTTCGGAAATTGCCAGAACCATTGCAAGGGCTCTGCGCCTCAACGAGGATCTTGTCGAGGCCATTGCGCTGGGCCATGATCTTGGACACACTCCTTTCGGCCATGCCGGAGAGACCGTACTCAACGAGCTGACACCGGGAGGTTTTTCCCATTACCGCCAGAGTCTCCGGGTAGTCGATGTCCTGGAAAACGACGGAATGGGATTAAATCTGACGTACGAGGTCCGTGACGGGATTGTCAAACATTCAAAAGGCTATGGTGAGGTGATTCCGGCCCAAAGCCATGATGTTCCGGATACAGCAGAGGGGTGTATTGTCCGGTATGCGGATATCATTGCCTATCTCAACCATGATCTTGATGACGCGATCAGGAGTTCAGTGATTCGAGAAGATGATATCCCGGCAGAATGTAAAGAAGTTTTAGGGAAAAAACATTCACAGCGTATTCACACCATGATCCAGGGCGTGCTCTCCAGCACCAGGCCCAGGGAGAACCGGCTTGTGTTTGGTGTGGAGGAATACGTTGGTCAGGCCATGCAGGTTTTACGTCATTTTTTATATCACAATGTCTATCGCTCCCCCCATGTCCATAATGAGTTTGTCAAGGCCAGCAAGCTTCTGCGGGATCTTTACGCTTATTTTCTGGAAAACCAGGATTTTCTCGAGAGGGAGATGGGAAGCTTTGCCGAAAGCATTTCCCTGGAGCGGCGCGTTTGTGATTTTATTGCCAGTATGACGGACCGCTATGCCCAGAATATGTATCAGCGCATCTTCTGGCCCCGGTCAATTGCATGAAAGGATTAAAAGATTAAAGGGGCAAAGGGGCAAAGGGGCTGAGGGGCAAAGGGGCTGAGGGGCTGAGGGGTCATCCTTACAACTTTTTAACCTTTCCGGCTTCTCCGCAAGTAGCTGGTATCTGTCTGTTTTAAAAACTTTAAATTAAAAGAAGGTAACTTATGTCTGAAGAAGTGAAATTTATTCCCTATGAAGCGGCGCTGGCAATTGTCGGCAATGTCATTGAGGAAGAGCATATACACGAAGATAACCGGAGGATTTTGACGGTTTATGATAAAAACGGCAAGGAACTCTGCTGGTATGATGCTGAGGAGATCCTGGCGGAATCAAAACCAGAGGGCAAACCAACCCAGGATGACATCAAAAAAGCGGCTGTGGAGCATGTCATGCACCTTATCCCCGAGTGGGCGATTGCGCATCTGCTGAAAAAGGAGTAAGGCGGGACCGACCTTTACAGAACACCCCTTGGCATGGGCGGTATCCTTGAGTGGCCAAGTGCATAGCCGCCGTCAAGGCGCAGGGTGGAACCGGTCATGAACGGCGCGTCACAAATCATAAAAAGAACGGCCTTGATAATATCATCAAGCTTGCCGGTACGTTCAAGCAGGGTCTGGTCTAGAATCTCCTGTTGCTGTTTTTCGCTTAAAAGTGGCCAGCCCCTGGTTTTCCGGGCATGCCGTGTTTCAAAAAAACCCAGCATGAGTTCGTTGACCCGCACCTCCGGCGCTCCCTGCCGAGCCCATGTTTCGATAAATGAGGAAACAGCCCGGTTCGCCGCTGCGTAGCCATCGTTAAAAATTATACCGGCCGGCCCTGAACGGCCGACAATGGCAGCAATGGACGAGAGAGTAATGATCACGCTATCCCCTGTCTGCTTGAGAAGGGGAAGGGCATGATTGCAGACATACCATTTCGCTTTCAGGGTGGTTTCCATTTCCAGATCCCACTGTTCAGGCGTATAGGGGCCATGAACCACCGGCATGCCGCCCCGTTCAATATTGTTGATCAGGATATCCAGACCGCCGAACTGTTCCTTAATTCGTCGAAACAGCTCCTCTACCTCTGAGGGCCGACGCAGATCTACCTTTAGAGCTAGATGCTCATACCCTTTTTCGGAAAATTCCCTGCGCATGGCATCGGATGCTTCCGGCCAGTCAAAATGCGTCAGCACGACTTTCGCACCGGCCTCTGCCAGAGTAAGCCCCAGCGCTTTACCGATTCCCTTGGCCGCCCCGAGAACAAGAGCGGTTTTTCCTTTGATTTTCATTGTTTTTACGTTGATGGTAGCTGAGGCTCATTTCGTTTTTGCTCAAGATCGGAAACAGGCAATTACGAATGAAGAATTTGAAGGAAGTTATCTGATGCGAAAATACTGTAATTCATAATTGATGATCTCGTAAAAACTAAAATTAACCACAGAGCACACTGAGTTCACAGAGACAACTAATTGTAATAAAAAGAATTTCTCTGTGTACTCTGTGGTGAAAAAAAACTTTTTGCGGGATTATCATAATTCATAATTCGTAATTTTTAATTCCGCCAACGGCGGCTTATGTGGTCGGCGCCTGGAGGAGAAGGCGGGTGCCGGGATGGATTAGATTGGTTTGGAGATTATTCCATTGTTTGATCTGTTGTGGAGACAGCTGGTGACGTCGGGCAATGGACCACAGGTTGTCACCTTGTTGGACTTGATAATAGACAGGTTGTGAAGGTGTTGCAGAAGCCAGCCGACCGATCTTTTTTTTCGTTGTTCTGGCAATGATGACAGGCGGTTCGGTATTGCTGTCCTGGATATACAGAGCAAGTTGCTGCCCAGCCCGGATGTGATGGAGATTTTTTAAACCATTCCAGGAGGCGATCATGCGCGGCGGGACATGATACTGCCTGGCAATACTGGAGATGGACTCCCCGGGCCTGATTTTATGTAAAACAAGATTGTTGCCTGAATGGGTGGCGCCCGGCATGATTTTTTTGTCCAGGAGCACATATTGTGTTGTCTGGTAGGGGATTCTGAGACGCTGACCCGGAGTGAGCTTGGCTGTACGCAGATTATTGACCTTGAGGAGGGTCGTCTTATTGATTTTGTAAGATCTGCAAATACGGGTCAGGCTATCCCTGCCCTTGACAATATGGGTTTTATAGCTGGTTGTAACCGTCGCATGAACCTTGGGCAGGTTTTCTTCCACCGTCGACTTCATCCCTACTGGAACCTTGAGGGAATAGTAAGCCTGATCCGGCGGGGTGATATTTTTGCGAAGCTGGCTGTTGAGTGTCCGCAGTTGTTTGAGATCGGCGGTGCAGGCAACGGTCACTGCATCTAATGAAGTCCAGCGCGGCACCTCCACGGTGTCATACTCCAGGGGCTGGTCATATTGAATATCGGTGAAGCCGTATTTCTCGGGATCCCTGGAAATGATGATGGCAGCCATGAGTTTGGGAACATAGCGTTTGGTTTCAAGTTTCAGATAGCGTTTTGAGGCGAGCTCCCAGAAATCGTCTGTCTTATATTTCCTCAGGCCATTGCCGATTTTACCAGCGCCTGCATTGTAGGCCGCCACTGAAAGTTCCCAGGAATGAAAACGTTCGTAGAGTTCCGACAGAAAGGCGATGGCCGCAAGAGTCGCTTTTTCCGGATCTCTTCGTTCATCGACATAACGGTTAATGGCCAGACCGTAATGGCGGCCCGTTGAACTGATAAACTGCCATGGCCCGGCAGCCTTGGCCTTGGAATAAGCGGTGAGCTTATAGCCGCTTTCAATCATGGGAAGATAGGCCAGATCAAGGGGCAGACCGGCCTGGCGCAGATGTTCCTGAATCATGGGCACATAGCGGCCGGATCGTTCAAGCCAGCAGTGGAAGGAGTTTCTTTGTTTATTGGTAAAAAAATCGAGATAATATTCAACCTGTTTGTTAATGATGACCGGAAAATCATATTGAGCCGCAGTCTGGGCCGGAATCGTCTCAACAGAATTTTTTTCCCAGTCTCCCAGTTTTTCAAGTCCTCGAATTTCTTCAGCGGTCGTGATTTCAGGTTCGGGAACCGTCAACTCCTCGGCGAAATCGGGCTGAGGGACAGATTCAATTTCCGAGGAAAGCGAGAGGGAAGAATCGTGGGAAGCGCAGCCCCACAGCAAAAATAGAAAAAAAGTATAGAAACAATTTTTATAAATTTTCATTAATATTTCCTTGTTAGCGCTCCATCATTACATAATTGATGTCGTTAAATACCTGACAAGCCGGGCTCGTGCAAGTTAAAATCAGGGTTTTTATAAATCCGCCTTTGCACTTTTTAGCTCTTTCAGGTAAAAATATGCAATTTGGTTGCCATTAAGAAAGAATAAAAGAATAAAAGAACAGAGGGCATAAGGACAAATGCTGAAAAAAATATTTTTAACAATTCTGCTTCTTTTTTTTCTTGCCGCAGCGGCTGGTGGTGGGGCCTTTGCCTGGTTGGTTATTTATCATCCTGGCGAGGCTATCCGTCAGGAAAATATCGATAAAATTTTGTCCATGGAAAGTCCGGTTCTCTACAGTGACGGCACGAGCAAGATCGGTGTATTTTTCCAGGAGGCCCACCGCCAGTATGTCCCCTTTCCTCAGCTGCCTCAAAATTTCATCAACGGCATCATTGCCTCGGAAGATCAGAATTACTGGCACCATCATGGTGTTGATTTCAAGGGATTTACCAGGGCCATGATTGCCAATGTTCAGGCCCGCCGCATCGTCCAGGGTGGCAGCACCATTACCCAGCAGACGGCAAAAAATCTGTTCAAACGTGAGGGTCGAACGGTCAAGGCCAAGCTGATTGAACTCCTCAATGCCTGGCGGCTGGAGTATCATTATTCCAAGGAAAAAATTCTGGAATTTTATGCAAATCAGTTTTTTGTCAGCGGCAATGGCCATGGTCTTGGTGTTGCAGCCCGTTATTATTTTGACAAGCAGGTGTCGGAACTTGGTCTTTTGGAGAATGCCTTTATCGTCGGCAGTGTCAAACGACCGAATTTTTATAATCCTTTCATCCAAAAGGATGAGGTAAGGGCTTTAAAAGCTAGAAAAAGAGCCAAGGAACGTGCCGTCTATGTCCTGAGCCACATGCATGACCTTGGTATGATCGATTCCAACAGCTATCAGCTCGCCCTGATGGAGGAGATTCCTTTCCGCCAGGGCAGGATGAGGTATCCCTTGAACACCATTATGGACCTGGTTAAGGAAGGCATGGGGTCTCCGGAGATTGAAACAACCCTTTTTGAACATGGGATTGAAAATGTCACCACTGCCGGGCTCAAGGTTATTACCAGTATTGAAAAGGATTTTCAGGAACTGACTGTTGCCTCTCTCCAAAAAGAACTGTCCCGCCTCGATGTCCGTTTGAGCGGTTATGACCGTAAAATTTTGCAGGAAAGATATGGCAAATTGCCGTTCGGCATCTCCGGAGAGCCTGGCGTCAATGATTTTCTGATCGGCCGCATTATCAATATTGACCGTTCATCCGGGCTGTCGATATCCGTTTCTCTGGGGCAGGAAAATGATCCGGCTGCGGTTACGGGAGTGATCGATGAATCCGGCCTGATGCCTTTACTGGATTCCCTGGTCAAGTATAAAAAACAGCGTTGGAGCGAATCTTCGAAAAAGAATCTGCCTATGATTCTGGATCGTCTTCAGACCGGAGATTTTGTCTGTGTCAGTGTTCGGGCCAGGGATACCTTGAGCGGCGGCTATCTTTTGAATCTGGAAAAATATCCGGAACTGCAGGGTGCGGTGCTGGCTATGCGCGACGGCATGATCCGGGCCATGGCCGGCGGCATGGATAATTATTTTTATAATAGAGCTGTTTCCGCCAAGCGGTCCATGGGATCGGTGATTAAGCCCCTGATCTACTGCGCGGCAATCCAGCTGGGCTGGAGCTCTGTGGATCCGCTCAATAATGAGCGGCAGATGTTTCTCTATCAAAACAGTCCTTATTTTCCCCGGCCGGATCATGTCAGTCCCCATCGGCAGGTTTCCATGAGCTGGGCCGGCGTTTCTTCCGAGAATGTGGCGTCTGTCTGGCTTCTCTATCACCTCTGTGATCATCTTTCCCGGCGCCAGTTTCAAGATTTGATCTCTCATGTCGGTTTGGCTAGAGAGCCGGATGAGTCATACCTCCATTATCAAAGAAGAATTCGGGATCAGCATGGTGTGCTGGTTAATCAGAGGACTTTGATGCGGGCTGCTTTTGCAAGGGCGGTGGCGGCAGCGGAAGCGGATCTGATTTTTGCCTCCAGGCAGCAGGAGTGGGAAACTTTAACCCTGTTTCATTATGACGATGATTTTGTTTATGAGTTTGATGAGGAGGACGAGGATAAAGACAAGAAAAAGAAGCGGGAGAATGAAATTCGTCGCGAGATACTCGACCGCAGTTTTCAGCGCTTTGTGGCCCTGCGGGAGGAGGTATCCAGTCTGTCTTGGAGCTGGCGGTTTAACGGAGATGATGAGGTGATTCCGAACCTCTATTATCAGCCCATCGGAGTCCGGCTTGCCGATCTGGACGAAAATGATCTGTTGAACGGGCGCCGCTTTATCTATTCCGCAACTTTTTCCGAGGGCGGCTGGCAGGCGGTGAAGCGGGTCGAACTGGAGGAGAGGCTGGCCGGCTTAGATGAAAAGAAGCTGCTTCGCTTCTGGAATAATGTTCTGCTTGACGGCCAGTTGAGCGGAGTAACCATTGATCTTGTTCGTGATGTCATGGATGAGGAGTTTCAAATTCTGGCTGGTATGCGGCCCTATGATTCCCAACTTCTTTATGAAATTCGTGATTTCAGGGTGCTGGCCGGCTTAAACTACCTGATTTCTCTTTCCAGAACACTGGGGGTGAAAAGTCGTCTTGATCCGGTCCTGTCTTTTCCACTTGGCTCAAATGTCATCAGTCTGCTGGAAGCCGCTGACATGTATGAAGGTATAATTAACGGTCATTTCAGGGAAGAAGAGAGTCAAGCTGACGGTTTAAGGATTATTTCCCGGATAGAAGATGCAAGTGGCGAAGTGATTTACCAGAATCGGCGCGAAAGACAGATTGTGGTTGATAAACAGACGGCGCTGGCCGTGACGGACATCCTCAGAAACGTTGTCAAGTTTGGAACCGGACGCTATGCTGCCCGAAAGATCAGGCTGCGGAGCGCTAATCCGGAAAAAGAAGAGTTGTTGGCAGGACTCGATCTCACGGTGCCGGTGCTCGGTAAAACAGGAACAGCCAACCGTTTCACCAATGCCTCTTTTGTCGGCCTTGTCCCGTCTTTTCAAAATAATAAAAACGGGGTTTTTTTGAAAAATGGTTATGTGTTGGCAAGTTATGTGGGGTATGATGACAATCGTCCCATGGTCAGGACTTCAACCCATATCAGCGGATCCTCAGGGGCTCTGCCGGTCTGGACCGAGATTGCCAATGAGCTTTTTGTTCAGCGGGACTACGCCGGGTTTGTGGATTTGGTCGATCTGACTTTTTCCAATCTGCCCGAGGTGCCGTTGTGGTATCCTGATGTGGGGCAGATCGAAGTGCCCGTGGGAATCAAAAACGGCGGACTTATGGTTGATGAGTATCATGGGGGGGATGGTCCGAATGCTCCAGTTGTCACTTTTGGCGTGATTAATCATAATGGAAAGCTCAGGCCGGCCCGCAACTTTCGGCCTTGGTGGCGGCCATCGATTAACTGATTAGGGCAAAGAGACAAAGGGGCAGAGGGGTGGAGCTTACTTTTTTTGTAATTTCCGCCTCTTTTTTTTCGGCAAGGATAGAGCTGTATCTTAAGGAAATAGTGATGAAATTAAAAATTGAAATGAATATTTTTCTGGCTGCCGCGGCCTGTCTGGTTTTGACCGGTTGTGGAACCACCGGCGGTCCACTGGAAAAAAAACATGTTCCCCCACCGGTTGTCAAAACTGATGATCAGCAGGAACATGTTGAGACAGATGCCGGGGATCTTCAGGTCAGTCCGTCGGTTGTTGATCTGTCTCAGTCGGTGGTCGATGCTGATTTCATTCGGCAGCGTTATCAGAGTTATGAAGAAAAGCTGGAGCAGTGGCGGAACTTGTCAGGTCGATTTGGCACGGACCGGAAGAACCACAGGCCCGAGGGATGGAATGAGTGTTACATGACCCTTGTCCGCATCCATGACGATTATGGAACATTGCAGGAGAAGGGAGGATTTGAAAGCCGGGGCGGGGCATCATCGGACTTGTCCGGAATCGTATCGCTGTTACAGGAAGATATTTCTTTTACGGACAGTTTCTGTGAAAAACTTCTGCTCACAAGCTCGGCTGGAAACCGATTTCAGCCCATTGCATTAATTGCAGTTCGAGAGATGGAAAAAAAGGTCAGAATCAGTGCTGAACAGGAAGAATACGATCAGGTGATTGTTTCGTATGAGGATTTGCTGGAAGCCGGCCAGAGCCCTTCGCCGGACATCATGGAGATTTATGGTACAGCCTTGCAGAAAACAGGCAGGATAGAGGATGCGGCTGTCGTGTTGCAAGAGGTTATTGACGGGCGTGGAGAAGTCTCTTCCTGGCAGCTGCGGCAGCGCATCGCCGTCCTTTTACTGGCATCGGGACAGGCCGAGGCGGCCACAGATCAATACAGCAGCCTTGCGGATGATGATGCTTCTCAGCGGTCTGATGCATTTTTTGTTTCGGAGCAGCTGGCTTTGCTGGAGAACGCAAATCAGCATAAAGAGGAACTCGCCTTGTATTGCCGGGTGTTAAAAGGATCCCTGATTTTTGACGGCAGGCATCTACCCAGGGAGATGGCAGGTGCCATGGAGAGGCTGGAGTTGTTGTTTGGGGACTCCAGGTTTACCATCCAGGCAAAACGCATCTATACCGGCATTGACCTACAGGCCGGGAACTGGGCTACCTATCAGCTCGCCGACTTAACCTCCCTGATTGAGAAAAAACAATTTGACAGGGCTCATGTTGTCCTGGCCGATTTACAGGAGGCGAAACTTCCCGAAAATATTGAACTCCGTGTCATCCAGCTTGCGGAGAAAATGCAACAGGCCGAGGATGAGGACAAAGAGACTCGACATCTGCTTCTTGGGCATGCCCAGACAGTCCAGTGGCAGGAGGGGCTGGACCTGATGGATCAACGGCAATATGATGAGGCAATTCTCGTTTTTACCGCTTTGCTGGAATCGGAGTATGAACGTGAGGCCATGGACAAGATACGGGAAGCGCAAAAAATGGCGGCAATTGGCCTACGCAAGATGGCGGCCGCACTGTTTGTCAAATCCCGCAAAGTCAATGATATTGAGAAAAAAGGAGACCTTCTGTTGGAATCCAGGCATCTCCTGCTGGAAATTTTGGAAAAATATCCGGAAGTTGAAATCATTGACAAAGTGAAACAGAATCTTCAGGTAATTGAAGAACAGATCTATCAATTGGATCCGGGATTACTGGAGCAAAGGTCTGAGTTCGGATATCGTTAATCTGCGCTTTGCTCATGTGAATTTTCCAAGGAACCACAAATAGACACGAATTGTAAGAGTTCACCAGCACCTCACGGAGTCTACGCTTACCTCTTCGTCCATTTCGGAGTCTCGCATACTCGCTTACCTGGCCTTCTCGAATAGCACCAGTATGCTTCGAAGTCCCAAATGAACAAATCTAAGGCACTGGTAAACTCTTACAGATCTGAGTTTTTCCAGTTTGATAACCCCTGGTGAACTGTTACCACGAATTTACATTTTATAACTGTTCGGGTAGGGCTACAAACTACCCTTAACCCCGTAGTGCTCCTGAATAGTTACCACACTTTTTTTATTTGTGGTTGCCATGGAAGGGTAAACGAGTTTTTTCTTTTTCCATTCAGCCTTATTCCTTGTACCTCAAATCTTCACCCTTCAGCTCCACCGTCCCCCGCCCGCCAAATTTTGATTCAAAAAAACACCGTGTCTGCCAGGTTCACAAAATAACCAAACATTTTGGGAAAAAACTTGAAAATTGAATCGTTATCTGTGCAGATTATATAGAGAATGTTTGGTAATTGTTCAGCAGCACTCTGCTACGCTTCTAAGTAACAAAATTTTGAAAATTTCATATAAATATCGCAATAACAGCGAGATAAACGCAAAGATTTACACACGTCATCCCGGCATGACGATATAATTCTTTTGTTACTTTTAAAATAAATGCTGGAATCTTCACCCCGGTTGTGTTGCTGAATAGTTACAATATTTGTTGAATATGAGAGAATCCTTGAGGAGCGTAAGCATGGCTGCAGCTGAAAGATCATTGTCCGTCATACTTGATGACATCGCCTTAAAAATTATGATGGTTGAGCCCGGTGATCTATCAATTATCGGAGAATTGCTTGAGCTTGCGGATGAGTGTATCAACAGTGATGAATCCCCGAAACAGTCTGTTTCGGTTGAGATGGCACAGTCATTTAAATCCGTTCTTGAACAGCTCATTATGGGCGAGGTATCAGATTCCACTGAGAGTTATGACCATCTGGGGCAATGTGTTTCTTTGATGCAGGAGATGGAACGAGGTGGCTGCGAAGATGAAACCATAACAGGCCGATTCTGTGATCATTTGCGGCAAACCGGCTATAAAATTGACAGCGTCAAGTTCCCGGCCCTGGTTGCGGATCAGGGTGCTGCGCCGAAGGATGAAGAGCCGGATAGCAGATTTTTGCAGGATCGAGAATTGCTCCATGGTTTTATTGATGAATCGGTTGAGCATCTGGAAAGCATTGAAAATTTGATCCTGGAACTGGAGAAAACTCCTGATGATCCGGAAATCATCAATGCGGTTTTTCGGGCCTTTCATACCATTAAGGGGACTTCAGCCCTGGTTGATCTGGATACGATCAATCAGCTGGCCCACAAGACGGAGAATCTTCTTGATGCAGTCCGGAATGGCCGCCGGAAAATGGATTCAGGCGTGGCTGATATGGTCCTCAGGGTAAGCGATTTGCTGCTGACCATGATACAGAATGTTAAAGATGTTGCGGAAAAGGGTCTGGATCATTATCAGCGGTTTGATATTTCAGTACTTATTGAACAGGTTGATTTTGTCGAGAGTGGTGAAGCCGGGACGGAAGACGGTGAAGAGGAGACGTCTCCGACCGGGATGTCTCTGGGTGAGGGAGAGGTGCCTGACTTTATGCAGGATCCGGAGTTGCTCAGCGGTTTTATCAGCGAGGCATACGAGCATCTTGAGTCCATTGAGGTTCATGTCCTTGAATTGGAGCAGGACCCCGATAATCTTGATATCATTAACAACATCTTTCGTCCATTTCATACCATCAAGGGTGTGTCGGGATTTCTTAACCTGAAAACAATCAATACCCTGGCTCATACCACCGAGAATCTCCTGGATGATGTTCGAAACGGCATCCGGCCCATGAGTACCGAGATTATTGATGTTGTCTTGGATGTTGGTGATCGTCTCCGCTCAATGGTGCAGAATATCAGCGATGTTCTGGAGCAGGGGCCCGAGGCATATCAATCGTTTGATATCAGTGATTCCGTTAAGATGATCAAGGCGCTGCAGGAAGAAGGAGACGGAGTTCCCACCGTCAGCCCGCCCCCGGCAGAAGAGCAAGCAACAGAGAGTCCGGAAACTGTTGTTGAGCCAACACCGTCAGTTTCTGTCGTTGTCCAGCCGCCTAAGACATCCCAGCCGTTAAAAGCTGCAGCTTCCCCAAAGCGCCAGGTCAAGGTCCAGGCGGAAATCAAGGTAAATGTGGAAAAACTTGACAGCCTGGTCAATGCCGTTGGTGAACTGGTGATTATGCAGGCCATGGTCCATCAGAATCCACTTATCAATGATATCGGCGAGCCGAAATTAATCAAGGATCTCTCCCAGCTTTCCAGAATTACAACGGAGTTGCAGAAAACCGCCATGTCAATGCGCATGGTGCCTATTCGTCAGACTTTCCAGAAGATGACAAGGCTTGTTCGTGATTTGTCGAAAAAAACGGGAAAGAAGGTGGATCTCGTTATGCGGGGCGAGGAAACTGAGATTGACCGTAATATGGTTGATTCCATTTATGACCCCCTGGTTCACATGATGCGCAATTCCGTGGATCATGGCATTCAGGTACCGGAAGAAAGACGGAAGAACGGCAAACCTGAGAAAGGTACCGTCACACTCAGCGCCTATCAAAAAGGCGGTAATATTGTTATTGATATAGAGGATGACGGCGAAGGGGTGGCAACGGAAAAAATTCGTAGCAAAGCGCTGGAGCGGGGTCTGATCACGGATAACGATCATCTCACGGATCATGAGGTGAATAATTTGATTTTTCTACCCGGTTTTTCGACGGTAGATAAAATCACGGATGTTTCCGGCCGGGGCGTCGGTATGGATGTGGTGAAAAAGGGCGTGGAGAAATTGCGGGGGACGGTGGAGCTGAACTCCACTCCCGGCGAGGGATCCCAGTTCTTGATCCGGCTACCGTTGACGCTGGCCATTATTGACGGAATTATTGTTCGGATCGGCTCGGAACGCTATATCATCCCCACGGTTGCCATTCAGGAGTCTCTCCGGCCGAAACAGGAGAATTATAATACGATTCATGGCCGGGGAGAGACCCTTTTGATCAGGGATCAACTGGTGCCTATCATCCGTCTGGACCAGTTGTTTGGAGTTGCCGCAGACAGTAGTGATCCCTGTGAGGGAATTGTCGTGGTCGTTGAGAATGAAGACCGCCAGCGGGCTTTACTTGTGGATGAACTTCTTGGCAAGCAGGAAGTCGTCATCAAGAGCCTTGGTGGTTACATGAAGGATATTAAGGGGCTTGCCGGCGGAACGATTCTGGCTGATGGCCGTGTGGGTTTAATTCTGGATTTAGCCGGCATTATTAGTGCTAGTGAAGAGATGGGAATGCCTGATTTTCCCGACAAAATGGGAGATTAGTGGTAAGCGGTCACAGACTTCGATCTCCGGCACCTGTGACCGTTTACGGAATAAGGAGTTACACAAAGATTTGGGTTTTTTACCCAGAGATTGGTTCCGATTAATGAGGGTGATCATGGAAGCGGTAGAAGTGACTGAAAATATTGAAGGCGGTGGAAGAATGAAAGATCTGGAGGGAAAATACCTGACCTTTGCTCTTGGTAGCGAAGAGTATGGCGTGGGGATATTACAAGTTCGAGAGATTATCGGTGTGATGGATATCACAGCGGTCCCCCAGACCGCTTCTTATATCAAGGGAGTAATCAACCTGCGCGGCCAGATTATTCCCATTCTTGAACTGCGGATTAAATTCGGCATGGAACACCAGGAGTATGATGACAGGACCTGTATTATTGTTGTGGAGGTCCTGCAGGACACGGGATCCGTACAGGTCGGTATGTTGGTTGATTCGGTTTCCGAAGTTCTCAATATTTTGGAAGAACAGATTGAACCGTCTCCTGTTTTTGGCTCGTCCACCCTGGATACGGATAATATTCTTGGTATGGCAAAAATAAAAGGAAAGGTTAAGATTCTTCTGGATGCTGATAAGGTGATTGGAAAAGAGGGTGTTTTAAGTCAGTTTGAAGAGATGGCCGAGCAAAATGTTTCCGGTTAATATGTTCTCTGCCTCTTCCGCCTGACCAATTTTTATAATGATTCATTTTAAGCCCATTACCGATAAAGAGTTTAAAAAGTTCAGTACGTTGATTTTTCAACAGTGCGGAATTTTTTTGAAGGCTGAAAAAAAGGAATTACTTAACGCCCGTCTGGGCAAACGTCTGCGTGAGCGCGGCATTAACTCCTTTGCCGCCTATTATGATGATGTTGTCAATGATGCAAGCGGTGGGGAACTGATTCATCTGATAAACAGTGTCTCAACAAATTTTACCAGTTTTTTCAGGGAAAAAGCCCATTTTGACTATCTCAGCTCAACGGTTTTGCCTGATTTTATCAAGAAAAACAGAGGGAAACGGCGGGTTTCCTGCTGGTCGGCGGCCTGTTCTTCCGGAGAAGAACCCTATACTCTGTCCATTGTCCTTAATGATTTTTTTGAATCTCATCCTGGCTGGAATTATTCAATTTTAGCCACGGATATCTCGACAAAGGTTTTGAGTCAGGCCCGGAAAGGTGTTTACAACATGGAGCGGGTCTCCCAACTGCCGACCTCTGTCCTGAAAAATAATTTTAGAAAGGGAACAGGGAAATGCGCCGGATTTGTCAAGGTCAAAGAGCATCTGCAGCGTCCGGTGACTTTTCAGCGTTTTAATCTCATGGAGCCCTTTCCTTGGCAGAATGATTTTCATGTTATTTTCTGCCGGAATGTGATGATTTATTTCAATACCGAGACCCAGGAGCAGCTGGTGAAAAAGTTTTATAACTGCTTGGTTCCAGGTGGTTATCTCTTTATTGGACATTCGGAAAGTCTGGCAAATATTGACCATCGTTTTAAGCAGGTTGCAACAACAGCTTATCAAAAATAATTACACCGAGACCGGCAATGGGAAAAACGATTATTGGCATATCCGACATGAAGGTCAGCAGGGACTCCGAGGAACTGTTGATCACCTTCTCACTCGGTTCTTGTGTTGGTGTTGTGATCTGGGATCCTCTGGCCAAAGTTGGCGGTCTGCTCCATTACATGCTGCCCCAGGCAAAACTCGACGAGGAAAAAGCCCGGAAGAAACCTTATATGTTTGCCAATACCGGCATTCCTCTTCTGTTTAAAGAGGCCTACAGGCTGGGAGCAAAGAAGAATCATCTTCAGGTAAAAGTCTTTGGCGGATCCCAACTGCTGGATTCATCTAATATCTTTAATATCGGTCAAAGGAATTATCAGATCATGCGCCGGATGTTTGAGAAAAACAACATCAAGATCGACGCAGAGGATATTGGCGGGAATGTTAATCGGACCGTGAGCCTGGAAATCGGCACGGGGCGGACAGTTTTAAAGGTGTCGGGTCGGGGGGAGGTTGAGATATGAGCCGCCTGGAAGAAATTATCGCTTTAATTCAGCATATCCCGCCGTTTCCCAAGGTTGCGATCCGGGTCATGGAATTGCTCAAGGATCCTGATGTGCAGGCTGCCCAGCTGGCCGAGGTCATTCAATATGATCCCTCCATCACGGCTAATGTGATCAAGATGTGCAATGCAGCCTACTTTGGCCTGCCGAGAAAGGTATCTTCCCTTGACGATGCTCTGGTTGTCCTCGGCAATGAAACTTTAAAAGATATTATTATAGCCGGCAGCAGCGCCAGATTTTACAAGGGAGAGATTGGTGCGGGATACATGCTTGAACTGGGTGAACTCTGGAAACATTCGGTGGCGGTTGCGATCATGGCCAGACTGCTGGTTCGGCATATAAAAAATGTTGACCCCGGCAGTGCCTTTACCGCCGGTCTGCTGCATGATATTGGCAAACGGTTTTTGAGCAGTTTTGTGGCCGATGATTTTGCCAGGATCGTGCAGGAGGTTGACCGGGAAAAATGTTCCTTTGTTACGGCTGAGAAAAATTATCTGGGAATCAGCCATGCTGATCTTGGCGCAATGATTTTGGAAAAATGGCAGTTTTCGCCGGAACAGGTTGAGGCGGTCAGGCGTCATCATGATTCCGATGCCCTGGAAAGGGATGAACTGACGGCTTTGGTAGCCCTGAGCAACGGCCTGGTGATCTCCATGGGGATCGGTGTGGGTGTGGATGGCCTGGCCACCGAGTTGCACAGTGAAGGGCTGAATCGTTTTGCAATAGGTTCCATGGAATTGCAGCTCTGTATGGCTGATTTGGTGATGGAGATGGAAGGAGCAGGGGAAATTCTTGATCTTTAA
>JAYEPA010000010.1:0-4386 GCA_034723545.1 Thermodesulfobacteriota bacterium | reverse complement strand
GCCCTGGCTCTTGAGGCCATGGATCTTGGCGCAGTTGATGTAATCAGCAAACCAGGCGAAGCATATTCCGTCGGAGATATGAGCATACAGTTGGCCGAGAAGATACGCGGTGCCGCCCGGGTTGACATGAGCAGAAGGCAGAGGCTACCGGCAAATAAGGGTGCTGTGAAAAAGGTCACGCTGAGACGGGCTTTGAGTAAAACCACCAACAAGATCATTGCTATTGGAGCCTCCACCGGCGGCACCGAGGCGCTGAAGCAGATTCTCGTCAGCCTGCCGGCAATGGTGCCGGGAATCATGATCGTACAGCATATGCCGGCTAAATTTACGAAAAGTTTTGCCGATCGGCTGAATCAGGTTTGCCGTATTCGGGTCAAGGAAGCGGAAGACGGTGATTCCGTGGTGCCCGGACAGGCCCTGATCGCGCCGGGAAATTTTCACATGGTCATGCGCAGGAGCGGGGCCAGATATTATGTGAATATCAAGTCCGGTCCTCTGGTCTGTCATCAGCGGCCGGCAGTGGATGTGTTGTTTAACTCCGTGGCCGGTTATGGCGGCGCTAACGCCATTGGCGCCATTCTCACCGGCATGGGCCGAGATGGGGCCCAGGGTATGCTGAAGATGAAAGAGGCCGGCGCAAAGACCATAGCTCAGGATGAAAAAAGCTGCGTTGTTTTCGGTATGCCCAAAGAGGCCATTGTCGCCGGCGGTGTTGACAAAATTGTTCCCCTGGAAAAGGTCAGCCAGTCAATTCTGGATATGATTTGAGGGTGGGGAACAGGTGCACTGGGATCCGGTGTTAACCTTCAGCCTTCAGCCTACAACCTTCCACCTTCTTTCTTTCCACCTCCAGCAGTTTTCTCTTAATTTCAACACCGCCACTGAAGCCGCCCAAGCTCTGACTTCCAACCACTCTGTGGCAGGGAATGAGAAGAGGTAATGGGTTGGCCCGGCAGGCCTGACCCACACCTCTGGCATAACCAATGGAGCCCAATTGTCGCGCCAGCACGCCATAGGTTCGGGTCTCTCCATAGGGGATCCTGCTGATAAGTTTCCAGACCTGTTTTTGAAAATCGGTCCCTTTGTCAAGAAAGGGTGAATGGGGGGACGGGGCAAATGATGTCTTTTTACCTGCAAGATAATTGCTGAATTCCCGGCAGAAAGGCGGATTGTCCAGTCTGATGGAAATTTCGGCATCCCCCAGTTCTTCCAGCGCCTTGACATGTCTCTTTTTTTCAAAAGTCAGGTGGATGATCTCGTTTTCGGACACAATCAAATAGAGGGTTATTCCCATGGAAAGGCAGGTTCCGGACCGGATTTTTTTCACTTTGAACATCGCTTTTCATCGCCTGGTTGTTACATTATGTTGTTTTTTTTCAGAAAAACAGGAAGATATTGTTAAAGTCTAAAGAAATATCTTGCTTTTTGTCGGCAAATTAATATATCCTTTAACATATTAATATCTCCCTTAAATTTATATAATTAAGCTAAATTCAGAACAAAGAGCAAGATGAAGACAAAATATTATTTTTTTCGAATGCTGATCATCTCCTCACTTGCCGCCCTGCTGGCCTTTCCTGCTGGTCTGTGTTTTGCCAAAGGATGGTCGGCTCCACTTGATACCTGCCATAAACATCCTTCCGGAAAAAAACAGAAAAAGAACACGGTGTCAATTGTCTCAGGGGGACGATGCCTGGTTCCATCCAAGTCCACCAAGAGAAGACCGAAATCTTCTCGTATTGTCTCCGCTTCAAGAATTAATAAGAAAATTTCATCACGAAGCGCCATTGTCATGGATGCTCATACCGGCCGGGTTCTTTATTCTCAAGCTCCTGACCGTCCTGCCCAGCCTGCCAGCACCATCAAGATTTTGACAGGCCTGATTTCAATCCGGGCTTTAAGAGATAAGGAGAAAGTAAAAGTCAGCAAAAAGGCCGCCGGCATGCCGCGATCCAAGATTTATCTTGAGCGGGGTAAATCCTATGTCGCCGATGACCTTATCAACGCGGTGCTCCTGTCCTCGGCCAATGACGCCAGTGTCGCTTTGGCCGAGAAAATTGCCGGATCAGAAAAAGCTTTTGCCAAAATCATGACTTACAAGGCAAAAGAACTGGGCGCTAATAGAACGATTTGCAAGACCGCCAGTGGTTTGACTTCACGGGGACAGCAGTCTACGGTGCGTGATTTGGCCGTGATTTTTAACAAGGCCATGGAGGATGAAGAGTTTGCCCGGCGCATCGGCAAAACCAAGATCAGGACCCGATATGGTAAATTGTTACGGAATCACAATAAGGCCATGTGGCGCATTAAGGGTGCCGAAGGCGGTAAAACAGGGTATACCCGTGCAGCCCGGCAAACCTATGTGGGACAATTTTCACGCGGTAAAGACGCCATTGTCGTGGCTATCATGGGCAGTGAAACCATGTGGGATGACATTCATCATCTTGTGAAGCACGGTTTTGCCAGAAAACAGCAGATCCGGCTGGCTTCCCTGGCCTCTGCGTCACCCGGATCAAATTCGAATTCTACCCGGTTCTCTTCGTCTTCTCAGCCGTCAGTGCTTGACTCATCGAAGAAAAAAGCCAAATTATAATTTAATCGGGTATGGCCTCCAAAAGCGTGTTGCGGGAAAAACTCGCGGTCGGCGTGTCTGACCGGCTTCCCGAACGTAGTGAGTGGGGCCGGATCGCCGAAAGGCTGCGCCGGACAGAGGCTTATCGTCAGGCACATTGGGTTTTTGTCGGGCCGGCCGATATTTTAAGCCAGATTCGCATCAATGTTCTCATGGACGGCAAAGAGTTGATCATGCCGTCTCCCGCCCTCAAGGAGGGGTTCTTCCTCTGCCGTCCAAGTGACATTCCATTTGCAAGACGAAGCTTTGCCGTCAGTTTTAAGGGGCTGGCTCAATTTGGCTATAAGATCGGTCTTGATGATTTTACGGGACTTGACATTGGCCTGTTTGTGGCGGATACCTTGGCCTGGGACCAGTCGGGGAACCGTCTGGGGGATGGCATGGGCTTTTTTGATTTATCATGGGCTTTGCTGAAAACCCTGGGGGCCATGTCAGACCGTGGGGCCGTCCTTGGCGTGGGTGGGCGGGCACAGTGTGTTGATCTCCTTCCCGTTGATCCATGGGACGTGAAGATGGACGGGATGATCACGGAAGACGGGATTGACGTTTTTGCCAATGATCAGATTAAAGGCGTTCTCTTCTGGGAGCAGCTTCCTGCGAAACGGATCAGAAAGATGTCACTGCTTTGGAAACTTTCTAATACCATCACTCCTTGTTCTTCCTGAAAACAGGTTCCAGCTCGCACTGTTCGGCGTAACGGCCGATCTCCTCTTGAAATTCCTGCACGTAAGGGCAGTCCCAGACGGCCAGCAGTTTTTTTCTAGCCACAAAGGCCGGCAGGCTTTTGCCTTCGATATCCCTGTCCAGATCCGGCTGACGCTCAAGAACATAGGAAAAGATCTGAGGTCGGCGGCAGACATCAGGCCGCTGTGGATAAATCAGGCAGCCGCCGCTTACCGGGTCAAGGTTGGGGCAGCAGCTCGCACGGGGCAGGATCAAACTCCAGCCGCTGCGCCAGTGGTAGAGAGCGGATTGTGTTTGATAAAATGGACGATTATTTCGGAGAAGAGGCGGTTCGCTGTGGGATGTGGTCAGGCGGGTTTCCGGGCTGTCTATCCTGTTCAGTTCAAAGAGTGATGCCTCTTCCGGCTGGAGCGGGATTTCAAAAAAATCCTGGTTGAGCGTGTCATCGGGTCCAACGCAGCATAAGGTGCAGTTGCAGGGACGACAGAGTTGACTGTTGATGCTTTCCAGTTCCCGGTTAATAACTTCCTGGGCCACCCAGCTGTCCAGGGCGTCAAGGGGATCCATAGGTTCGAGTTGTTCATTGAGCAGAATACGGGCCGGAGAGCGGGGCATTTTGATCCGTTCAAAGATCTCCAGAAGGTCAAGATAGGGCCGGAGAAGGGTTCCCGGTTTTTTATAGGAAACTCCTCCTGTTTCCACCGGTTCGGAGAACTCATCCAGCAACGGTGCAAAAGTATCAAAAGGCCCGGTGAGATAAAGCATCTGCACCAGCCGCACCAAAGGCAGAATCGGCTTTTGCAGTTGATCTAACCCCTGGCTGCATTCATCAATCTGTTTTTTGTTCAGCATGGGGATATTTACCGATTTTTTTGCTGAATTGCAAGGGTAACAGGGGGGAGCTCTCTTGACCGTTTGAGCTGGAGTGAGTAGTATTGGTTCAAGGTTCAAGGTTCAAGGTTCAAGGTTCAAGGTTTGTGACTCATGGCTCATAACTCAAGACTAAATAATTACTGTTATAAATCATCAACTGCAAACAATGGAAAATTTGGAACAACAGGGCCTGAGCG
>JAYEPA010000009.1:0-5931 GCA_034723545.1 Thermodesulfobacteriota bacterium | reverse complement strand
ATTTTATGATTTTATGGCACTACACGGGAGGCTAAATTTGCAACTTGTTGATATCACAGTATTTTATTTTTAGCGCATTTCGAAAATTCAGACACTTACGTGATGTTTGAGAATTGTTCGCAAAAAGTTGGGTTAGGGCTTGTGATGAAATAATCTTTACAATCTCACTTGTCTTTTCGCCCTACCCTGCGTTACGAAAACAGTTACATAACACAGCTATGCGCCTGTTTTTGTGCCTTGGTTATGAACGAAAATTTTGCGTGATATCGTAAAGTTTATTTCATCACAATCCCTTAACCATCCTGAAAGAACAGCAGTGCGATGAGATCCAGGGATATTTCTTTTCCCGTCTTCTCTCACTTACTCCTGAACCGTTACAGTGAGGTGGTTTGGGTACTTATGTTGCACCACCTGAATTGTTGCATTTTCCTAACTCATTCGGCAAAGATGTTATCAAAGGCTTTGAACGCGGTTTTGACCATGGGGATGCTGGTATCGAGCTGAAGGTAGGAACCGCCGGTGATCTCCTGTTTCACCAGTTCATCGCTGGCCGGGAAGATCCCGCCCAGGGGAAGATCCGATTGATCCACCGCTTCCCTGATTTTTGCATCAAGTTCTGGAGTCATCGGCTCAGGAGCACGGTTGACAATCAGGTATTTCTTTTTGACAACAAGCTGCAATGGATCGGTGATTTCCGAGATGCGCCGGGCCGTCATAATCCCCCGGGCCGACGGATCGGAAACAACCAGCAGATAATCAATGGTTCTGAGGTTCATCCGGCTGAGATGCTCCATGCCTGCCTCGTTATCCACCAGGATATAACGGTAATTATCGGCAAGATGGTCCATGGTCATGGCCAGGTACTGGTTGGCGGCGCAATAGCAACCCGGTCCGTCAGGTTGGCCCATGACCAGTAAATCATAGCCGCTTTCCTCGATAATGGACTGCTGGATTTTCATCTCCATGTACTGATCACGGCTCATGCCGCCGGGGATATCCCCTTTGAGTTCCTTTCTGATTTGACCGATGGTGGTTCCCACATCAAGAGCCAGCAGTTCGTTGAGGTTGGCGTTTGAGTCGGCGTCAACTGCCAGGATCGGGGTCTGGTTTTTTTTTAGCAGATATTTGATGAGCAGGGCAGAGGTGGTGGTTTTCCCGGTGCCGCCTTTGCCGGCCATGGCGATTATTTTGGGGGGCATGACTTGTCTCCTTAAAAAATATACAAAAATTTTTTGTTTTCAGGTAACTGTCCTGGTAGGGCCCTAAACTATCCTTAACTCCGTAGTGCTCCTGAATAGTTACGTTTTCAGTATGTTGCAGTCAGCACTATAGACATTCATTTTCTCCCTGTCAAACCGGGACAAAGGGGTGCTTTTTTATCCTTCCGCTTTCTGTTGCCATTTTGTAACAGAGATCACCAGGGTTAAAATCCTTTGGAAAACTCTGTACTGTAAGCGTTTACCAGTGCCCCAGGTGTGAAGAAGCAGGCTGGCGAACTATAGCAAGTCTATATGAGCTGGACTGATCGTGCACAAATGGGGTGCTGGTGAACGCTTACGCCATTTTACCCTTGCAACTTGTCCGTGAGCTGGTATTTTAGCCCCTCATCAGTTTTATATATAAATGTATGGTAACTATTCAGCTGCACCCCATCTTCGCCCATTTAGAGCTTCTCGAGTAGCATTAGTACGCTTCGAATCTCTAAATGAACAAATATGGGGCACATCTGAACAGTTACAGACCGAGTTTTTCGTAATATTTTTACATACGCTGAATAGATACAATGTATGTAGCTGATAGTTCATGGTTGATAGTTGAAAATGTGATCAGCTATCAGTTTTTTGAAAATTTATCCTTATAAGTTAACGGCATTGAGTCTGAGAGGGACGTCAGACAGGACATGCCGGAATTGAATAAAGTGGAGATACCTTGTGGATTATAAAAAGACATTGAATTTGCCTCGAACGAAATTCAAGATGAAGGCCAATTTGACCCAGAAAGAGCCGGAGTTTCTGAAAAAATGGGAAAAGGAAGATCTTTATGGCCAGCTTGAGGCGGCAGGAAGCGGCAAGCCGATTTACATGCTCCACGACGGCCCTCCCTATGCCAATGGTCATATTCATCTTGGTACTGCTTTTAATAAGGTGTTGAAAGACATTATTTTGAAGTCAAAGCGCATGGCAGGCTTTCATTGTCCCTATATTCCAGGCTGGGACTGTCATGGCCTGCCCATTGAGCATAATGTCGACAAGGAACTGGGAGAAAAGAAAAAAAAGATCGGCAAACTGGCCTTTCGCGGCGCCTGCCGCAAGTACGCCGGAAAGTGGATCAAGATCCAGAAAAAGGAATTTAAACGGCTCGGCGTTATTGGCGACTGGGAGAATCCCTATCTCACTATTAATTATTCCTACGAAACCGCCATTGCCAGGGAGTTTAACCGTTTTTTGATGAATGGTTCGGTGACCAGGAGTAAAAAACCGGTTTACTGGTGTTCATCCTGTGTGACGGCCCTGGCCGAGGCCGAGGTGGAGTATTACGATCATTCTTCGCCCTCTATTTTTGTTAAATTCAGGGTGGAGGAAGATTTGTCTGATGTTGTTCCTGAACTGGCCGGCAAAAAGGTTTCGGTGGTCATCTGGACAACCACACCCTGGACATTGCCGGCCAACCTGGCCGTGGCCTTTCATCCGGATTTTACCTATGCCGCCGTTGAAGCAGGCGATGAGGTCCTGATCGTGGCTGAAGAGTTGGTGGAGCAGGCCTTTGTCGAGTTCGGCATTGAAGACTACAAAGTGATCGCCACCTTTTCCGCCGCAGTCCTTGAGAAACGGACATGCAGACATCCCTTCATGGAACGGGAATCCCTTATGGTTCTGGCCAATTATGTAACTCTGGACACGGGTACCGGCTGTGTTCATACGGCGCCGGGGCATGGCCGGGATGATTATCTCACCGGACTTCGCTATGGTCTGGAGCCGCTGTCTCCGGTTGATAATCACGGCCGTTTTACCGATGAGGCCGGGCCCTACAGCGGTCTGTTTATCACGGATGCCAATCAGCAGATTATTGATGATCTGAGCAAAAACGGCAGCCTGATCAAACATGACACTCTTTCCCACAGCTTTCCCCATTGCTGGCGCTGCAAAAAACCGGTGAATTTCCGGGCCACGGAGCAGTGGTTTATCTCCATGGAAAAAAATGATCTGCGCAAGAAGGCCCTGGCCGCCATTAAGGAATTGGCCTGGACCCCGAGATGGGGCATGGAGCGGATTTACGGCATGGTTGAGACCCGGCCTGACTGGTGTTTATCCCGTCAGAGGGCCTGGGGTGTGCCGTTGACTGTTTTTTACTGCAAAAAATGCGGTGAGGTGGCCAATAATGAGAAGGTCAACGAGCGGATCAACGAATTTTTTACTAAAGAGGGGGCGGACGCCTGGTTCTCCCATGAAATTGCTGATTTCCTGGGCGCTGATGCCAAATGCGGCAAATGCGGTTCAACTGAGTTTGAAAAAGAAGAGGACATTCTTGATGTCTGGTTTGATTCCGGCGTCAGTTACGCGGCTGTTCTTGAGGAGCGTAACCTGCCTGTTCCGGCCGACCTCTATCTTGAAGGCAGTGATCAGCATCGCGGCTGGTTCCAGAGCTCCCTGCTGGCCTCAATGGGCACCCGTGGAATTCCTCCCTATAAAGGTGTTCTGACCCATGGGTTTGTGGTGGACGGTCATGGCAAAAAGATGTCGAAAAGCATCGGTAATGTCATAGCGCCCTCGGAGATTATTGATCAGTACGGTGCAGAGATTCTGCGCATGTGGGTCGCTTTCGAGGATTACCGGGATGATATCAAAATTTCGGACGAGATCCTGAAACAGCTTTCAGACGGCTACCGGAAAATCAGAAACACCATTCGTTATTTTCTTGGCAATCTTTCTGATTTTGATCCGGCCGTCAACCGGGTTGATTTTGCCGACATGGAGGAACTTGATCGCTGGGCCCTTTCTCAAATGGAACAGTTAAAGAGCAAGGTGGCAAAGGGCTATCATGAATTTGAGTTCCATACGGTCATGCATGCACTGCATTATTTTTGTACCGTGACCATGAGCGCCTTTTATCTCGATATCATCAAAGACAGGCTGTACACGTCCACTCCGGCTTCCAGGGAACGCCGGTCGGCCCAGACCGTGCTTTACGAGATTCTTGAAGCACTGATCAGGATGATGACGCCGGTGTTGAGCTTCACCATGGCCGAGGTCTGGAGTTATCTGCCGCCGGACTCTGACCGGGAGGACAATCCCTTTGTCGCCGGATTTGCGCCGTTTCATGATGAGTATCTGCAGCCCGATCTTGAACAAAGATGGGAACGGCTGCTGGAGATCCGATCCGAGGTGACCCGGGTGCTGGAGCATGCCCGGCGCGATAAGATCATCGGTCATTCTCTGGAAGCGGAAGTCTGGCTGGCCGCCGATGGTGAGCTTGGCGATTTTCTCAGGGAGAACTGGCACCAGCTGGAAACGATTTCCATTGTATCGGCTATGCATCAGAGGGATCAGGCCGAGGCTGGAAGCGTGGAAAGCGAAATTTCCGGTTTGTCGATTCTCGTGAAACCGGCCAGGGGTGAAAAATGTGAACGCTGCTGGATCAGGTCTGAAACCGTGGGACAGGACAGCGGTCATCCGGAGATCTGTGAGCGTTGCTCCGGAGTCATGGCAGAGATTGAGAAAGGGGTAAGGTGCAAAGGATAAAGCCTGAGCTGGTGCAGGTTGTATTTGTCCTGTAGCCATTTCGTGAGGCATCTTAATACTCCAGCGACACATCGCAAAAAAATCATTTTAACAAAATACAGATATTTTTATTTACCACGAAGTGCACGAAGAACACGAAGTTAAAAGAAAAAAGTCTTCGTGTTCTTCGTGGTGATAAGCAAAATGTCGCTGTAGCTTTTGAAAAGGTAATTTTAAGGAAGCAGTATTCCATACCGCTATGGTTTTTTAATTACAGGAGGACAAAATGAGTAACCTTGTTGTAGTAACTTTTGATGACGGGGCAACCGCCTTTGAAATGCGAGCTGAACTTGCCAAGATGCAAAAAGAATATCTGATTGATATGGAAGACGCCGTGGTCGTAACCAAAGACGATCAGGGCAAGACCAAGCTCCACCAGGCGGTCAATCTTACCGCTGCCGGTGCCGTGGGTGGAAGTTTCTGGGGCATGTTAATCGGATTCATCTTTTTAAATCCCCTGCTTGGTATGGCGGTGGGAGCTGCCAGTGGTGCTGTTTCCGGAGCCATGGCTGATATCGGCATTAATAATAAGACTATGAAAGAGATGGCTGAGTCCTTTAAGCCCGGCGGCTCTGCTCTTTTTGTCCTGGTGAGAAAATCTACTCCTGACAAAGTTTTGGAACGACTTGCCCCATTTGCCGGCAAGGGCAAAGTCATCCAGACATCGCTTGCCAAGGATAGAGAAGATGCCTTGCGTGAAGTGCTGGAGAAGGCACAGATACAAGAGTTAACAACAGGTAAATAAAAAGGGGCAGGTTGATTTGTTAATGTGATTACCACTAATCTTCAGCCAAAGTTATAAGGGAAACATTCGATTAACCCGTACCGTTAAAATAACGGGGAGTTACGCGTAGGAGCCCACCCCCGTGGGCGATTGTGTATTGGTGGTACGTACCAGCGTTTTATCGCCCGGAGGGCCGGGCTCCTACGGAAGCCATCTTATCGTTAATGGTTTAGACGAATAACTACAATTGTAAACCGTTAACATTTTGCAAAAGCAGTCTTTTTTTCGACATGCTCTGACTTCCTAAGTATGGCTGAGTGTCAGTGGTAATCACATTTGTTAATGTCAAAATATTCTGTCCCTTTTCCTGGTACCGCAAACCTTAACCATGAGTAAGAGTCCACCCGAGCCATTGGTTGCGTCAAAAAG
>JAYEPA010000008.1:0-6167 GCA_034723545.1 Thermodesulfobacteriota bacterium | reverse complement strand
CCCGGTCACACGATAAAGACGACAATATGAAACAAAATGATAGATGTAGTGCCATAAAGACGCTTGCCAACAGCATAACTTGCTGTTATTACACGAATTTGCAATCCAAGGCCACAAAGTTGGGTTAATGTCAGCCTGGCGCAACCTGTCAATGAAGAGGCTGTGTATGTCGGAGCGGGCGAATGCAGGCAATGCCACAAAGACATTTATGAAGGATGGAAATCCACTTCACATCCTTACAAGTTTCAGCAGGCTTCTCCTGTTAATGTTGTAGGAGATTTCAGCAAGAACAACAGCATAGAAATTGACGGCAAAACAACGACTATGTTTCAAAAAAATAAGGAATATTTTATTACGACAACGGGTCCGGACAACAAGAAGCACACTTACAAAATCGGTTACGTTATTGGGGGATTCTGGAAACAGCTTTATGTTACTGAATTTTCAAATGGGGAGCTTCATGTTCTTCCGGCAATGTGGATTGTTAAAACCCAGAGCTGGAAAAAATCTAAATACTGGAGCGATACAATATATCAAAACTCATGCTCGGGCTGTCATAACACCGGCACACAGATCAATTTCGACAAATCCAGTGACACATTCAAGACAACTTGGTCGGATTTAGGTGTTGCGTGCGAGGCCTGCCATGGCCCCGGCAGCAAACACGTGAATGCAGAAGATGACGACAAGTCCGGCACCATCGTAAATCCAGCCAAAATCCCAGACCCAAGGCGGGCGGCAATGGTGTGCGGTTCGTGTCATACCAGGGGCAGTTCCAGCGATGGCAAATACGGTTATCCTCAGGGATATAAGCCAGGAGGGCAGCTGAATTTCATGTTCGACGAAAAACCTAAACTCCATCCAAACGATAGCTCGAGAGCAAATCGGCAAGAGTATATCGATTGGAAGAAAAGTGGGCATGCCAGAGAGGGGATTGTTTGTTGGGACTGTCATTATACTCACAGGAAAGGCAATGCTAACAGATATCAAACGAAATTGCCGGGATCTTCGCTGTGCCGGAGTTGTCATGAAGTTGAAAGCAAGGGCGTCCATGGCATTCATAGCGTCAACAATTGCATTGGCTGCCACATGCCGCCACTAGGAAATCGTGCTACAAAAGGTGATGTGCATAGTCATCAGTTCAAGGTAGTAAGCCCAAAAGCAACCATAGATGCAGGAGTTTCAGAAAAACAGCCGAATTCATGCAATGCCTGCCATTATCATAAGAATAACAGCCCTGAAGACATGCTGAATGTGCTGGAGAAGGTTAAATTGTCCGGCAAGAACAGGGAGACGTTTGATTGAGCAGCCTCATCTGCAACAATTTGAACAAAACCATTAATACAGACCTCGTTAAATCATAGTAAAATCGTAACCGTTCACCGGGGCGCTAATTTACGGGAACCACTGTCCTTGTAAACGTTTACCAGTGCCTTAGATTCGTTCATTTGGATCTGCGAAGCATACTGGTGCTATTCAAGCAGGTCCAAATGGACGAATATGAGATGCTGGTGAGCGTTTACGTAAAATCAATACTGTTTTCTGGACATTTTGCTGCAAATTTGCACGGAGTCTCGTTCAAGGTTCAAGGTTTAGAGGATACCCGTTATCTCAAGGGTTCCAGCAACCGTGAACCCTGAACTTTGAACCTTTTAACCCAGACAAACTGTCCAATTTCGAAGTCTACGCTTATCTGACCAAATTCTTTACCAGTAAAGGGTTTGCAGTTAATCCTCGGCCTTTAACCTGCAGCCAGTCCAACCTGATTTTTCAAAAAGGAGCGAACAGCATGAAACGTAAAACATCATTTATCACCAATATGGTTCTGAGCCTGTCTTTGTTCAGTTTTTTTCTTTACCAGAATCAAGCCCCGGCAGAATCTCCAGCTCAGTTGGAGGTGGCTGCCAATCAAACAAAATCCTTTGGCCTGGTATCTTCGGCAATGGCCGGCGAAACGGTCAAAACTTCTGCCAACGATATAAATGAAAAAGGACAAACCCTTTTTGATTTTTCCGGAGAGACTGTCGGAGCGTCTCCAAAAACCTTTACCCCGGCAGTGGGAAACTGGATAATCGGCAGTGATGACAATAATACCGTCCTGGTGGTGGATGGCCGCAAATGGAAACAGGGAGTAGCATCAGCCGGCCTGGCCGACAAGGCACGGGCCTTATATGGTGAACGATACGCTGAATTTCTTGATAATGTCACGGCCTATGCCTACTACCCCTTTGCCGTGGCCGGTAACATTGAAAATTTTACGAACGGCGAGATCAGTGTCCGATTTAAGGGAGTTGCCGGCAGGATAGATCAGGGGGCAGGCATTCTGTTTGATCTTAAACCAAATGGCGACTATTACGCGCTGCGAGCCAACCCACTGGAAAACAATCTGGTGCTGTGGCGTTATAAAAATGGGAAAAGAAGTTCAGTCGCCTGGGTGCGCAACGTCAACACCCCCAGCCATCAATGGCACACTTTAAAAATGACGGTAGACGGTAATCTCGTTAAAGGATATGTGAATGGCAAGCAATATATGGCGGAACGCTTGCCGGCCGCAGTATCAGGTAAAGTGGGATTATGGACCAAGGCAGACAGCGTTGTCTACTTTGATGACTATCAGGTAAACGCCCGTTAAAAACGGTTGCCTGACAGCAGCGGGAAATCAACTACCTAACCCGGAGTAACTGGAAAAAATGGAATTGTAGAAAAGTAGTACCATATAATGTATCATTAGATCCGATCTTAGAGATTCACATAATGAGATTCTATCAAAGTTGAACAGTAGCAATTTTAACTCGCACTTAAAAAATAATACTTTCAATTTATCTTTAGGGGGGTAGTCGGTTAGCTCCTCCTATTACAATTTACCCGCCGCTCCCGAACTCGTTGACGGACTCGGCATTAACAGATCCTTCGAATAGACTGTTATTATAAGACAAATTGTCGAAGCCGACATGACCCACGGGACTGCAATTGAAGCCGTCTTCGTGAAAAGACATGAGGAGGAGCTAACTGCCCCCCCTATCTTTATTATGTTACCGAAATTCTTCCATCCATCTTCCCATGCTGGAGGCGAAAGACGATAACTATGATGCAATCTGAAAATAAAAGATCGACTATCTTATTTACTTTCCGGTTACTGATCGGCCTTGCTGTTGCGCTGGTATGTACCGGCTGCTCCGAAGATGAATCCGTAGTGCGGGTTGATCTTAACAATAGTGTTGAGGTGACACTGGCGCAACCGGATCAGGCAGTCACCTATGCTTATCTCCCCCAATACTCGCACTCTGTTTCCTATGAACGGCATTGGCGGCTTGTTGAGCGTCTTATGGCGGCAACCGGCCTCCATATCCGCCAGGTCTTTCCCAGCACCTTTGATGCCCATATCAAAATGGTGGAGCGTGGCGAAATTGACATCTCCTTTTCCAATCCTTTTATCTATATCAAACTGGCTGAAACAGGTGCCGAGGCCTTTGCCCGGATTATCGAATCCACCGGTAAACCTGACTTCATGGGCCAGGTAATCTGCCGACGTGACAATGAGCGAATTAAAGATATAGAAGACTGCCGGGGAAAACGCTGGATCGCGGTTGATCCCTCTTCCGCCGGTGGCTATCTGTTTGCCCTGGGGCATTTTATAGAACAGGGAGTCAACCGGCAGGATTTCAGCGAAATTGCCTTTGCGTCCGGACCCGGCGGCAAACAGGAAAAAGTAGTACTCGCCGTCTATGCAGGACAGTATGATATCGGCTCCATTCGCAACGGAACTTTGAATATCCTGAAAGACCGGATTGATCTGAGCCAGGTCAGAATACTGGCCGAAACCAGGCCTTATCCCGGATGGGTGTATGCCGCTCGCAAGGGCCTGGATCCTGAAATCGTCGACAAGATAGCCCAAGCCATGTTTACCCTTAGCATGGAGGATGAAAAAGACGCTGTTATTCTGGAGACTGCCGGGATGCGGGGTATCATACCTGCAACGGACACTGACTATGATTTAGTCCGTGATCTGGCCGATAGACTGCAAATGAGATAGCCATAGAAGCGAATTCAGAAATCTGAATTCAGGATGTAAAAATCATGAATTTCTTTTTACGACTTAAATTCAGTACCAAAATTATCCTCGGTATTTCAGGAATTATGGTGTTCATGGCCCTGGTACTTACTCCATCGGTGAGCCAAATGGCCGCCTCCGCCCTCGTCAAGGAAAGTAAGAAGCGAGGGCTTGCCCTTGCCGGGGGGCTGGCAGTAAGAGCTGTCGACCCGATGCTGACCATGGATCTTCTCCAGTTGAAAAACATCGTACACGATGTACAAAACATGGGCGGTGCTATTGTTTACGCCTTTATTCTGGATTCCAAAAAACAGGTGCTGGCCCATACCTTTCAAAAGGGATTTCCCATTGATCTCGTCTCTGCTAACAATATCGACAACAGCAAACCGTCGCAAATCCAGCTTTTGGATACCGGCAGGGAATTCATATACGATTTTGCCGCACCGATTGTTATCGGAGAAAGCCGGGTGGGTACAGGAAGGATAGGACTTTCCAGAAAAATTATTCAACAGGAAGTCAACCGGCTCATTTTGACCATTGTCGGTCTCTCCGCCGGAACTCTCCTTCTTGCCATTCTCATCGGCGCCCTGTTTGGCCGCTGGGTGACCACCAGACTGGGGATTTTGAAAAAATCTGTTGAAGAAATGCTGGAGGGTGATCTGGATAATCAGACCGGACCTTCACTCAAGCGCAATTGCTGGGAAATCATGAACTGTACTCTTAAAGAAAAATGTCCGGCATACGGGGACTCGAGGCGCCGGTGCTGGTATGTGGCGGGCACGATGTGTGAGCAGTGCGATCATGCCGCATATCCGGCAAAACTGAAGTCATGTAAGACCTGTCCGGTCTATCAGGAAAACGTCGGCGACGAGATCCAGGACCTGGCCGAAACCTTTGATGTCATGGCCCTTAACCTCAAAACCCACATCACCGAAATCAAGAACTATCAGGCACAGCTCGTTCAGTCCCAGAAGATGGACTCCATCGGTCAAATGGCCGCTGGCGTAGCCCACGAGATAAACACGCCGTTAGGCATCATTCTGGGATATACCCAACTTTTGCAGGATGATATTGACCCGAAAGACAGCATGATGGAAGAACTGCAGGTAATTGAAAGACAGGCTAAAGTCTGCCGTAAGATCGTGGCGGATCTTCTGAATTTTTCCAGACAGACCGAAACCGCCAAACGGGAGATGTCCATCAACAACTCCCTTCTTGAAACGATTGCTCTCGTTGAGCACACTTTCAGTATGAGCAAAGTTCTCCTTAAAACGGATCTTGAAGAAGGAAATGATAATATAGTGGGCGATCCTGATAAGTTAAAACAGGTCTGGATCAATTTTTTCAACAATGCAAGAGATGCCATGTCGGGCGGCGGAATAATCCTTGTGAAATCCAGGATGGACACCGGGAAAAATCGGATGGTTATCTCGGTGGCGGACACCGGTCCGGGAATCAGTGAGGAAAATATGAAAAAGATATTTGATCCGTTTTTCACCACCAAATCGGTCGGCAAGGGCACGGGGCTTGGTCTTTCGGTTTCATTTGGAATTATCGAAGACCATAGCGGCACGATCCAGGCTCAAAGTCCGCTGCCCTCTGATCTGAACATGACGGATTTTGGCGATATCGAACCAATAGGACCAGGAACAGTGTTTGTGGTAGAGATTCCGGTATAAGCCAACAAAAACGCTGGCTATGGAGTCTGAACCATCCCTTTTAAAGGGAGCACTGGCCGGTGCATTCCAGAACGCTGTGCCAGAACCTGCTGTTGAGATTGACTTTTTTGCTCCGTTGAATTGCCGAAACAATGGTAACGTGGACGTATTTGTCATTCCATAGACTCACCATCATGGAAATCTTGCCGGCTTCGGCAGTGCTTGCCATCTATAGATAAGGTGATGACAAGCCCACGCTGAAGTCAGTGATCAAAGAGATTCTAACCTTCCCCCCGGTCATCTGCCTGTTGGCTGCCCTGGCGTTACGATCAGTCTCCCTGCCGGACTCCTTCATACTCTTTCTCAAAAAACTTGCCGCAACGCTGGTACCTGTTGTTATAATTGCCGTGGGTTTTCAACTCACCCTGCAACTCAGTGCCGACGTACTGAAACCCATG
>JAYEPA010000007.1:0-6179 GCA_034723545.1 Thermodesulfobacteriota bacterium | reverse complement strand
ACGCCTATTTCATTCACACGGCAACTCAGTACTTTATCCTCGGCGCCATCGCCGGTCTGGTCCTCGGCGGCTCCCAGGCAATGAGCCGCTCCCTTTACGCCTCCATGATCCCACCTGATTCAGCGGCGGAATTTTTCGGCTTTTACTCGGTGGTCAATAAATTTTCCGCTGTCTGGGGCCCTTTTCTTTTTGCCCTGATCCGCCACTGGAGCGGCTCTTCACGAAACGCCATCCTTTCACTCATCGTTTTTTTCATTCTGGGTATGCTGCTCCTGACCATGGTGCCTGAAAACAGGGGGCGGGAGTTCTAGCGTATCATCCTTAATCCGTCAATATTTTAATATTTTAGAAAATCTCTCACAGAGTGTGAGAGACACAGAAAAAAATAAAATGGTATCCACTTAGCTCAAGTAATAACGAAAGATGATACATTTCCACGCCACTCGATAATCATTTGGTTAAACTACAATTTATGTTAACAATAACGATCCTCAACAATTTCAAACTCCGAAATTCAACAAAAAATGAGACCTTAAATGAAGAACGATAACAAAGAACCAGACGGCAATTCCCCACAAAGCGGCAAAGAAGATGTTCTCAGACTGGAAATGATGAAAACCTTTCTTGTCAGTCTGATGGATGAAAGCAACTGTGACAAATTGATGCTCTGCAGTCCGAAAGTGATTGCACCGATCTTCAACGGGGCAACGCGTCTGAATCCCTCTTCAATTTTTATAAACACCGGCTCCGAAGAAGATATCGCCTATATCCGGCACCAGGCGCTCAAAAACAATGAAGAGTCTCCTTTATCTTTTAAAGGACATACCTGCCACTTTGATGGCCCTGATGATCAGGGGCGCGATACTGCCAACACAAAATATCTGGCTTATGACGACACCCCAATCAGTTCTCTCCAGCAAAAGGTAGAACATCGGGCCGGTTTACTTGAAGTCCGCGGCATCATGAACGATTTAATGAAAGATAAAGAATTGATTGTTTCGTTCATTTCCCGGGGGCCCATCGGCAGTCCGGTGGCTGACCCGACCTTGCAGATCACGGATTCGTATTATGTTACCCATAGTGAATTTCTCCTCTACCGCATGATGGCTCCGGATAAATTCTCCAGGGATGTTGAGAAAAAAGGCTATTTGTTCATCAACTATCACAGCGCCGGAGAGCTCACACCAACCAACGTTTCCGCTAATCTGCAGAACAGACGTATTTATATGGATGTGGAACGCTTCCGCTCATACAGCACCAACAACCAGTATGCCGGGAATTCCATTGCGCCAAAAAAAATAAATCACCGTTTTGCCAACATGCATAATCTCCGCAATCATTTCGGCACACGGCTGGATGAGCATATGTTTATCACCGGGTTTGAAGTTGACGGTGATGTGGTGTATTTTGCCGGCGCTTACCCCAGCGGCTGTGGCAAAACCGGAACGGCAATGACCGGCGGCTCACTGATTGGTGATGATTTAGCCAAGATCTTTATTGATTCTGAAAGTGGCGAGGTTCGTGCCGTAAACCCGGAAAAGGGGATGTTCGGCATCATAGAAGGGGTAAACCGAACAGATGATCCGGAAACCATGGATGTTCTGGAAGGTGAAGATAAAGAAGTGATCTTTTCAAACCTTCTGTTGCACAATCGCCAACCATACTGGGAAGGGATGGGACAGGAGCTTCCTGAAAAGGGAAAAAATTTCGCCGGGGACTGGTCGAAAAAATCAGGTAAATTAGCCTCTCATAAAAATGCCCGTTTTACAATTTCCCTTGATGCACTGGAAAATCATGATGCTGCGGCGGAAAACATCAAAGGAGTTAAACTGAGCGGTCTGCTGTTCGGCGGGCGGGATTATACGACCATGCCGACGATTGTCATGGCCCATGACTGGATGAACACGGTTGTCCATGGCGCGATTATCCGCTCCGCCACCACGGCCACTGAAATCGGCGCGGACGGCAGTGAAAAACGATCCCCCTTCGCCAACGAAGCCTTCTTTCCCGGCCCCCTGGGCCAATACATCAAACATTACAAAGCCTTTGGAGAGAACCCGGATATTGATAAAAACAATCTTCCCAGCGGCTTTCAGGTGAATTACTGGCTGCACAAAAGCGCCCGTGGAACATTAGCCCCAGGGGAACAAGACGGCCTTATAGGAGAAAAACGCGATACGAAAGTGTGGATGCTGATCATGGCCCTGATGCATCAAAACAAGGTGGAGACAATCTGGACGCCCATCGGCTGTATTCCCAAGTATCGTGACTTGAAAAAATTGTTTACCGATGTCATTGGCAAGGATTATGAGCGAGAGACGTATACTCAACAATTTTCCCTGTACATCGATAATCTCGTCAGCCGGGTGGATATGTCAATCAAGGAATTTGCCAAGGAAAAAGGGATGCCCTCGGAATTCTTCCACACTCTGGATACCTGGAGACGAGATCTGCTGGCGTTGAGATCCACTATCGGTCCGATTGTCACCCCTGCGCAGATGATCGAGTATGTTGCGGCCAACATGCCGGAATAGGGATGGTGATGACCTGGCCGTCTTCGGTGGATAGGATCGTTACCGCCAATGGGAAGTTTTCAGCAGACCACCATTACCTCCCCACCGGGATGGAACGGGTGACAGGAAAAGGCCGATAGAGGGGATCGCCGACCAGGACCATGCGCCATGAACGAAAAGGAACCGAAAACGCGTAACATTCAGCCAGAGTAAAACGACCATCCAGCAAAAGAGTAAAAAAGAGAGCCGGCGGCGGAAAGGCCTGAACGTAGGGTTCGGCAACCGGACCGATCACAGCAGCTGCCCCGTCCTCGAGCATCCGTTTACCCCAGACCTTGCTGTTTTTATTTTTCAAGGTCTTCAACTCACCACTGGCGATATGATAACCGATCGCTCCGGTCTGCCAGTCAAAGGCATCAAGATAATGCGACAGGCGGTACCAGCCGCAGTAAAGAGCTGTATTCGGACATTCTCCCGGCTGAAAAAGTTCAGGTTTATCATTTACAACGACTTTAAGACGGCCATCCTTTTTCACCTGGTCAGCCGCCAGGTAAAGAGAGTTATCATAAAAACCGTAGCCTTTTAATTGTTTTACTTTTTTTTGATCAGGCCGCGGCCAGCGGGCGTCAAAACAGGCTGTGCCGGACAGCCCCCTTTCTTCTGCCGCCAGACTGTCATCAATAATGCGCCTGACAACTTCCGGGGTCGGTCCGTCAAGCCGGGCCACCATCAGGGAGATATCCGGCATATCGGCAATCTTCCGGCCACGGTAACCGAGATATGCAGGATTGGCCTGCCAGCCGCGCAGTTCATAATCTCCAGCCAGGACCAGGGCCAGCTCGGAATCGAGAGAGGAAAGTTCACTTTTCCTCTGCAAAAGCTGTAAAGCTTTCTTGAGCTCTTTAAATTTCTCGGCCAATTTTTTTTGTTCAGGATCATCCCCGCCCAAGGCCTTCTGCTCTTTTTTCAACGCACTCTGCTGCCGTTTCAGAATATTCTGCTTCTTTTTTTCAGCTTTTGTCAATTCGGTCGACGCCACCTTTAAAGGCATGCCGTACATCAACAACAAACAGCGAATAAACGGCAGCGCATTCGTTGTTTCTCGAAGCTCAAGATATTTTTTTACCGGCGCAAATATTTTTTTATTGTAATCCTTGCGGCTGCAGGTCTCCTTTTCTTCGACCCTGATTTTCAGCAGGTTTTCTTTTGGAACCCCTCGCTTTTTCATATAGTATTGTGCCAGGGCCACACTGTCTTCAGCCCGGCTGTTGACAATGACCAAAACTTCATCCGCCTCCAGAACTGCCGATGCAAAGCTGCTATTCAAAAACAGCAGCCCGAAAAACACAAAGAAACACGCTGCTATATTTATGGATTTTCTGTAATCAATCACGGGTTAATGAGAATAAAAAAGACACCACAATACCCCTCTTCTGAGCGTCTCAGAATAATTGTGGCTTAATTTCCCTAACGAAAAACAAGAAAACAAAGCCAAACGATAATGGTTGGCGGTACGCTTGCCTTCAGAAGACCCAAGGCGGAAACACCGTCATGGAAAAATTTTTTCAGGATCGATTGTCCGGCAGGGTTGGGGGCATTGGCAATAACAGTCAGACCGCCTCCAGCCACGGCCCCGGACACCACCGCGTATTTCAGTTCATCGGTAAAACCCGGCACCAGGGTACTGAGGAAGGTAATGGCCGCGTTATCGTTAAATGCGGTGAGAATGGTTGCCCCAAACATTAACGGAATTTCCTTCAGGCTGCCCAGCACCGGAGCAATCCACCATCCCTGTACTCCGCCATGGACAACCAGACCGCCAAGAAAAAAGCCGACAAGCATGGGTGGAATGAGATCAATGCGATTTTGATAAGGGGAGGTGACCACGGTAAAACCCAGAAAAAAGAGCAGGCCAGGGATGAAGAGCTCAGGATGATGGGCGTTAAAGATAATCCAGGCCATGAAAAAAACATGGATCCCGGTCACCCAACCAGGAACCTTGTCATCACGGCTGTCCCAGGTAGGGTCAATAAAGGGCGCACGTTTTTCCAGGGCCAGAATAATCGGCAGCACCTCCTGCTTTTTCAGTAATTTCACTTCTTCAAAACGTTGATCAAAGGCCTCCTTCGCCAGCGCCGGGTCAGCACCGTTTTCAACGATCTGAGGTAAATACTGTTTTTCCAGACGGTCTTTTATTTCAGCCACTACCTTTTCTGCCTGCTGCTCAAAATTTTCCTTGAGATTCATCTCCCGGCTGATAAGGGGGCCGATTTTTTCAAATTCAACAATCATATCTGTACGCCGCATGAAGGTGCGCTGAATTTTGTCTTTCAGGCTTCGTACCGCGTGTTCTGCCTCAAGTGCTTTCAAATCACGACGAAAAATAAAGAAATAGAGTCCGTTGGAGATGACTATTCCCAGAACTGCCTTCCAACCAAAGTGACTCATCATGTGAAACATCCCCCAGTCCCATGGTCCTGCCACCATGAGAACCGGAGGGGCAGCAAAATGAGTCAGGGTACCACCCACCGAGATATTGACAAAAAGCAAACCAATGGTTGCGTACTTAAATTTTTCAGAGGGATGCAGGTCATATAATTTTGCTGCAAGGAGCAGGGCGGAAATCGTCATGGCGGCAGGTTCGGTGATGAAGGAACCAAGTATGGGGCCCAGGGTCAAAATAGTCAGCCACCAGGCAGCCAGACTGCCGCCGAGCATATCGGCAATGAACTGCATGATGGCTTCAGTCAGTTTTAAAATCGGCCTGCTTGCCGCAAGGATCATTACTGTTACAACGAACAGGGCCTCGGTGAAATTAACATCATGGCTGATGTAATTGACCCATGTTGGCCTGTCATAGAAAAAAATAATGGCCCCAGCCAGGGCTATAACCCACAGACCGAAAACCACCTCCACCTCGCCAAGAAAATGAAAAAGCTTGGCCCTATGATGAACAAAATGTTTTGGCACCTCTTGCCGGTCAATTTTATCCTGGAGTTCCTTTTCCCATTTATGGGCAATGGCCAGAAATTTACTGGTCATAAAGGTGTGAATGATGGCGCAGAAAAAAATGATGGTGGCAACCAGGTTAAACGGTTCCTGGCTGATGCGATTTTTCAGGATGGCAAAGATATCAATGATCCCAGTGTCGTTATAGCTGTCAAGGGCTCTTGGAAAGGGGGCTGCGGTATGGTCGGCTGATGCGCCAAAGGCAAGCGATCCGACTGTAATAGTGGCAAAGACAAAAATGAGAGTGAATAGAGTAAGCGTTGTTTTTTTCATTTTTAGATTCTTGTGCGATGAATTCGTAAAAACTTCATTTAACCATGTCGTGATGATCTCATAAAAAGTCAAAAACACCTATGAATCGTCATTCCGGCGAAAGCCGGAGATAGCACCCTTAAAAACAGGGTATAAACTCCGACTCCGATCCAGTGTTTTCAATTAGTTATGGATACCGGATCAGATAAGCGCCGACTTCGAGTCCGGCATGACGAATTGAGGACTTTTTACGAGGCCATCATGTCGTCATTCCCGTGCAGGCGGTTATGATTCGTCACGAATTACTCTAAAATACTTGTAACTATTCAGGAGCACCCCATCTTGTCCCATTTCGGCCTTCTTGAATAGCACAAGTATGCTTCGAAGGCCCAAATGAACCAATAT
>JAYEPA010000006.1:0-6196 GCA_034723545.1 Thermodesulfobacteriota bacterium | reverse complement strand
AAGGGGCTCTGAGCAAAAGATTTACCCTTTTATCGCCCGGAGGGCCGGGCTCCTACGACACCGTGCCTAATTAGTGCTTGAACGGAAAATACCCATCCTAATGTTAACAAGGGTTACAGGCGATTCTTTGTGGCGAAGATTTGTCAAAAAGCTGTTAGCGATTAGCTTTTAGCAGTTAACAGCTAACCGCTAAAATCTTCATTTTGAAATCTGATCTTAACATCTTGATCAAAGGTTATTTTTGACTTTTCGTTCAAGCACCAATTATGGCTGAAGTTCGTTGGTAATCACATTTTAATAACTCTTTTCGAAATTAACTTTTCAGGCTTCATTCAACAATAAAAACAACGGAAATCTCAGAATGGATAAATTTATCATGGCAATAGCCAGCGGCTTTTACACCGGCTACCTGCCCAAAGCGCCGGGTACCTGGGGTTCCCTGGTTGCCCTGCCCATCCATTTTCTTCTTATTCGTCTGTCAGCCAATTCTTATTTCATCGCCCTTGGTCTGATCTTTGTCATCGCCATTATTACGGCCGGTGGCGCTGAAAAGATTATTGACCGTCAGGACCCGGGCATCATTGTCATTGATGAAATCATCGGCATGCTCATCACCCTGATTTACGCGCCAAATCACATTCTGATCTGGCTGCTGGGATTTGTCATTTTCCGCTTTTTTGATATCCTCAAACCCTTTCCCGTCGGCTGGATCGACAAAAGGCTGCACGGCGGAACCGGCATTGTTCTGGATGATGTGGTGGCCGGCATCTACAGTCTCATGGTTTTGCAGCTTATCTGCTACCTCTTTAACTGGTAGCCCTCTTGTAACTTCTCAATAAATATGGCGCTTGTTTAGTGTAGGAGCCCACCCCTGTGTGGGCGATGATATTTGGCTGATGCTGCAAACTTCCATTATATCGCCCGGGGGGCCGGGTGCCCCGCAGGAGGTAAGCACTGACTCCGAATGCCCTTGGGGTGCTCCTACGCATCCCCACACAACCGGCAATCTCGCAAGCCGCATCTATTTTGGTAAAATTGCCACCACTGATTGAAAATTACGACCTCTTCTCCAGCCCCTTGCCAATTTCATCCTGCATCTCTCCGATAACCCGCAGGGGCTCGTCCGCCCTGGTAATGGGTCGTCCCACCACCACATAATCCGCGCCGTTTGCAATCGCCTTCTCCGCTGTCATGATCCGTGTCTGATCATCATCATTATTACGGATATTTGCGCCGGGACGAATGCCCGGAGTAACAATCAACAACTTCTCCCCAAGATGATGCCGCAGCCGCGCCGCCTCAAGTCCCGAGGAGACCACCCCGTCACAACCAAGATCAAGGGCTCTTTTTGCCCGAAAAAAGACCAGGTCCTCAATGGTCTGAGTCATTCCCATGGCCCGTAAATCCTCTTCGCCAAAGCTGGTCAGAACCGTAACAGCCAGAACCTTGAGGCCCGCGTCTTCACCATCCCTGGCAGCCAGGGATGCCCTGATAATCGGATCATTGCCATGAACCGTGGCAAAACTGACACCCCGATCATTCAGCTGAGACATGGCCAGCTTAACGGTTTCCGGGATATCAAAAAACTTCAGATCCACCATGACCTTATGGCCGCGATCAATAATCCAGTCAACAATATCAAACCAGCCGGCCAGAAAGAGCTGCAACCCCACCTTATAAAATCCCAGCGAAGATTCTGTCTTTTTCACCCACTCTTTGGCAATTTCCGTTTTTTCAACATCAAGAGCCAGAATGATCCTTTCATTTAAAGGAATTTCCTTGGAATTCATTTTTTCCTCCGCTGAATATTAATTTGATTCCGGATTTTGGAATGCGGATATCGGATCATATAATCTTCTGTAATCCAAAATCCAAATCAATATGTTTTATTTCTAAATTATGATACGTTGCCAAAGGCTACTTTTTCCAAGCACAGTCTTGGAAAAAGCGCAGTCCCCCTGAACCCCTGAACCCCTGAACCCCTGAACCTTTGAACCTTTGAACCTTTATGACCCAAATCATTGATTTCCACGCCCATGCCTTTCCGGATCAGCTTGCAGTAAAATCCGTACCGATCCTGGCCGCAAAGGCAAATATAACGGCTGTCCTGGACGGCACCATCACATCTCTGCTTCACTCAATGGACAGAGCACAAATCAACACAAGCGTAGTCGCTTCCGTTGCCACCAGGCCGGCCCAGTTTGATGCCATTCTGGCCTGGTCAAAAAAAATCCGCTCCGAGCGCCTTGAACCTTTTCTCTCGTTTCATCCGGAAAATCCCGACATGCTCTCCTGCATTGAAAAAATAAAGGATGAGGGATTCAAGGGCATCAAGCTCCATCCCTATTACCAGGAATTCGCCGTTGATGAAGAACGCCTCTTTCCAGCCTATGAAAAAATAGCCGATCTCGGCCTGATCCTGCTCATGCATTCCGGTTTTGACATCGGCTTTCCCGGAAGTCGTATTGCCGATCCTATCCGCACGGCAAGGGTGATCAAAGCTTTTCCTGACCTGAAATTTATTGCCGCCCATATGGGAGGCTGGCAGCTCTGGGACGAGGTTCGAGAGTTTCTTGTCGGTAAAAACGTATACCTGGATCTCGCATTTTGTCTGGAATTTATGACTGCGGACGAGGCCAGAGAAATTATACTGGGACATCCCGGGGATAAAATTCTCTTTGGCAGTGATACGCCCTGGGCTGACCAGCAAGGGGCGATTGCCCAGGTCAGGAATCTCAACCTTGGCGATGAACTGGAAAAACGGATACTGGGAAAAAATGGCGCGGAGCTATTGCAGTCAGTCTGAGTGCGCCCCTTTTCCCTTCAGCCTTCGGCCTTACACCTTCATCCTTCAACGAAGATCACAGACAACCCTGCCGCCGAGTTGAAAGGCGCCTGAAGCCAAATCATATTTCATTCCCGTGCCGCGTACCTGTATGCCGTCACTGCTGATCAAAACAGCCGCTTCCGTCTCGACTTTCTGTTTTTTGAGCAAATAGCGCAGGGACTCGCTTTCCATGGTCCAACCATTTTTCAAAAACACGAAAACTTGATTCTCCAAGGTAAGAATCTCTTTTTTTTGTTCATATAATCCTTCTTCCCCCCTGATTCGCCCCTCAACCTGATTATTGTCGTCAAAAAAGGAGGCATCCACCTTTTCCATGCGCAAATCGCCATCTACTTTTTCCGATCGGACGCGCTCGGCCTCAACAATCAGCTCTTTCCGCCCATCTGTAAACCTGGTCAGGAAAACGTCTTTCATCAAAAAAGTACTGACGGGGGGAATGGACTGGCCCAGAGAGGAAAAATCGTATCTCGGCGTAAGAAACTTCGTTACCGGAGCCCACCAGAGAGGCGAGGCCATGATAAAAACAAAAGGAAGGAGCCAGACCGTGTTTCTTGATTCCAACATTAGAATAATAAAGGTTGAAGGTAAAAGGCAGAAGGCCGAAGGGTTGATGAATTTTTCCCTTCAACCTTCAACCTAAACACCTTATACCTTTCAAAATTATACCAGATACTGAGCCAGCAGGGTCTCAGTCATCCCTTTGGCATCAATAATCAAATCACAAACCTCGCGCACGGCGCCCTTACCGCCGTTTCTTTTCGAGATGTAATGAACCACCTCCCTGACTTCAGGTACGGCATCTGCTACGGAGGCGGAAAAACCAACCCGGACAAGAAGGGGCAGGTCAAGCCAGTCATCGCCCATATAGGCGACTTCATGATCCTGCAAATTGAGCTTTGCCAGAATCTCCCGGTAGACCTCTATTTTTTTGCGCTTTCCCTGATAGACATGGGGAATGGCAAGATCCTGGGCCCGTCTCTTCAAGGCCTCCGATGTTCTGGCCGTTATCAGTCCGACTTCAACACCGGCCTCTCTGAGCAGATTCAAACCGAGACCGTCACGGGAATGAAAGGTCTTGATCTCTCTGCCGTCATGGGTGTAGGAAAGCGAGCCGTCGGTGAGAACTCCGTCCACATCAAGAAGAAGCAGTTTCACAGGCTTGGCCCTGGGCAGGCAGGACTTCCAGACATAGCCTCTTTCCTCGGGTTGCAGGCGGGAAGCGGCTTTTTTCAACAGAGCCTGGGTCAGCTCGCAATCGGAGGGATAGGCACAACCGTTATCTGACATGACTCTCTCCCGGCAAAGATTCCGATGCGGTGAGTTCATGAATCCGCAAAAGGGTGGTGAGCAGGGATTCCACCTGATCAAGGGGCATGGAGTTGGGGCCGTCACAAAGCGCCTTGTCCGGATCAGGATGCACTTCCATGAAAAGACCGTCAATACCCGCAGCCACGGCAGCCCTGGTTAAAGGCGGGATAAACTCACGCTGGCCGCTTGAGCTCCCCCCGGCGCCGCCGGGAAGCTGGATACTGTGAGTGGCATCATAAATGACCGGACATCCCAGGGATCGCATCACCGGCAGGGAACGCATGTCCACCACCAGATTATTATAGCCGAATGATGCGCCCCGCTCAGTGAGCAGGATATGACGATTGCCCAGGGCCTTGGCCTTGCCAACCACATGCTCCATATCCCAGGGCGACAGGAACTGGCCTTTTTTAATACTGACCGGCTTGCCGGTCTGCGCGGCGGCAACCAGCAGATCGGTCTGACGGCAGAGAAAGGCGGGAATCTGCAGAATATCCAGAACCTCGGCCGCCGGAGCAATCTGTGCTGTTTCATGGATATCCGAGATTACCGGGACGCCGAACTCTTCCCGAATCTCGCCAAGCATGGCCAAGCCATCCTTTAAACCGGGACCGCGGAACGAATCCAGGGATGTGCGGTTGGCCTTGTCAAAAGAGGCCTTGAACACAAAGGGAATGTTAAGACGGTCGGTAATCTCTTTTAAACCTGCTGCGATTTCCCTGGCAATCGCGGCTGATTCCAACACACAGGGACCGGCAATAAGCAGCAAGGGGTGCCCGGCGCCAACCCGGAACCTGCCATTGATCTCAACAATATCCATCATTTGTAACCTTTCACCGTAACTTCTCAATAACTGGTGCCAACTTAAAAAAATCCCCCTCAATCCCCCTTTTTCAAAGGGAGAGGCAGTCTGTACACCTCCACTTATCGAAAAGTTACCTTTCACCAGGGATTAACATTTTCGAAAACCACCATTCGTAAGCGTTTACCATCATTTCACCTTGGCAAACTCCAATCCGGCCCTGATAAATTCCCTGAACAGCGGATGGGGATCCATTGGCCGTGACTTGAATTCCGGATGGAATTGACAGCCCAGAAACCAGGGCTGGTCCTTTAACTCGACGATCTCCACCAAGTTGTTATCCGGCGAAGCGCCGCTGATGACCAGGCCCTCTGCTTCAAGCTGCTCACGGAATTCATTATTAAATTCGTAGCGATGACGGTGGCGTTCGTCTATATCATCAACACCATAGGCCTCATGGGCAAAAGTGTCTTTCGCCAGACGGCAGGGATAGGAGCCAAGGCGCAAGGTACCGCCCTTTTCGGAATTCTCATCCCGAATCTGCATTTTATTTCTACGCTCATCAAACCACTCCTTCATCAGATAAATTACCGGATGCTTGGTCTTGCTGTTAAACTCGATGCTGTCGGCATCTTTCATGCCGATGGAACGGGCAAACTCGATCACGGCAAGCTGCATACCCAGACAAATACCAAAGAAAGGAATTTTATTCTTCCGAGCATAGGTAATGGCCCTTATCTTCCCCTCAACACCGCGATGACCAAAACCGCCGGGTACCAGAATACCATGACAGCCGGCCAGAAACTCTTCGGGCTTGCCACTCTCCAGATCCTCAGCGTTCACATAACGAAGTTCAACCTTGGTGGCATCATTGGCCACGCCGCCATGCACCAGGGCCTCATGCAGGCTCTTGTAGGATTCGGTCAAATCAACGTACTTACCAATAATCGCGATCAGGACCTGATGTTTAGGCTCCTTGACCTTCTGCACCAGATCCTTCCAGGGCTGTATCCGTGGCGACCGAGTCCAGACATTGAGCAAATCAAGGATCTTCTCGTCAACTCCTTCGTCATGGAGACAGAGGGGAACCTCGTAAATCGAATCCACATCTTTGGCCGTGATCACCGCATTGGTATCCACGTTACAAAACAGTGAAATCTTGGCTTTCAGTTTCTGGTCCAGGGGTCTGTCCGTACGGCAGAGCAGGATGTCCGGCTGAATACCGATGGCCCGTAACT
>JAYEPA010000005.1:0-6200 GCA_034723545.1 Thermodesulfobacteriota bacterium | reverse complement strand
GGGAGTGCATCTCCCTTTGTCTGGACAAAAAGTAACTATTCATGCGGGTTAGGCTGTAGGCCAAAGGCTAATAGGTTTCGAAGTCGGTCTATACCCTTTTTTTAAGGGTGTTTCTCGCACCACCGCTCTAGAATGTAACAAGGTCATCTCTTCTACAGTCTAAATGGTTACGTTACAAAAATATTTTTTTTATTGTCAAACTTATTGAAGGGGAAAAAAGATGGAAGGTACAATTGAATCCGGATGGTATAACCATCCAAATCTTGGATTGATTAAAATATTTATGAAAGGATCGAGCTGGTCCTATCAGTGTTACTCAAAAACAGGCAAAAAGTCCCTTTCCAGAGAACGTGACCTGGATCAATGGACCTGGGCTCTGAGCGAACCTGTGAAGATGGATTAAAACTTTTTGCTAAGGGGGCGCTTGTCAAAACGCCACCATTTATCGAAAAATTACAAACAAATGAGAAAAAAATGACATTAACAAAAAAACTGGGTGCAGAATTTATTGGTACATTTTGGCTTGTATTAGGTGGATGTGGCAGTGCTGTTCTGGCTGCTGCATTTCCAGAGGTAGGGATAGGCTTACTGGGGGTTTCCTTTGCTTTCGGGCTTACCGTATTAACAATGGCATTTGCTATTGGTCATATATCCGGCTGCCACCTCAACCCAGCTGTTTCAATTGGCCTTTGGTCAGGCGGAAGGTTTTCAACTGCTGAACTTGTCCCCTACATCGCGGCACAAGTGGCCGGTGGTCTTGCTGGAGCAGCGGTATTATATGTTATTGCTACCGGACAAGCAGGTTTTGATGTAACAGCCGGCTTTGCATCGAATGGCTATGGAGAGCATTCTCCTGGTGGGTATAGCCTGACTGCCGCACTAGTAACTGAAATAGTTATGACATTTATGTTTCTTTTCATTATTTTAGGTGCAACAGATAAACGCGCACCACAAGGTTTCGCTCCTATTGCTATTGGTCTCGGTCTCACCCTTATTCACCTTATCAGCATTCCTGTTACGAATACATCAGTTAATCCAGCGAGAAGCACTGGTGTTGCAATATTTCAGGGAGGATGGGCTGTATCTCAATTATGGCTTTTTTGGCTTGCTCCTATCATAGGTGCTATTTTGGCCGGGCTTGTTTACCGGTGGTTTGAAACTGAAAAAAATATCTAACAAAGAAAATGGCACATAGGACTGCGATGAGTTTAATGTTGAGCAGGATTTCCAAAGGGAGTACCGGAATCAGCTGGCTGCTGATATTCATAGCTATCGGTCTCGGAGGCTGCGCCACCATTAACTTTGACGACCCGAAGTCGGAGAGCACCGCATTCGAGGATACCGATGACACTCACCTGGGTGGTTACGCGGCGCCGCGGGCCGCAGCCCATCCGCCTGGCGAGTCTGGATTTATTTTACAGATTGATGGTGTCGATGCGCTTGCAACACGGATACTGCTGGCCCAGTGGGCGGAGCGCAGTATCGATACGCAGTATTACCTGATCAACGCCGACGTCATCGGAGCTCTTTTCATCGAAGCCCTGCTTGATGCTGCCGACCGGGGTGTGCGCGTCCGTTTTTTGTTGGATGATATTCTGACCACAGGCTATGATTCGGGCTTGGCGGCACTCGACAGTCACCCGAATGTCGAGCTGCGTATTTTCAATCCGGTTGCGCGCACTGGATGGAGGGCCTGGAATTCACTGACCGATTTCAGTCGGATCAATCGCCGTATGCATAATAAGACATTCACGGTCGATAACCAGTTCACGATTATTGGCGGACGCAATATTGCCGCAGAGTATTTCGGGGCCCGGCAGGATGTCAATTTCGGTGATGCCGACATCCTTGCAATTGGTCCTGTGGTCAAGGATGTTTCAAGACAATTTGATACTTACTGGAATGATCAGTTCGCGCTCCCGACACCGGCATTCATCGATGTGCCGGAAGATCCCGACGTGGCCATGAAAACACTGAGAGGCTGGATTGAAAACACCAAGGAAGGCCTTGAAAACAGCCGCTATGCCGATGTGCTGACCAGGTCCATATTCGAAATTATTGCAGTGGATGGCAGCGACTATACCTGGGCACCATATCAACTCGTTTACGACTCGCCCAAAAAAGCCCGCGATGAAGATCTGAAACATGATGAATCAATTATTCCACCGCTGGTCGCAGCCATTGATGAGGCCGCAAAAGAGTTGATCATCATTTCGCCGTATTTTATTCCAACCAAAAAGGCCATCGACAGATTGGGAGACCTGGTGGACCGCGGCGTCGATGTCATTGTCATTACGAATTCGCTTGCGTCTAACAATCATGCAGTGGTCCACTCCGGGTACGCGCCGACCCGGAAACCGTTAATCCAGAGAGGTGTGCGTATCTATGAGTTCAAGCCGGATGCCGGTGTTGCCAGTGCAAATGAATCCGGCAACACCAAGGCGGAATCAAACCTGCACACCAAGGCGTTTATTGTCGACCGCAATGTCATATTCCTGGGTTCATTCAACTGGGATCCGCGTTCCGCTTACATCAATACGGAACTCGGGGTCATCATCAAATCACCGGTTGTGGCCGGTACTGCTGCAGCTCAAATTGACAAAAAACTGTCAACGGCCACCTACCAGGTGATCGTTAATGAGGACGGTTGGCTCAGATGGATCGACCATGAGGATGGTCAGGAAACAGTGTATGAAAAGGAGCCTGAGACCAGCTTCTGGAAACGTTTTACGACTGATTTAATGGGTATTCTACCGCTTGACAGCCAGTTGTAAAATGGGAATTTCGCCAATTTCTTTCACCTCATTGAGTCTGCTCCGCATATGATTGCAAATTCTTATTGACAATCATAATAGTAGGCATTATTTTCAAAAAATGAGGGGTGAGCGATTATGAAACACTCCTGTTCTGGTCGATTTTCAGCGATATTGCTGAAAAACAATTTCTTATCACCTTATCATCTCCACTATCGATTCATGGCTACCAGTGACTCGACAATTCAGGGGACTCATTTTGACCTGAACAGCAATGATATAGTCCATGGATTCCGTTACAGCTTTTGGTGCCTTACTCCTGAGAAGCTGTAACAAAAAACTCAAAAAATAGTTTTGAAACAAGGTCACTATTCAGCATCCTAACCGGTGTGAAAATACCGGCGTTTATTATAAAAGTAACAAAAGAATTATATCGTCATTCCGGCATGCTTTTAGCCGGAATCCAGGATGGAGTGAGTGGCAAGTTTCTGGATCCCGGCTAAAAACATGCCGGGATGACGTGTGCGATTTTTTTATGTTTATCATGCTGTTTTTACGGTATTTATGAGTAGTTCTCGAAATCTTGTTACTTAGAAGCGTGTATAAAAAGGTAGTTATATAACCACCAAGGCACTTACACCCGCCAAGCGAGTACTGAAAAGAGTCCTAAGAATTCTACGTTCATTTCCACTTTAGTGGGTTAGTTTGAAATCTTACGCCCCAAACGACCAATACGCAACACCGGCTATCAGAGCAATCGTGCCCTGATAGCCGGAAAATGAAAAATAAAAATGGAGAAAATGCGATGAAACAAGCAAAAACGGTAAGAACATTCCTGGCTGTCTGCACTTTTTTACTGGGAATTATGACAACCTCTGCCTCTGCTGCCGAGATAATCATGAGCGTAGAGAAGGTCTTTGAAAAAACAGTGGACAACGTAATTGTTCTTTTTGACTCTTCCAGTTCCATGACAAAAAACTATGGTGAAACCACCATGACCCGCTTGGAAGCAGAACGTGAAATATTGAACCAAGCTAACATGACACTGCCCGATCTGGACTGGAACATAGGATTTTACTCGTTCACTCCCAAGGCGGGTTCAAACACTGCTCCTTTCAAAACTATTTCCCCCATGACCCCGTACAGCAAGGACTCTGTTGCCAAGGCCATTGAGGCTTTGCCTGCCAAGGCCAGTGGGCCGACATTGCTTCAGAACGCCTTGGTTGAACTTGATTCCATCCTGGCCGGGCTGAAGGGAAAAACCGCAATCCTGGTTTTCACGGACGGCACCTACTCCAAGAAGGAAAACTTTGCGACACCACTGAAACAGGCCAAAAAACTCGAACAAAAATATGACATCTGTATTTACGCGGTCAGCAGTGCCACCGGAGAAAAGGAAGAGAAACTTCTCAAGGCAATGTCTGAACTTAATGAATGCTCCCTGGTGATTCCCTTTTTCAATCTGCTGAATAATCCCGGATACACTACAGGCGCACTGTACAGGGTTATTCAAAAAATTGTGACAGTTGATATCGAGAACGGTATCTTTTTTGAATTTAACAAGTTTGACTTGCAGCCGCAGTACCGTGAAAGGGTGTTGGTTCTGGCTAAATTTATCGATTCGCATCCAAAGGTGCGGGTAACCCTGGCCGGATATACCGATGGTGTGGGCAGCGAAGGATACAACATGGAACTTTCCAGAAAACGTGCTGAATCTGTGGCCACATTACTGCTGGAAAACAGCAATATCGATCCGAATCGTATTACTCTGCAATGGTACGGCAAGGCAGATCCGATGGTCACCAATACTACTGCAGAAGGTCGTGCTTTGAACAGGCGGGTCAGCGTTATCCTTACCGCATCCGCATCCGAGTAAAAAATCGGCACACTTGTTCAACAGAAATTTTCACATCAACACCCCGGTCAACAGAGAAACTCTCTTTTGATCGGGGTACCTCAACCATTAAGAGTCTTCGCTTATTTGGAACTTTAAACGGTAAGAGAAGCGAAGACTCCGCACTGGTACTATTCGAGAAGACCAAAATGGACGAGAATAATCAGGCTAACTTGGAAATCGCTTCCTTCAACCTGTTCATTCCTTCCTTTATATTGTCCATTGAAGAGGCAAAAGAAAACCTGACAAACTCATCCGCGCCAAAGGCCGCGCCCGGAACAGTGGCCATGAAACTCTCTTCCAGAAGATAGGCGCTCATCTCGACAGAACCGTTTATCTTCTTCCCGCCCACGGATTTGCCGTAATAGGCAGACATATTCGGAAAAACATAAAAAGCCCCATTTGGTGTCACACAGGAAATATTGTCAATGGACAGCAGTTCACTGAGAATAAATTCACGCCGTGGCAGAAACGAGTCTTTCATCATGATTGGAAAATCTTGCGGTCCTAAAACCGCTGCCAGAGCGGCCTTCTGGGCAATCGAAGAGGCATTTGAGGTCGACTGGCTCTGAATCTTGTTCATGGAGGCGATGATATGTTTGGGACCAAGGGTATAACCGATACGCCAGCCGGTCATGGCAAATGATTTGGATACGCCGTTTAAAATAAGGGTCTGCTCTTTTAATTTCGGATCAACATCAAGAACATGGGGAACAGGGCCTTCATCAAAAACAATGGTGTCATAGATATCATCGGAGATCACCGCCCAACCATTCTTCAGGGCCATGTTCCCGACCGCGTCCAGAGCATTCTTTGAAAAAATAGCGCCGGTGGGATTTGACGGGCTGTTCAGGATGATGCCTTTGGTTCTTTCTGTAGCATATTGCTCAAGAAGTTCAACAGACAAATCAAAATTATTTTCCTCGGGCAGGGGGACCAGCACAGGGGTGGCGCCGGCCAGCAGAACAATGGGCGGATAGGAGACCCAATACGGGGTTGGAATCAGAACTTCATCACCCGGACCGAAAAGGGCCTGGGCCATATTGTAAAGGCCGTGCTTGCCGCCGCAGCTGACCTGAACCTGATCGGGTTCATAATCCCAGCCTTTATCCTCGGCAAAGCGTTTGACAATGGCTTCACGGAGCTCAATGATTCCCGGCACCGCAGTATAGCGTGTAAATCCTTCATCAATTGCCGCCTTGCCAGCTTCGCATACATGAGCAGGCGTATCAAAATCCGGTTCACCGACACTGAAATTCAAAATATCCGCCCCGGCCGCTTTCATGGCCTTGGCCTTGGCATTGACTGCCAGCGTGGGTGAAGGTTTGATCTGCTGCATTCTTTCAGCCAGTTTGATAATTTCTGAACCCATTGTCCTGTCCTATCCTCTTGATTAATAAAAAAATTTCAGGTTTTATTGGGCCGACCGGACTCAATAATAAACCTCGCGTAAAAAAAGACCCTTGGCCGGCGCCGTGGGACCGGCCGCTGATCTGTCCCTTGCCGCTACAATATCTCTAAAACCGTTCACCGTCAACCTTGCCTTACCAATT
>JAYEPA010000004.1:0-6298 GCA_034723545.1 Thermodesulfobacteriota bacterium | reverse complement strand
TTCAGGTAGGGCACCAAATTGGTCTAACCACAGTTCCGTAACTGTTCAGATGTGCCTTAGATTCGTTTATTTAGGTCTGCGAAGCGTACTTGTGCTACTCAAGCAGGCCTAAATGAGCGAAGATGAGTTGCAGCTGAATAGTTACCAACCAACAAAACAAACAAAACTAGTTAAACGAATACAACCGATTAGACATATATAAATAAGGAGCGGTACAATGAATATCATGGAAAAAATTGAAGTAGAAAACATGCGTTATGACATGCCGGATTTTCGAGCTGGAGATACGGTTAAGGTGCATATTCGTATTCTTGAGGGAGCCAAGGAGCGGGTGCAGATCTTTGAGGGCGTCGTCATTCGCCGTAAAAGAGGTACCATGGGCGCTAATTTCACGGTGAGAAAAATTTCCCACGGGGTTGGCGTGGAAAAAACATTCCCTCTTCATTCTCCTAAATTAGAGAAGGTTGAGATTGTCAGCCGTGGACAGGTACGTCGTTCAAGACTTTACTATCTTCGTGATCTGCGCGGCAGGGCTGCACGTATTCGTGAAAAGAGGGTGCGCTGATTTCGTTTTGAGATGAAAAATGTTGGAGAGAGGCGCGTTCGTCAGTCTGGACGGTGTTGGCGTGCGTGCCGCGGTCTTGAGCCGAATAATGTCATCTTTTGATCAGGATTGGTCCGGGCCATTCAGTTTTGAGCGTGAACTTGCGGGTCAAGGCTGTAAGATGGTTGCCGGTGTTGATGAGGCCGGTCGTGGGCCTTTGGCCGGGCCGGTGGTAGCTGGGGCAGTTGTTCTTCCTCTTGACTGTGATCACCATAAGTTTAAAGATTCAAAAAAACTTTCAAAAAAAGCCAGAGAAAAGTTGTTTGCTCTTTTGCAGACCATGAAGATTTCCATGGGTATCGGTCTGGCATCACCTGAGGAAATTGATGAGATCAATATCCTTCAGGCCTCTCTGTTGGCTATGAAAAGGGCGGTGGAATCCCTGCCGCATCCTGCTGATTATCTTCTTGTCGACGGAAAATTTTCCGTTCCTATTTCTCTTCCCCAGCAGACCCTTGTCAGGGGAGAGTCGAAAAGCTCCTCCATTGCCGCCGCCTCAATTATTGCCAAAGTTACCCGGGACAGAATTATGGCCCATTATCACGAGCAATTTCCCCAGTATAATTTCCTTCGCCATAAAGGCTATCCCACCGCAGAACATCGTCAATTGATCGAAAAATTCGGTCCCTGCGCAATTCACCGTAAAACATTCAAAAGGGTCCGGGAGTTTGTAAAGGGTTAAGTCCATGAAACCTAATAGTCTTTAGCCTACAGCCTAACCAACCTAGATAGTAAAAAAACAATCATGACGAAAAAAAGACAGACCCTGGGCAGAAAAGGAGAAGAGCTTGCCCGCAGGTTCTTGGAGAAAAAGGGTTTTGTCATCCTGGAGCAAAATTATCGTACTCGGTCCGGTGAAATTGATTTGATTGTCCAGGAAGGGAAAACCCTGGTTTTTGTCGAAGTCAAAACACGTAGCAACAGACGATACGGCCATCCCTTCGAGGCTGTCACGGCCCGAAAGCGTGTCCAGTTGACCAAGGTCGCGCTGGAATACTTAAGTCGCAACTCTCTGTATGATCAGCCGGCCAGATTTGATGTAGTGAGTGTTCTGGCGGACGGGAAGGCGGAGATTGAGGTTGTCAGGAATGCTTTTGATGTGAATTGTTAAGGGACAGAGGGACAGAGGGACAGAGGGACAGAGGGACAGAGGGACAGAGGGACAGAGGGACAGAGGGGCAAAGGGGCAAAGGGGCAGAGGGGCTAAGGGGCAGAGGGCAACGGATGAATCAGGTAACATCACATCTACCAGTGGCCATTACCATGGGGTGTCCCGTGGGCGTGGGCCCTGAAATTATATTGAAGTTTTTTGCCTCTGGCCACCACTCGGCAGAAGAACAGGTCGTTGTCATCGGCGATTCGAAGGTGTTGCACTGGTGCGCCCGGGAATTGCGGCTGGATGCTGAAATTGTTGCCTGGCAACCAGGGCAGGATATCGTTGCGGGAACCATTCCGGTGTTGGCGCCTGACCATGGCCTTGATCCGGCAACTCTTTACTGGGGCCGACCCGATAAACGGACCGGCCGGGCTATGGCCCTTTATATTGAAACTGCGGTGCGGTTGCTTCAAAATGGAGTGCTGGCCGCAATGACCACCTGCCCCATTGCCAAATCAAGTTTGCAGGCGGCAGGGTATAACTATCCGGGGCATACTGAAATGCTTGCTGATCTCTGCCAATCACGGGAATACGGCATGATGATGACCGGTGACAGGTTGAGGGTGACTCTGGTCACGATTCATGTGGGACTTGCCCAGGTGCCTCGGTTGCTAACCAGGGAAAGCGTTGCCGGGATGATTATGGCAACGGACCGCACACTGCGGCGCGATTTTGCCATTTCTGAACCGAAAATCGCAGTGGCAGGTCTCAATCCCCATGCGGGTGAAGACGGACTTTTTGGCGATGAGGAAATTAAGGTGATTGCTCCGGCAATCAATACGGCTGCCATGCGCGGTTGTCATGTTCATGGGCCATTCCCGCCGGATACGGTTTTTTTCAAGGCAGCCGCAGGAGAGTATGACGCGGTGGTCTGTATGTACCATGATCAGGGGTTGATTCCTTTTAAACTGCTTCATTTCAGTGACGGCGTTAATGTGACTTTCGGTCTGCCTATTGTCAGGACCTCGGTGGATCACGGCACGGCCTATGATATTGCCGGTAAGGGTGTGGCTGATCCCTCAAGCCTTCAGGCAGCGGTTCATCTGGCCAACCGCATTGCCGTTAATAGGGAAATGATTCCATGTTAAAAGGGAAAATCGGTTTATGCGGCAGTCATCGCACCGGCAAAACGACACTGGCGGCCGAGGTTGCGCTTAGCCTCGGAATTCCTTTCCTGCGCACATCCACCAGCAAGGTTTTTGCCGAAAACGGCCTGAAGCCATCGGATAGAATGGATTTTTCCACCAGGATTTGGATTCAGCATAAAATTATCGAAGAGGCTGAAAAAATCTGGCGCCGGGAAACCGGTGGTTTCATAACCGACAGAACACCCATTGACATGATGGCATACACACTTGGTGATATTCAGGGAGATACTGACGTGGATTTCGCCGAACTCGAGGCGTATCTGGATCATTGTTTTCATGTGACGAATATTCTTTTCAGCCACCTTGTCATCCTGCAGCCGGCCATTCCTCTTATTCATGAGCAAGGAAAGGCCTCGTTGAACAAGGGATATATCGAACATCTCAACCTTCTTATTCTCGGCTTATGTCATGACGAACGCCTTCAATGTCCGGTAAGGATTATTGGACGGGATGTCTTGAGTCTTGAGGCGCGGGTCCTGGAAATGATCACAAATCCATGATTTTGTCGCTTTTTTTTGCTTCTTTTCCGTTTACAGGATACAATTTAATGTCATTAACTTAAGGACATATCCGAAAAAGACCCCTCTTGGGAAAAGTGGGACTTAGGGGGATTTTTTCAGCAGATCGTGATAATTCGGCATCAGAGGTTCAAAGGTTCAAGTATCCATGAAAAAAATAATTTGTTTAGGTCTCAGCCTTCTTCTTTTCTGTTCTTCCTGCTCGGGACGGCAGACAGAGGATTCCAATCCCGCGCCTGCATTGTATTCTGAATCATATTCAGATTCTGTTGATACGGCCTGTTCCTATTTTTATTTTATGTGGGGGCGTTCCGCCGAGATCGAGGGAAAATTTGCAGAAGCCATGGAAGCCTATGAAAAGGCCCTGGTCTGTGATCCTGGAGTTCATTCCATTACCATGAAACTTGCGCTGTTGTTGATAAACAGCGGTAAAAATGAGCAGGCCGCTGTCGCCCTGGAAAAAATCGTCGACGAAAATCCGGACGATCTGGATGCTCGTTCCCTGCTGGCAAATCTTTATGCTGTCATGGGACGCTATGAAGATTCCGTAAATTCCTATCTCGCCATTTTGAAGATTGAGCCGGATGATACGCATAGCTTGCTGCTTCTTGGCACTTTGTATGCAAAAAATAGAGACTACGGCCAGGCCAGAAAAACCCTTGAACATCTTGTAGCTGTTGATCCGGATTCCTTCATGGGATACAGTTATCTGGCCAAACTTTACCGGGAACTGCATTTTTATGATAAGGCATTTGTTGCCTATCACAAAGCCCTGGATTTGAATTGGTCTACTCCACTTGCCATGGAGCTTGCCGGATTTTACGAGTCCGGGAAACGTTTTGCAGAGGCCGAGGACGTTTATTTAAGCATTCTTGAACATGAAGAAACAAATGACGAGGCAACAGAACGGTTGATCCGTCTTTATCTCCATCAGAAAAAAATAGACGAAGCCCTGGATGAGCTTGAAAAGTTGCGCAGTATCAGGATAGATGATGAAAGACTTGATCTGACTATTGGCAGAATCCTGCTTGATCAGAAGAGATTTGATGAGGCGGCTGAACATTTTTCCCGAGTGTTATCGGAAAACAGTAATGCCCCGGATGCGGTTCGCACCATGCTCGCCCTGACCTATTATGAATCAGGCAAACTCCCTCAGTCCCGGCAGGTGTTGGCCGGTATTCTGCCGGAATCGGATGTCTTTGAGGACAGTATTCTCATGCGAATCCGAATTTTACAGGAAGAAAAGGATCTTGATGGTGCGGAAAAATTATTGAAGGAGTTGATTGCCAACGAGGAGACAAGGCGGAAGGAATTTTATTTTGTCCTGGCCTCCCTGTATCGTAAAGAGGACAGACCTGAAGAAGGGCGGGCTGTTTTCAAGCAGGCTGTAAAAGCGTTTCCCGATAACGTAAAGGTCTTGTTTGAATACGCTCTTTATCTTGACCGACTCGGGCAGATTGACGAGGCGATCGTCCAGATGGAGAAGGTTTTGCTGCTTGATCCCGATGAGCCCTATGCTTTGAATTATGTGGGGTATACCTGGGCTGACAGAGAGATAAATCTTGAGAAAGCCCTGGAATATGTCAGCCGGGCCGTCATCCTGAAGCCCGAAGACGGCTATGTTCAAGACAGTTTGGGCTGGGTTTATTTTAAGATGGGTGATTTCAGTCGGGCCGTGGAGGAGCTTGAAAAGGCGGTGGCCCTGCAGAATGATGATCCCACAATTAATGAGCATCTTGGTGATGCCTACCTGAAAAAAGGTGAACCAGAAAAGGCACTTGTTTTTTACCTGCAGGCGGTTGCACTTTATCAGGACGAGGACAAAAAGGAGCAGGTCATAGTAAAGATTAGAGAAATCAGGAACCGTGACAGTGAGTAGAGCCTTTCCGCATTTCAAGATGAGAAATCGGGTAGGGATTTTTCTTTTTCTTTCTTTCTCTTTTTTTTTCGGCGGGTGTTCCGTTCTGCCCCATACCCTTAACACAACAGCAGTCGAGAAGCAGGACGCGATCAGTCTCTTCAAGACGATGATCAGTCAACAGCGTGAGTGCGGCTGCTGTGTTGACGCGGCCGTCAACGTCAAACTCAAGTCACTGTTTTATGCCGGGACCATCAACGGCTATCTCCAGGCCATGACGCCCTCTTCATTAAAATTCGTCGGTGTCAATCTTTTGGGACAGCCCCTGGCTGTTTTGGTGAGTGACGGGGAGACCTTTCGTTATTTGAGTATCCCCGAGTCCAAGGGCTATAAAGGCAGTGTTTCAGGAGAAACGTTTGCCAAGTACGCGCCGGATGGTTTTCAGCCGGAGCAGACATTTTATTGGCTCGTGGGGAGGCTTTCACCCGGTATTATTCAGATCAGGGATGTCAGCCGGGATGAAGATGGACAGGGATACTGGTTTAAAATGAATTATAAACAGAGCGATATGATGAGCCTTGTTCTTTTTGATCCCCAGGGCCTGGTCATCCGCCGTCATCTCATAGTTGATGATCATGACGAGATTATTATGAATATCTTTTATGACGATTATACGGCTGAACCCTGTCCTCTGCCCGGCAGGATTACGGTCAAGTCTCTTCTTCATAACAGTTCCATAGAGTTAGAATTCATGGACTGGCGCGAAGATGTTTCTTTTTCCAGAGACGAATTTGAATTGAGACTACCGCCCGGTTTTTCCAGAGTTATCGTTCCTTGAACGTCAGAAAGAATCGGTGCCTGTTGTTTAAGGCAATCACGAGAGCACAGATAGGAGATTGCAATTTTTCCGCTTCGGAAAAATGAGAGGAAAACACGGGAGGATGATCGCGGCTGATAAACGGTTCGGTAAAACAGATGAGAAAATTTGCCTCACAGCAGATATGGCGTCGAATT
>JAYEPA010000003.1:0-21584 GCA_034723545.1 Thermodesulfobacteriota bacterium | reverse complement strand
CTCTGTTCAAAATCGTCATTCGATTAAGTTACGGTCATTCGTAACGGGGAGAGATGCATTCTTATATTTTTAAACAGTAATCATTTTCCTTTTGGAACAACTATAAGTTACAGTCTAGAGTAAAGGGCAATTTACAGCCTACGCTGAATAGTTACGAAAAAACAACATATTAGCTAGTTACACCCCTGTAGGAGCCCGCCCTGCGGGCGATAATGCGTTGGTTTGAGATCTTGCCACCAATCGCCCACAGGGCGGGCTCCTACGGTAAAGCTATCCCGCAATGTTAACGTTATTTGCGTTAGCTTGACGGCTATGCCCTTGCTGTTGATCTTTATGAAAATGAGCCTTATCATTATTTGATCCGATTGTAAGACAATTTTTATCCATATTGTAAGGAAAAAACAACCATGAACAACCTGACCTGCTGGCAGCGCCTGAAATACAATGGCCGGGCCGTTTACATTAATCCTGAAAAACCGGACTGGTTTGTCCCCAACAGTAAGGCTGATACCCTGATTCAGAACCTGCTGGAAGAGGGTCAGGCCGACGGAAAGAATCTTGATCAAATCCTGCTGGGATCACAGATCAGCACAGAGCCGGCCCAGCCGTATCAAGGCCGGGCCGATCTTTTATCCCTGACCACGCTCAAGGAATGCTGGTTCCATCTGACCAACCACTGTAACCTGGCCTGCAAACACTGCCTTTTTTCCTCCTCGCCCAGCCGCAGAGAAGAGTTAAGGCGCGAACAACTTGACCGGGCCTTAAGTGAGGCAAAAAGTCTGGGCTGCACCCTCTTTTACTTCACCGGCGGAGAACCCTTCACCTATCCTGATTTTGCCGAAATCATTCAAGATCTCCTCAAAGATCCTGAGAATCATGTGGTGGTGCTCACCAATGGCCTGCTCTTGGAAAAGCATCTTGACATTCTGAGCCGCCTGCCCCAGGAACGCCTCCACCTCCAGCTCAGCATGGACGGCCTTGAAAAAAAACACGAAGAGATTCGCGGCAAGGGAACCTTCAGCCGTTTAATCCGGAATATCAAGGTAATACGGAAGGCCCATATCGGCATCACCCTGTCCATGGCCGTTCATCAGGCCAATGTTAATGATCTGCCGGCCATGATGGATCTGGCCGCTGAGCACGGAATTAAAAATATCCACCTCCTCTATCATTTTATTCGCGGCAAGGGCAGCAGGAAGCAATTCATCAAACCTGCCGAAATCCTGTCCCAACTCATTACCGCCCAAAAAATCGGCGAAAAAAAAGGTATCCTGATTGATAATGTCGAGCTCATCCGCAGTCAGGTCTTTACCAGTCCTGCTACCCGCCACGATCTCTCCAACACGGGCTGGGAATCCGTGGCCGTGGGGCCGGACGGCAACATCTATCCCTCTCCGGCCCTGGTGGGCATTGAGAAACTCAACTGCGGTGCACTTACCCAGGGGTTGGAACAGGTCTGGCGTCACAGCCCGGTGCTTGAAAAAATTCGGGCGGCAACCCTTCACAACACCAGCTACGATGAAAATCCCTTGAAATTTCTTGTCGGCGGCGGTGATCTTGATCACAGTTATATGACCGGTGGCGAGTTTGCCGGCCATGACCCCTATGTGGAACTCTACAATGGCATGGTCCTCTGGCTCATGACACGTCAGGCGGCACGCTACCCCGAAAGCAACAGGCCCGCAATTCTTCTGCGCATGGGCGATGTCCGCTATGACTGCCCGGACAGCAGCGAGGAAGTCAGCCTCACCCATTGCAACTGCGTCATCTCCCTGTCGGACGACCTGGGACACAGTTCGGTGCGGGAATTTTACAGGACTGCCGCCACCCGGGCCAACGAGGATATTGTCAATCCCCTGGCCCCGGACCAGGGAAAGGCGAATTTCATCCCCATGGTCTCCAGACAACGCTCTTACGGCTGTGGTAGTCCGGTGAGCGATGCCGAGATCAAACCGGGGGAAACCCTGGTTGACCTGGGCAGCGGTAGCGGTGTTGAATGTTTCATGGCTGCCGACATGGTTGGCCCTCAAGGCCATGTGTACGGCATTGACATGACCGACGAAATGCTGGAGCTGGCCAGGGCCTCCAAAAAAGAGGTGGTGGCCCGGCTGGGTTATGACAATGTCGAATTCAAAAAGGGCTTTCTGGAAGAACTCCCCCTGGATGATCAATCCGTGGATGTCATCATCTCAAACTGCGTCATCAATCTCAGCCCGGACAAACGCCGGACCTTCCATGAAATTTTCCGCGTTCTCAAACCAGGCGGCCGTTTAGTGATCTCTGACATTGTCACGGATGAAGAAATTCCGGTTGCCATCAAAAACGACGAGAAATACCGGGGTGAATGTCTGGGCGGGGCCATGCGCCAGGAAGATCTTGGCGCCATGCTCAGGGCAACCGGTTTTACCGGATTTTTCATGGTCAAACGTTTTCCCTACCGACAGGAAGGGGACACGCGTTTTTACTCTCTCACCTTCCGGACCTACAAGCCCGAGCCGGAAAGGGAAATTGATCTGGTTTACCGCGGCCCCTTTGCGACAGTCTATACGGAAGGCGGCCAACTGCTCATCAAGGGCAGGAGAACCAGAATGATTCTTAACGACAGCCAAAGCCTGGATGATTCAGTCTTTCTCTTTGACCAGGAAGGCGCAGTGATCAATGTGGATCAGGGAGCAAGCTGTTGCGGGGTTGCGCCGGAGGCCGTTGCCGAGAGCAAAAGCCCGGACAAGGAGGATAAAAAAGACCGCCAGGAAGTGAACTGCATGGTCTGCGGCAGTGAGCTACGCTATCTGACCATCGATCAGGAGACCGCCTGTTATTACTGCGGCACAGTCAAACCAGCCAACGCTCTCTGTGAAAACGGCCATTTTGTCTGTGACGCCTGCCATCAGCAAAAGGGTATGGCCGCAATCCGCAAAATCTGCACGGAAACCCACGAACAGGACATGATTTCCCTGCTCAAAAAAATCCGGTCCCACCCGGATATCCCCGTTCATGGCCCGGAACATCATGCCATCATGCCGGGTATTATCCTGGCCACCTATAAAAACAGGGGCGGCAAGATCACCAACAAGGATATTCTCACCGGAATCGAACGGGGCAGCAAGGTGCCGGGCGGGGCCTGCGGCTTCTGGGGCAGCTGTGGGGCAGCCATTGGTGCGGGAATTGCCATGGCGGTCCTTCATAAGGCCACGCCGCTTACGCCACGGCCACGGCAGACAGCCATGGAGGTGACCGCCGCCGTTCTCACGGAAATTGCCAAGGTCAGGGCCGGACGCTGCTGCCAGCGAGAGACCGTCACCGGACTGAAGGTGTTGGCCCAACTCTCCGGGAAATGGCCCATCACACTGCTTGCCGATGACAGGGTAGCCTGTGATCAGTATTTGACAAATCGTGAGTGCGTGCGCAAGCAATGCCCACTCTGGGAGGGGAGAAACAGGAATCTGATTGCTCCTGTGATTTTACCTCCTATTTAAGAACATAATGCCCTTCGGGCAAAATAATTACGAATTACGAATTCCAAATTACGAATGAAGGTACTTAAACTAATCAGATATTTCCTTTTATTCGTAATTGTTAATTACCCGATACATAGATAATATAAATATGCCGGAATTACCAGAAGTAGAAGTCATAAAAAGGGGCCTGACTCCCCACGTCGTTGGCCGAACCGTAACCGAAATTTCCTCCAGCCACAAAAAACTGCGACTGCCGATTCCGGTTAAAAAGCTGGATCAGTTTATCAGAAACCAGCGCATCCAGGCAATCCAGCGCCGGGCCAAATACCTGCTTTTTGAGATGACAAATGGTGCAATGATGATCATTCATCTGGGTATGAGCGGTAAGCTCACCCTTTCTCCGGCCAGGGCGCCCCAGGCCATCCATGATCATCTGCGCTTCCGCCTTGATAATGAAATGGAAATGCGTTTTAATGATACCCGGCGCTTTGGTTTTATCCAGGTCATGGACAGGGAAGAGTTTGCGGAAAAAAAACCATTCGACCATCTCGGGCCGGAGCCACTAGAGGAAGATTTTACCGCTTCATATCTCAAAAAAATGGCGAGGAAAAGAATTCAACCCATCAAAAATTTCCTCATGGACAGCCGGATGGTGGTGGGGATCGGCAATATCTACGCCAATGAAATTCTTTTTTACAGTAACATCCTGCCCACAACGCCCATCGGCTCCCTGACTTTACCCATGTGGGAAAAAATCGTCCATTTCAGCCGCGAAGTTCTTTCCAGGGCCATCAAGAGCGGAGGCTCGACCATTGCCGACTTTGTCGGCAGCAGCGGCAAGCCAGGCTATTTTCAGCTTGAGCTCATGGTCTATGGTCGGGCAAATGAGCCGTGCAAACTTTGCGTTACTCCCATTGCCAAAACAGTCATCGGCGGACGGGCCACCTATTTCTGTCCCCGCTGCCAGAAATAGTTCAGGGTTCAGGGTTCAGGGTTCAGGGTTCAGGGTAAAAATTATACCGGTAATGAGGCGGCAACTTCTACAAGAATAATTTAAATTAAGGAAGATGACAAAAATGAAAAGTAAAATTAGCCTGCTTTTCTTCCTGACTATGATCTTTACGTCGGTTGCCGTCATGGCCATGCCGACAAACATCAAGATCAGCGTCAAAACCAAGGATGCCAAATTCCTGGGCACCAGTATGGGTGGCGCACTGGTCATCCTGAAAGATGCGGACACCGAAGAAACCCTGGCAAAAGGAGTCACCTCGGGCGGGACCGGCAACACCAAGCTGATCATGAACACCCCGCTGACGAGGGGCACGGCGATCACCGACGCCAAAACAGCAAACTTCACCACCACCATCGATATTGACAGACCCACCCTGGTGGAAGTAACTGCCTTCGGACCATTGAGTCAGCGCCAGGCTGCCAACCGCGTGTCCGCTACACAATGGGTCATGCCGGGCAAGGATATCACCGGCGGTGATGGCTGGATTCTTGAAATTCCCGGTTTTGTTGTGGACATCCAGGCCCCTTCAAACCACATCAAGTTAACAGGAGCTCAGGATGTCCAAATCCAGGCGAACCTGACTATGATGTGAGGCTGCCCTATCATGCCAGGTGGCATGTGGAATTCCGACAAATTCGAGGTGAAGGGGCTGGTCTCTTTTAACGGCGCTCCAGTTGGTGAAATCGATATGAACTACAGCGGAAAACCAAGCCAGTTTTCCGGCACGGTCAAGGCTGACAAAAAAGGCGTTTACCAGGTCACGGTCTACACCTATGACAGCGAGAACGGCAATACCGGTCTCGACTGCGTGAGCTTTATCATCAACTAAACTGAAAAATTTCCGGCAGGATTTGCCGCTTATTCAAATTCCTTTTTGAAAGCCGCAAAATCCTGCCGCAATGCGGCCAGTTCCTCCTGCAGCCCCTTGACGTCCTCCTCGAGAGAGGCCAACCGGTCACTACCCACTGCCGCAGGTTTTAAAACTCTTTCTTCTCCTGCATTATCCGCTTGGTTAACAATCTCAACTTCATCACCAAAGAGATGAATATAGCGGCATTCCTTGCGACCCGGCTCCCGGGGAAGTTTTTTGACGTATTCCAACTCGATCAGTTTATCCAGCGTTCGCCTGACTTCGTCCAGACCGTCAAAATCATAGAGCCTTCCGCTGCGTCCGCGAATCTCGCCAACGGTCTGGGGGCCGCGCAGAAACAAAACACAGAACACGGCAGCCTCTTTGCTCAGAAGGGCGTAATTTTTTGAAAAAAGCTGCTCAAATTTAAAAACCCGATCAGCGATCTGGAGAACCAGCCGTTTTTCCCTTAACAGGGCCAGGGCCTGAAGCAGAATCTCCTCATCATAGCTGACAACGGGAAAGCGGTTTGTCTTCTGATTGCAGCCATTTTTCAAAGCATTCAGGGAAAGCGGATAAAGATCGGGAGTGGCCATTTCCTTTTCCAGTAAACAGCCGAGAACGCGAATTTCAACATCATTTAGTTTTTCCATTTATTTCCTCAAAGAAGGTGGGGAAGGCCAGCCCTTTTCATAATTCTCATGCCAATTTTCCGCCACCGGCGTTTCCTGATAAAGCTCCGTCCGCCGGGCTTCAAGCAGGCGACGAGATTTGTTCATGAAATCAGCAGCGCAATAGATCTTTTTCCCTGCGGCCTGGCTGATTCTCTCCAGCCAGACAAGACCCATGGTGGAACGTAACAAATGATGGTCAACGATAAGAGTGCCCACATTCCTGGCCAGGCAAAGGCCGTTTTCCCAGGCCTTCCTGCGCAATGGGCCGTTCAGGGCCTGGAGATAAAGAGAAGGGCCCGCAGCAAAAACGATATCCGGATTCCAGAGAAGAATTTTTTCTATTGTCATCTCATCCAGAAGCTGGATATCCGAGGCATGGACAAACACCTGTCCGTCCATCTCGATGCGTGTCATCATGACGCTGCCGAATCTTGATCCCGACAGCCCGTGGGGGACGGGTCCGGAAAAACGCAAGGGACCATCCGAGCAGTCCGCCGTTTTCATATTTGGCCCCAGCAGTTCAGCCAGATCCAGGGCGCGGCGATGCATACGGGGTGAGAGATCTTCCAAATATTTTCCCCCTGAAGAGTATAAACTCCAGCAACGCAGATCCGGGAACCTTGAGGGAAGCTGTTGAAATGAAAGCTGGTAGGGGTTTGCCCGCAACAGGGGCACATGATCGCCGTGAAAATGACTGAAGACGACATCCGTGGCACTTTCCATCGCCTGCAGAATAGTCTGTCTGATTTTCACCCCAACCGCGACCTGGCGGGGATGAGGTAGAAGGCCATGACGCCGGTATCCAAGGGCAAGCCCCGGATCAATCAGGATGCGTCGTTTGCCGGCAGTGACCAGGCATGACATGCCGCGAACGCCGAGAGACTCAGTGCCAAGTATGTCAACGATCATGACTGTTCCCCAACCTGAGCAGCAGAAGTTGCCGGGCGGTCAAATAGATATTCAACAAATAAAATGGGGCTGGCCCAAGGATCAGGCCAGCCCCATTATCGTTCAGTCTACTGTTTTAAAGAGCAGGAAAAAAATCTAATCCATTGGTTTAAATTCTACTCTCCGGTTTCTGGCTCTATTTTCTTCCGTATCGTTGGGAGCAACGGGCATTGTAGAACCAAATCCCACTACTGTCATACGACTGGAATCAACCCCTGCAGCTGTCAGATAATCCTTGACTGCCTGGGCACGCCTTTTCGAAAGCTCCATATTATATTCGGCTGCACCTATGCTATCAGTATGGCCTTGGATTTCTACCTTCAGGTCAGAATGCATTTTCGCAACCTTTATTGCCTCTTTCAGGGCAGTCTCGGCGTCAGCCTTAATAGCGGCACTGTCAAAATCAAACAACATGAATGACATGTAGGCCCAGCAACCTCTGGCATCTACAGTAGCGCCCTTAGGAGTATTGGGGCACTGATCAATGGAGTCCGGGACACCGTCTCCATCGCTGTCTAATGGAGCAGGAGCAGCCATCAAAAATACGCTTTCAACAAAATCAGCCATAGCTTCACTTGACGAGATGGAATCCGCATTCGTTGCAGAACCACACTGGCCTATCTGGGCAACCGCTTCCAGGAGAGCTTTTCCTTTGGCATCATCTCCAACCTGCACCGTATAGATGCAGACATTGTCACCAAGTTTACTTTTCATGTTTTCAGCAGCTTTCTGAACGGAAGCACTTTTCATGGCGACTCCGTCACTAAAAATCAAAACAGCCGTTTTACCCTGTATCGCAGCCAGATCTTCAGTGGTCGCATCTATAGCGAGATCCAACGGGCTTCCGCCTTGAAGATTTTTGGCACCTTTCACGGCTTGGCCAAATTCTGCCTCCGAGTATGCAGATGAAACGAGGATAAATGGCGCAGCTTCGTAGGCAGAGCTGGTATTTCTACTGCCGAAATTTCTCATCGCCGCTGTTAACTGGAGATCAGGCATTGTTTGATTCATGCGGCAGACTACTGTCTTGGCGAGATCAAACTTGGACTGTCCCTTGTAAGAATCCAGCATAGTGGCAGAGGCATCCAGAATGACGGCTACATTGTCCACACTCTGTATCATTTTACCTGATTGAATCTTGGGATTAAGATCAACAGGACTAAAAGGTGTTTCTGCCTTCTGAGTAACAGTCTGTTTGCCTGCACAACCGGCAATCAGAGATACAATTAACAAACAAAAAAACACCTTTGGAAACAAAAAGCCATTTGAACACTTCTTTGTCATAATAAACCCTCCTTCTTCAATTAAAAAACAGATGTACTGATTAAAAAATTATTTTCCGTCATTTCAGCCTGATAAGACAAGAAGTACGCCATGGCACTCCAGCTTACCCTCACACCTGCTTACTCTTTCATAATATGTGTGTCAAGGGTAATCTTGAACTCTTAATAGAACAATATTGTTGTCAGGAGAGCTTAACAAAATTAGAGACATCTTAGCAAAAAATTACTAATTTTTATAAAAAACCTTTTTTTCAAACAAAAAAAACACAGAATTCATCAAGTTTTTTTCTTCATTACAACAAGTTACCTTAATGAAATCTGTGTTCTACGTAGCGTATCCACAGTTTTTAAAAAATCATCAAAATTCAACGGCAAGCTGCATGGTGGCCACATCGGCATCATCATCAGTGCCGCCGTCACCTTTGTCATAATCCTCGGCATGGAAATATTCAAAGGCCAGAGAGGTATGGTCAAAGATCTCCATGCTGATGGCGCCGATATAGAGCTCCTCAGGCAGGCCAAGTGCAACCGACTCATCTGTGCCTTGGTAACCAAGAGCAAAGGTCGTCTCACGATCGAAAATCTCGGTGGTGTAGCCAAACTCAATATTCCAGGACTCGGGTTCGGCCCCGTCGCCGTCAAAGGCAATTTCCGCGGCCTCAAAGTCATCAAGGGCAGTCAAATACTCGCCAACCAAAGTGAAGGGGCCGATTCCGAAATGGGCATGGACGGAAACACCGTCCACATAATCATCGATTTCATCAATGCCGACCTCATCTTGCAGATAATCACCTATGCCGTCCGTGTCACCGATATTGCTGATATAATGAAAGGTTAAATGCAAACTCGTGTTGTCATTGGCATGAATATAACCCAGAACCGCGCCGTAGGTGTCGATCTCGTCGTCATCGCCGCTCTCGTTGATGTCGCCGTTAAAGGCATAAAGTGAACCGTGGAAAAAACCGGACTCAAAACCGAGCAGCACGGCACTGTCGTTGGTCTCGCCCATCTCCAGGGTAAGAGGATCCGAAATCATGTTTGTCTCAAAACAGCCAAAGGGCACGTACATCTTGCCGGCGGTGAGATAGAGGGGGAATTTATCCATATTGCCCAGGGTGATGGTTCCTTCATCGACAATAACATGATCATCCTCTTCACCCTCCTCATACAGCAGCAGGATATGGGCACTGGACCATTCAGAAATCTGGGCGTCTAAACCGATCTCCACCGTGGCCAGGCTGACATCACTGCCATCATCATCTTCAAAAAAACCATTGTCATCCACACTCCAGGAGGCCGCCTCCACCTCAACAACACCGCTCAACTCCACATGATCGTTAATGGCCTGCAGGAACGTTTCCTCCTCGCCTTCCTCGCCGGCCTGTTCGCCGCGCTGTCTGGCCACCTGCTCTTCCAGTCGTTGCATGCGATCAGTGAGAGCTTTGTCTTTCTGGATCGGAGCAAAGGTGGCTGGTCTCTCTTTGAGAGTAACATGTTCTTCGCCTTGCTTAGTTACCTGTTGCTCAAGTTTAATAATACGTTCCGTAAGACGTTTGTTCTGCTCCATCAGCTCACGGAGCTGGTCCTCAAGGGTTGCAGCACCGGCAAAGGTCACGGTCCCCCCCAGCATGACCAGAGCGGCCATGCCGATCATTGTCTTCTTCATCTCATTTCTCCTTTCAATTAAAGTGATAAAAAATAAAAAAAGCCCATTCCTTCAGAGAAAGAACAGGGCTTATTTGCAAATAAAATCTAACATTTGCAGCCAAAACCTTTCCTCGAAGGCGCGGGTTTTCCCCTTGTGACTGATTAAAACAGGCAGGTTTCCTGACTTATTCCCAAACGATTCGCCTTTCCGCCGGAGACACAGTTAAGTGTCCATCAGTGGTCGTTGAACCGTCCCCTTTGTTCCATAAACAAACTGGAACTGAACTATTCAAGTAGGGATATAAATTACCCTAAACTCTGAACAGTTACCTGGAACTGAAAATTACAGTGGCGGGACCGTTCCCGATTTACACGGGATTCCCTTTTACCCCCTTTGCCGGGGCACCTGTTTCACTAACCAGTAACACGTTTTTAAAAAAAATAACACCACATTTTCAATGGCTCTCACGCATCGTCAGGCAAAGCGACCAGACAAATCAAGCCATAGACACCCGTCAGCAAAAGCAGACAGATGGCAGGCCATGACCGTTTTTCCCGTTTTCTAATACCCCTGACATAAACGTGATAGCCGACAATACTCAACCCGATGCCGACCAATGCCAGCCAGCCGTTCCAATGCAGCCGGGGATCTGCCTGGCCGCGAAACTCATTGGTCAGCGTCAACCGGAACGGAAACAACATCCTGCCGATAAAATCGGATGTGGATTTTGTGGTTTCCGGCAGCTTCCGCTGATAGCTCTTCATGGGTGAATAGCCGGCATCGGTCACCGTGCCGAAAACCTGCCTGTCATCAAAGCAGGTGACAGTACGGTGCAGAGGGGAGATGAGGAGCTTAAAATCCATGCTCTGCGCATCATAATGATCTGCCGGCAGCTTTATGAGTTTGTAATGATCATAAGAAATCAGATAAACCTGGTTTTCTTCCGTGATGGCAAGACCATAAAACTCCTTACGCCGGTTTTCCGAAATAACCAAAGCACGGATGTCTGTCTCAGGCGGAATAGGTGTCCTGATAATTTTCGGTTCATTATTTACGCGCTGGACATGAAACACCGCGCCTTCACTGTCCCGGATAAAATAACCGGTATCAAAGGGCTTGAGATTGGTGGTCTTGCCGCCGATAACCGTGGCTGGAAACGAAAATCCCTTCATCATCAGAGCATGGGTGAACCGTTTGCTCAACTCCCCGTCAATCCGGTTAAAATCGGCATTGATAAATTCCATGCCCTTTTCCGTGAAACGAAAAACATCCTCGGGAAAGGGCAGCATGGCCTGGTCCGGATCCTGGCTAAAAAGCGGATAAAGCGGAATTTGCGGATAATGGCCCGGCAGATGACGTGATTTTATCTCAACACCCTGGCGCCCTTTTTTGATGGTGGTCTTATCAAAGGACTGCCCTTCAATAGTCAGGGGCAGGAGCCCCTTTTTCTCCATGGTCTTGTAATAAAGAAAGGGCAGCAGCTCTTCAAAAGCGGCCCGACTATAATCGTTTCCCTCTTCATCACGGTAATGAAACCGGTGGCTGCCCAAGTAATCCCGATACACAAACTGCTTTTTCAGGGGACTGTAGAAGAGCATGGTACGGCCTTCCTCAGAGCCGAAAATCTTCCAGTAACCGGTGGGAATAAAATAACTCATGGTCAGTACACCCAGCAGGATGAGACTGTATCTGGGTAAATGTTCGGCAGTACTCCCCAGAAAGGTGATCAGGTCGACCAGCATACCAATAGTATAGCTAATCAACCTGCTTACCTCCCTGAGAAGCACTGCCGAACATTTACAGGCCGAGTTTTTCGCAACTTTTTTATACAAACCAATATTTACGTATCTGGAGAGGTGGATCATGAGACCTCCCCTTGCTGGAAGCGGCAGGCCCCTTGAAAAACAGTAAGAAAAAACAGCGGCGAAAGCAGCATCAGCCAAGGCAGGGCCGGGTTCAGCCGGCAATAACCGCTGCCGGAAAAAAGCAGGGAGATAAACCCGCTGAAAACCAGCAGGACAAAAACGCGCCGCGACCAGGCCGGCTCAAGAAGAATCAAACTCACACCGAGGTAAGCGGCAAAACCGGCGTAATGCCAGGGCAAAAGGGTGGTCAGGCTGAACACGGCAACTTCGACTGGGAAATAAAAACGGCTGACTGCCCAGATAGCCGCCGTGTCGAACAGGGCCAGAGCAGTATAAAGGCCAAGGCCTAGTACGAGAAAAATCGCCAGCAGACGCTCACGGTCCACCGGCAGATGCATGGAAAGACGCAGCCGTTTCTGCAGGATCTCCGGGACAAACTGAACCACGGCCAGACAGATGCCGGAGAGCAGGGGAATATAGCGAATATCACTGTAAAAAAGAGATTGGATATGAATGGTCTGATACCAGATCATCTCAGCGTGTTCCGCCTGGAGCTCCTGACGGATATCTACCCAGATTTTCAGACAAACTGCTCCATTGAGACAAACCAGGGCAAGAAAAAAATAGCGGATCTTGATCCATTCTTTATAAAATATGCTGTAGATCACTGTTTAAAGGTTCAGGGTTCCAGGGTTCAGAGTTCAGAGTTCCAGGGTTCAGGGTTTAAAGATTTTCCATCAACCCTGAAACTCTGAACCTGGAACTTAGAACCTAAATTCAATATTTCCCCATCAGGCCGATAAAGGCACCTTCAAGGCTCATTTTCTTTTCCCGTATTTTTTGGGGATGGACGCCCAGGGTATCAAGATGGCACTGCACCGTCTCCTTATCTGCAAAGGAAAAGACCGAAATTCTCTCTCCCCGCTGGTCAAATCCGCAGATCACCTCATCCTTGACAAGGGAAAGTTCACCGCCGTCCTCAAAATCATAGCAATGAAACGAGTTCATAAATGAATCAAGTTCAGTCTGCATGATCTCGCCCCTGTCAATAAAAATCATGGAATCCACCAATTTTTCGAGATCCTGGACAATATGGGAGGTGACAAAAATGGTTTTATTACCGAGTGCGGCAAAATCCTTGAGCACATCGAGAAAAAGGCGGCGGTAGCCGGCATCCAGCCCCATGGAATAATCGTCCAGAATCAACAGATCCGGGTTCTGGGCCATGATGACGCCGAGCACCACCTGGGAACGCTGACCACAGGACATCCTGCAAATCTTGTGATCAGGGGAAAGCCCCATCTTGTTGACCAGATCAAAAAAAATCTCCCTTTCCCAACCGGGATAAAAGCCGCTGAAAAAACGTTCTGTCTGGGCGATTGTCAAAAACTCATAGGCCAGATGGCCCTCATGCAGCAATCCTATTCGTGCCCTGGTTGAAGGCGGCAGATGAAAGGAATCCTCGCCAAGAACCAGACAGCGGCCGGAGGTGGGTTTGAGAAAGCCCATAAGAATATTGACCAGTGTTGTCTTACCCTGGCCGTTTTTACCCAGCAGACCGCATATCGTGCCCGTGGGAACCGTAAAATTCAGATCCCGGTAAATGGTCCGACTGCCGTATTGATGGCAGAGATGTTTGACTTCAATTGCCGAACTCATGGGGCCTGCTCGTTCCTGCCGATTTCATTCCGGTTATGGCCGGGGGTGACCCTAACAAGTGGTGGCGCACAGACTGCCTCCCCCTTTGAAAAAGGGGGATTTTATTTACGTTGCCACCATTTTTTGAAAAATTACGCTCGGAGCAGCCAAACTGCCTTGGCAACACAACATGAGACCCCTGCCCTCCGCATTGCGAACCGCAGCCGGATGAGCAGCCGGCGCACCTCCTCCTAACGATCAAGGTGCGCCAGAGATACCAGCCTGCCAGAACGACGGCAATGAGAGTTAATAAAATATCAAAAAATTGCATGGATTACTCCAAGGGGTTTAGGGATCAAGGTTCATGGATCAAAAAAATTTACCCTTCGAAGATCTCGCAAGCTCGCTATCTGCCCTTTGTCCCTCTGCCCCTTAGCCCCTCCTCTTTACTTCATATCCTTAGCCTGAATCCACATCACAGCGTCCCGCGAGCATTTCTTGCCCTTGTAGGTGTAATCGGGATCAAGATCTAAAGCGGCAAATCCCCACCAGCCTTCTCTCGGGATGCCAAAGGTGAAAACACCATTGGCATCGGCGAAAATGGTCTGAAGAATATAGGACTCCTGGGGCGCTTCCACCGCAGCTTCCTTGGCAAAACTGTTGGAGTCCAGCAGGGGTTTATGATTCAGGTATTCAATTTCAATCTCGGCGCCCGGCACGGGCTTCCCGTTCAACAAAACCCGGCCTTGGAAGACATTGCCGGTCCAGCGGTCATAGGGCTTACAGAGTGGCACAATTTCCGTAGGCAAGCCCACCGGCTCGTTCCAGGCACCCGGCTCACCGCCGACATTGACGATGACCTTGGTGTTCTGTTTGATATAGAAATTGTCAGCCCCTTCCCAGTAAGGCTCCGGTATAAGACAAAAGGCATGATCGCCGCCCCTGGCCTTATACGTCGTCTCCCAGGCCTTGCCCGAGTTGGTCAGGCTGGTCCAGGTCATGGGCTTGAGGCTCTCTTTGAGGTCAATGGTCTTGGGCGCATTTTCACCACGGGTTCTGACAACAAAAAACTTCTCCGGGGCGCCCATATCCATGGTATGCCCTGCCTCAAAGGGATGGGTAAAGACAAGCTTGACCGGGATCGCGCCGCCTTTGACCAGGGCGGATTCCGGGGTGTAGATCATCTGGAAATGGGCCGAGGCGCAGGCCGCGGAAAGAAGCAGACCCATGCCTGCCGCTGCTGAGATCAATTTTTTCTTCATGATTTTCTCCATTAATTGTTTTTTTTAATGCTTATTTAAAGAGGAAATTATTCGTATCCGTTCAACGGAAGCGACTGGTTTAGGATAACCTCCGTCATGTAAGCGTTTACCAGTGCCTTAGATTTGTTCGTTTGGGCCTTGGCAGACACCGCTTCGCTGTTATAGCCTTCTATGCGACAAGGTCCAGGTAAGCACAGACTCCGAACGGGCGAAGAGGTAAGCGAAGACTCCGTGAGGTGCTGGTGAACGTTTACAATCATTCAACAATTTCCTTGCCGGGCACTCTAATACGATGCCCCTCGCCGGCATCAAAGACAACAATGTAGTCCTGGGCCGGTTTATCAAAATCAAACTCACTGTCTTCCGACATCTTGCCCTCTAAAACGACCTGGCCGTCAGAGGTTTCAATCCGCATGGCAACCCCGGCAGCGCTGGAGCCGTCTGAAAATCCTCCCTCGCAGGTGATGGTATCATCGCCGTTATCAAAACAGGAACATAGGGGAGTATGGGCGTGGACGGTGCTGACAGATGCCAGCAAAATTGCCAGCCCTAAAATCATTTTCTTCATATTGACTTCCTCTTGAAAAATTTAGTGCCTTACACCTGAAACCCTGTAATAAAAAAACAAGAAATAAGAAAAATAATCTTAAAATAAAATACTTACATCTACTGTTAAGGCACTTACACCCGCCAAGCGAGTACTGAAAAGAGTCCTAATAAATCTGATGTTTTCTTCCGCTTTAGCGGGTGGCTCTTGAAAACCCGTGTCAGACAAAAGAAAACAAATTAGCATTGCCTAACTGGCGCAATACAAAACCAGAATCCAAACCGAGTGTCAAGCATTTTTTTAAGTATGCCTAATTTCTTTTTGCCATCTACACTTCGTAAAGATTAAATAATTCATAAAGGCATTCATGATTTTATCTTGACAGAACAACTTTTTCTGATATTGTGCGTCCTGGTTCAAATTAGACATACCTAAACTTTCTTCGTGAATTAAAATAAAACAGGAACTGAGATGAAAAATCGTAGACAGATGGGACGCGGCAAAAAGGGAAGATGCAGATGCAGGATGCTGAACGAGGTGCGGCCCGGTGAAAAGGTGTGTATCCGCTGCCATCACGCCTGCGGCGCAATCCGACAGCGACTCCTTGATCTTGGTTTTGTGCCTGCCGCCCGGGTGGATGTGATCAGGAGAGCGCCCCTGGGTGATCCAATTCAATTAAAAGTGAACAACTACAATGTCACCCTGCGCAAGAGCGAAGCCGCCCAGATTGAAATAGAAGCGGCGTAGATGGCTGACGGCTGACGATAGACGGAACGGACAGAAAAACAGATGCAAAAACAGACAGACGAACCTTCGAACTCACCAAGGCCCGGAGGCGACCGAAAAAAAAATCTCCTGGTCGGACTTGCCGGCCAGCAGAATGCCGGCAAATCCACCACCTTCAATATGCTCACCGGCGCCAATCAGCATATCGCAAACTATCCCGGCGTGACGGTGGACAAAAAATCAGGTTCTTATAAAGACGAATTCGGCAAAATCGAGATCGTTGATCTCCCCGGCACCTACAGTCTGACGTCCTTTTCCCTGGAAGAAAGAGTTTCAAGAGATTTTCTCTTTACTGAAAAACCTGATGTCCTGGTTAATGTCCTTGACGCCTCCTGCCTGAAACGCAGCCTTTTCTTTACCTTCCAACTCCTGGAAATGGGATTTCCCCTGGTTGTCGGCCTCAACATGATGGACGTGGCCAGGCAAAACGGCCTGAAAATCGACGTTGACAAATTGAGCCACAGTCTCGGTGTTGAAGTGATCCCCACGGTGGGCCGCAGGGGAAAGGGAAAAAATGAACTGAAACAGGCGATCCGCCAGACTGCGGAGCGGCCCAGGGGCAAAGTTCTTGAGATTGCTTATGACGACCTTGAACCCCTCATTGCCGACCTGCAGAAAAAAGTTGAACCCCATCCCGGCCTGACAAAAGACCGGCCGGCCCGCTGGCTTGCCATCAAGCTCCTTGAAGGAGATTCCGTAACCGAAAAATTGATCAATCGTGATCCCTCGACCGCCGGCGTTATGAGCGGCCTGAATGAAGTCCGGGATCATTTTGAAACGCAGAACGGCTTGTCCGTGGCCGATTACCTGGTCTCCCGGCGGGAGAAACTGGCCGCAAAAATCATGGAACTCTGCGTCAATGACAGCGGAGCCGGACGGGAAACCATCTCCGAAAAAATCGACCGGGTCGTATTGAACCCTATTGCCGCGCCCCTGTTCCTGGTGGCCACGGTTTTTGTCATCTACCAGCTCTCCATTGTCAAGGGCTATGAACTGACCCAGTACACCTGGCCCATCCTGGCCAAAATCCGCGCCATTGCCGCCGGCCTGCTGCCCGATGCCGGTCTGCTGCATGATCCCTATGTCCGTTCCATGGGTTTATGGATGGTGGATTCGGCTAATACCCTGCTCAACTATGTCCCCATCTTCCTGATCCTCTTTGCCTTGATCGCCATTCTGGAAGACTCGGGTTATATGGCCCGCATCGCTTTTATCCTGGATAAGCTCTTTCACGCCTTTGGCCTGCACGGTCAGTCCACCCTGCCCTTCATTCTCGGCGGCGTTTTTGCCGGCGGCTGCGCTGTTCCCGGCATCATGGCCACCAAGGGTATTCCGGATGAAAAATCACGCATGGCAACCATCCTCACCGTGCCGTTCATGAACTGTCTGGCCAAGATCCCTCTTTACACCCTGCTGGTCAATATCTATTTCGTCCAGTACAAATCATGGGTCATGCTCTTTCTCTCCACCATCACCATCTTTGTCGCCCTGCTGGTGGCCAAACTCCTCACAGCAACCGTGTTGCGCAACATGGAGACGGCTCCATTTATTATGGAACTGCCCAACTACCATCCGCCCACAATCTACGGCGTGGGCCAACGAGCCATTGAGCGAACCTGGGTCTATATTAAGAAGGTAGGTTCCATCGTGCTGGCAGTCTCGGTCTTTGTTTTTACCTTCCTGCAATTTCCCGGCTTAGGTGACGAACGACAGCACTTTTATGAGCAGGAGATGAATACAGCGGTGGAGCAGTTTTACAGCAAGATTGCGGACAATCCTTATACTGAGCAGCTTAGCGAAGAAGCCCAACTTGTGGCCCTGATCAATTTCTACAATGACTACAAGCAGGGAAGACTGAACACCAGGGGAGCTAAGGCGGCTAAGGCCTTTGACAAAAAAATCCAGGCCAGAAATCCGGACTATTTTCTGTTTCTTAAGCCCGGCACAGACAAAGCAGCTAAAAAAATCAACAGGGCGTTACGCAAGCTGGCCTCCAAACGCAAAACCCTGCGACGCAAGATCAAAGAAGAAACCATCGGGGTAAGCATCCTGGGCCAGGTCGGCCAGGCCATGGAGCCGGTCACCCGCTATGCCGGCTTTAACTGGAAAATCAATGTGGCCCTTTTAAGCTCTTTTGCGGCCCGGGAATCCAGCGTGGCCACCCTGGGCGTTCTCTTCCAGCAAGGCGCCGACGAAAGCAAAACCCTTGAAGAACGAATGGGCGCCGAGAGCCTTTCCGGCGGCTTCACGCCTCTTCACGCCTTGGCGGTGATGATCTTTTTTGCCCTCTATCCGCCCTGTCTGGCTGCCACCATCATGGTCAAAGTCCAGACCAATTCCTATAAATGGATGATCTTTTCTATTCTTTTTCCAACCACCCTCGGCCTCGTGACGGCAAGTGCAATCTTTACCATAGGCCGGGCTCTGGACATTAGCGGCATCGCCATGATGGGAATCTTTTACGGACTGGTGGCATTGACCACTCTGGTTGTCGGCCTGGCATCCAGCCGCCAAAAATCTCCGGTCGATTACAGCTATCAGGAAGGTCATCCGGAATCGGCCTGACATGAAAATCAACCAGATTGGCCATCTCTCCGGAAATTTCGATCACTCCCCATATTCCAGGGAATCAGTGGAAACCACATTGACACATCTTCTCCGTTTAGTATTATACCGATTGGAATCATACCAAATGGAGGAAACACCCTATGAATCCTTTCAAATACGGTTCAATTGTCATTGCAGAGCATTTTTGTGGACGAGAAAAACTGATAACACAGCTTCAGGGACATATTTTTTCGGCCCAAAATATTGTTATTTACGGTGAGCGTAGAGTCGGCAAAACCAGCCTGATTTACGAAGCTATCCGCACACAGAAAAAGTTTCGCCCGTTGCGTCTTGACCTTATGGACATTAAATCGACAGATACGCTCTGTCGTAAAATCCTCCAGGCATTAGCTCTTCTTGAAAAAGAGGCGGGAGGCATTGAGCGTTTGTTTAAAAGTCTGGCATCCCTGCGCCCCATTTTTTCCATTGATCCCATTACCGGGTCGCCAACCATTGGCTTTGACAGTGAGGCGCCCCTTTCCACTGACAATCTGCACGAAATCTTTAACCAGATAAAAAAAGCAGACGCTCAAAAACCGATTGTTGTTGTTTTGGATGAATTTCAATCAATTATGGATATTGATGACACAACGGCTGTCATAGCAGAATTACGATCACACATCCAGCACGCAACAAATATCCCCTTTATTTTTGCCGGAAGTATTCGTAAAAAGATGGAACTGATTTTCATTTCTGAAAACTCGCCGTTCTTCAAGTCGGCCCTGCCTCTATCAGTCAAACCATTAAGCCGGGATGAATTTATCCCATTTTTAACAGATAAATTTCAATCAGGCTCACGAACCATTAACGATGATCTTTGGGAGAATATCTTTGGTCTGGCAGGTGAAACAACGGGTGATGTGCAGCAATTATGTGAGGCCCTGTGGAGCGTTTCGGAATCAGGCGACACGCTGAACCCAAACCATATTGCCCAGGCTATTGAGCTGCTTATCTCCCGTGAAATTCTGTCCAGTCAGTCGATCATGACCCGGCTTACGGAATTTCAAGTAAAAGTTCTACTCTCCTTAGCCCAGGTTGGAGGAAAAAAACCCACATCAAAAGCTTTTTTAAAACAAACGGGGAGCTATAACGCTTCGTCTGTAACAAAAACACTGAAACGCCTTGAAGAGATAAAAATCATTTACCAGATAGACCACGACTGGAAATTTTTCAATCCGGTCTTTAAGCAATACCTGTTGAAAAATTGCGCTCGCTAACGGCCAAGTATGATGGGAGTGCTGAAGAGATCCAGCCGATTCAACTAATTGTCGCTTGAGTTTCCGGGGCGACTGAAGCGCGTCTCCCTCCTTTTCCGTTTAAAAAATCTCTTTATGAACAAAACGATTGGCAAGCGCCGAAGGCATTCTGTGCGCAACAGCTCTATCACTTTCACGCTTGCCGGCTGCAATAATCGACCATCCTTGCGACAGAACATATTCCCCGAGTCGTCTATCCAAAACAAGTTGATAGCAGGCGGCCTGAACCAGAGGCGGTGCAGCATTCAGCTCGTCCAGGAACAAGACACCCCGACCGCTTTGAGGCAGAAAGGACGGAACACACCATTCAGACAGCCCTTCCGGACTTATTTTCGGGAGCCCCCGCAAATCAACAGGATCAAGCAAAACAGCTCTGATATCAATCAGATCAAGTCCCATACCGTCGGCAGTTTGCTTAACGACCTGGCTTTTGCCTACCCCCGGCGGCCCCCACAGAAAAACCGGCTGTTCTATGGTGATAAGAAGTTCTAATGATTTTGCTATCTGTGATGCCTTCATTCCGCTTCCTGTTTATTTAATTTGAGGGTCGCTTAAGCCTGTCCCCCCCCTGATGCATGGTTACGATCGTCCGGTTTTCAGCTTCCTCCCTCCTTGCAGCACCCGGAGCCACAACAACCTGAGCCGTTTTTGCAACCTCCGCAACAGCCGCCTTTTTTCTTTTCCGGCGGGATGATCACCCTTCCCCCTTTAGGAACAATTTCAAACCCTTTTTTGCCGATCAGGTACATTGTTTTTTCCGGAAGATCGCAGCATCCGGCCTGACATCTGAAATAATCCCGGCCGTCGGGAAGAATCCGATCCAGCCGTTCGGTGTTGACAAACACATGACCGCGGCCCCGGTATCCCTTCCGAATGATGCGATCCAGTGATTTTGCTGTTGCCTGATTAAATTCCCCAAAAATTTTAATAAAAAAATTGCCGTTGCGATGTTCAGCCTGAATGGTGTCTGGTTGCATTACAGTATTCCTTATATTTTCTTTAATATTAACGTGACAGATGTAAACTACACGGACGAGACAAGAACCTTAAAGTTAGCGTTGTTACCATATGTTAGCCACCCCTAACACAATGGGCAAAAAAATACGCCTATAAATCAGTGTATCTGAATTGCCGTTGATACATCCATCAAGCTTTTGGCCAGAGACGAAATACTGGCGCTTCGCATGGGGACGAATGGTTTTGCCTGCTGCTTGCAAAAACGTTTTGCCTTGGTGCAGGCGTCATGGCTGACGCAGTTAACCGGACAGATCACAACGTCGGCCTGGCCGACCATCTGGGGGAGTTTGCCCCGCCTGTCCTCCTTGCCGCCATCATGATGAATAAAATTACCACCACTATTTTCCACCAGCAACTTGTACTGGGCCAGCAAGCCTGTCTGTCCTCCCACATAAAGGACCTTTCTTCCACATAAGTCCGGCCCCGGCCACTGACATGTCTCATTATTTTCGCAGTCGACGCATTTCGCTTCACAGACGGAAGCTGAAACCTGCAGCAACGACTCCAGGGCGACGCACTCCGCCTGTTTTTCGGCCAGATCATCTTGTAGGCCTTGCACGGTCACAGTTAAATCTGAATTTTCTTTTCGAAAATACGTATTTTGCTGCTCCAGACTACCGACCTTATCACCAGCCACCCGACAGACACGATTCAAATTTTTTATGGTGACATAGAGCTTCTCCTTTTCCATGCCGGCTTCAAGAATATTAATTCGCTCCCTCGCCTCAACAAG
>JAYEPA010000002.1:0-6349 GCA_034723545.1 Thermodesulfobacteriota bacterium | reverse complement strand
CTGTTCAGATGTGCACAAGCAGTCTGGCGCAGCATAGTATTTCTATGTAAGACAGTCTGATCGTGCGCAGATGAAGTGCAGCTGAACAGTTACAAATAATCAAACCATGAGCTCCTTAAAAAAAATAATAGAGGGGAAATTCTTCGAATGGATCACGGGCATGGTGCTGCTTGATTTCGCCACAAAGATAAGCTGATCCCTTGAAAAACCAAATTCTTGCGCCGCGTCAAGCACCTTTTCATTGTCGTCCGCCAGAATCGTTTTGTCCTTGCTGAAGTTGAGCATCCCTTCCAGCTTCTTCCAGAATTCAGGATCTTCCTTGGCCATGCCCACTTCCTCCGAGCAGATAATGCGGTCAAAATGGTTGGCCAGGCCAGTTTTCTTCATTTTGATTGCCAGGGTCTTGCTGTGGGCGTTGGTGACCAGATAAATTTTCTTGTTATTCTCTCGATAATGTTCAAGAAATTCAACAACATAGGGGTGAACTTTAATGAGGTAATTCATCTTTTTTTTCAATGCAACAATGTCTAACCCTAATTCTTTGGACCAGAAATCAAGATCGGTCCAGTCCAGGCTTCCCTCTTTTTTCCTGTAGCGGGCCAGGAGCTCTTCCTCAGCGTCAAAAACAGATATTTTATTTTTTTCGGCAAAGACCTCGGGCACATACTCTTCCCAGAAATAATCATCAAAATGCTTGTCAAGTAGGGTGCCGTCCATGTCAAGCAGGATGGTATCAATCATCTGCCAGTCAACTTTTGCCTCAAATTTTGGTTTTCCTAAAATCATTTTTTCTCTATTTATTTAGTAATTGGTTTTTCGGAAATATTTTAAATCCCTGACCCTTTTTTCTACATTCCAACCAGTACGCCTATTGTGTTTTTGTAAACCTCTGTACCGCTGATCCGGTTCAGCAGTTGTGAGATTTTCTCTTCATCTTCCGGAGGGACTATAAAATTTGACGCCGGCTCAGCCGTGAGCAACCGGAATCTCGCCCGGTCTACCTTGTTTGCACCCTCACCCTGCCATTCCCTGCCGATATAACGACTCTGGGAACTAAGCTCAAGCAAAATATCCATCATATTGCCCCAGTACTCCCCCTGTCCCACATGCTCGACAACCTGCATCATGACCGTATTCAGGGTAATAAGCCAAGATGGCTGTTCCGCCGAGTGATTAAGATCGCATCGCACTGTGGATCCAAAACATCTGCAGGCAAACGGTCGAACCGGATAGATTGAGCAGCACTTATCTTTTAGAAAACTACAGGGGGTCAAATCCCAGCCCTCGCCCTTCACCTCTTTCTTTTCATGATAAAGTGCGGCTAGCCTATTCGGGGTATAAGCGGGGATATATTTAGTTTCGCTGCGTTTCAGAATCTCATGCAGTTCTCCTATCCGATCCTGCTCTTTTAGAAACTCAATGATCATTTGCCCCTCGGTGGCTGTCATGGTTACACTTTGAGTGCAGCAGGTTGAGCAGCCTTTTTTGCAAGCAAACGTTAAATTTTCTGTTTCCTGTTCATAAATCTCAAACAGGGTTGTCATTATTTTTTCGCGAAGATTACCCATATGTGTTGTTTTATCATTTAAAAATTTTTCGTTGTACCCTGACCAGTATCGTTGACGGTACAAGGCGGATCGCCAAAGCGATCAGAAAGGTTCCGATGGTCAAATCGTCCATCAGACCGAGAAAAGGAATTTGATCCGGTATTATATCGAGGGGATAGATAAGATAGACAAGGCCAAGACCAAGCAGCAGTTTAACATACCACGGTGTTTCTTTGTCAAAAAGAATATGAAAATAGAAGCGTATTTTTTTGAAAAACTGATCCATGAACAATGGCCAGTGTCAGCCCTCGGGTAAAATGACTGCGCCCACCAGTTCACTGACTGATTTAATGTCATTGTCTCGAAGATAATCATGGATCCCTGCCACGATTTCTCCGGTCACGGCAGGATTGATGAAGTTTGCCGTACCGATCTGTATGGCAGAAGCGCCGGCCAGGAGAAACTCTATGGCGTCCCGGGTTGAGCCAATGCCGCCTATGCCGATCACCGGCACACTTACCGCGTTTGCCGTCTGCCAGACCATGCGCAGGGCCACCGGTTTAATTGCCGGCCCTGAAAGGCCGCCGACCACATTGGCCAGTTTTGGCTTTCTCGTCTTCACATCAATTGCCAGGCCCAGCAGGGTATTGATCAACGAAACAGCATCAGCGCCGCCTTCTTCGGCCGCTCTGGCCATCAGGGTAATATCCGTCACGTTGGGAGAGAGTTTGATAATCAGTGGTAGATCAGTTTTTTCTCGCACAGCGCCTGTGACCTCATTGACCATTTTGGCATCCGTGCCGAAGGCCACGCCTCCCTTTTTCACATTGGGACAGGAGATGTTGACCTCAATGGCCGAAACACCGTCTACGTCACTGAGCTGTTCGCAGAGGTGGCAGTAATCTTCAATGGTGTCGCCAAGGATATTGACGATGACGCTGGTACGGTAGCGCCTGAGAACAACCATTTTTTCCTCGACAAATCTCTTCAGTCCTACATTTTCCAACCCTATGGCATTGAGCATGCCGCAGGAGGTTTCCACAATGCGTGGCGGTGGGTTGCCGGGCCTTGGTTCCAGGGAAATACCCTTGACAATGATGGCGCCAAGGCCTTGAAGATCGACAAAATCTTCATATTCCCGGCCATAGCCAAAGGTGCCTGAAGCGGTCATGACCGGATTTTTCAGGCGCAGATTGCCGATTTCGACTTCAAGTTTCGGTTTCATTATAGACATACATCACTCGCTTGAAAAACAGGACCATCTTTGCAAACATGTTTATATTCATGCTTTACATTTCCTTGCACTGCACAGCCAAGGCAGGCTCCCATACCGCAGGCCATGGTGCTTTCAAGGGAAACCTGGCACTCCCAGTTCTTTTCCTCACACTTTTTTGCCACGGCCCGCATCATCGGCGCAGGCCCACAGGTCAGCACTGTCCAGTTTCCTTTCATATCCATAAGTTCCGTGACCAAGCCATGGTGTCCGGCCGAACCGTCATCGGTAGCTGTTCGAATTTTTAAGCCCATCTGGCGAAAATCATCCACGACAGGGAATTCAGCTGACGTTCTGGCGCCAAGAAGAATCTGGATATCTTTCTCTTTGTAACCTTGCCGGAGGGCTTGTTGAGCAACAAAGAGAAGAGGAGCAATTCCCAAACCCCCTCCGACTATTGCAAGACTTCCTTCCGCTGGGAAAAAAAATCCGTTCCCAAGTGGGCCAACCAGATCAATTTCATCCTGCTGTTTCGCCAGAATTGTTGTTCCCCTGCCCACAACCTTATATAGGATGCTGACCCTCTTGCCATCAACTCGATGAATGGAAAACGGTCTACGCAGGATCGGGTCGTCAGAAGACTCAGTTGCTGTTTTGAGCATGACAAACTGCCCTGACTTGGCGATTTCGGCAATTTCTTCCGCCTCAAAGGTTAAGCGAAGAATCTTCGGTCCCACCTCCACATTTTCAATGATCTGCGCCTTGGTCAGAAACTGGTTCATGATTTTTCTCCGTTTCTGACTATCATCTTATGAAGCCGCTCTAAATCATCAAGAGAGTAGTACTCGATCTCAATTCTTCCTTTATCGCCATTTTGGACAATACGACTTTTCGTTCCCAGACTGGAAACGAAATCTTTTGTCAATGTTCGGCAATAGGAGGACGGGATGGGGGTTCGAATTGTCGCTGTCCTGCTCGGGACATTGTGCCTTTTTTTCTTTTTAACAAGCTGTTCGCTCTGACGGACGGAAAGTGACTGATTAACTATAATATTCCGCACTTCCTTCATGGCCTGCTCATCGCCCAGGCTCAACAACACCCGCCCGTGCCCCACACTTAAAATCCCATTGATAATGTCTTCTCTGGCAAATTCGGGCAGTTGCAGCAGTCGCATGGAATTTGCCACAGTGGAACGTTCTTTGCCGACTTTTCGAGCGATCTCCTCCTGGGTCAGGGAGAACTCACGGGTAAGACGCTGATAGGCTGTTGCTTCCTCTATGGGATTGAGGTTCTGCCTCTGAACGTTTTCAATCAAAGCCAGTTCCAGTCGATCCTCCTTTTCGGCCTCTCTGACGATAACGGGAACTTTGTCCAGCCCGGCTATCCTCGACGCCCGCAACCGTCTTTCCCCGGCAATGAGCTGATAGCCTCCCGCTTCCTTTTTTCGTACAACAAGGGGCTGGAGCACGCCTTTGGCACGAATTGATTCAGCAAGCTCCGCGAGTCCTGATTCATCTATTTCCCGGCGTGGCTGATATGGGTTTGGCTCAATATTTACCACCGGGCAAAAAAAATAATTTTCCAGCACCTTTTCTTCGGACTGCGCTCCCTCCTCGACATCCTGCAGCGAATCCGGCAGCAACGCTCCCAGTCCTTTACCAAGTGGGCTTCCACTCATCGCCATAACTATTCCTTAACCTGTTTTTTAATAAATTCTCTACCAAGATTCATATAACTGATAGCCCCGGAAGACCGTTTATCGTAATCGATAACCGACATACCGTGGCTTGGACATTCACTCAGCCGAACATTACGGGGAATAACAGTCTTGTAAACCTTTTCCTTGAAATGCTGTTTAACCTCTTTGGCAACCTGATAGGTCAGCCTGTTCCGCCGATCGTACATCGTCAGGACCAGTCCCTCGATATACAGACTGTTGTTATACGAATTTTTTACCAACCGAATTGTCCGGATCAGCTGACTTAATCCTTCCAGGGCAAAATATTCGCATTGCAATGGGATAATCACAGAGTTTGCCGCAGTCAGGGCATTCAGGGTCAGCAAACCAAGTGACGGTGGGCAGTCAATGATGATGTAATCATACGAATCAAGAAAGGGTTCCAACATCATACTGAGATACCTTTCTCGCCGCTCGGCCATCATCAATTCAACCTCAACACCAATCAGGTCAACGTGAGTCGGCAGGATCTCTAGCGTTTCATAACCAGGCACGCTACGAATGGATTTTGCCACCTGTTCTCTATCCATATAACAATGATACAGATGTTTCCCCATATTGGGAGAGTTGACACCAAGTCCGCTGGAGGCATTGCCCTGGGGGTCAGAGTCAACCACCAAAACCCTCTTGCCCAGCCTGGCCAAGGCGGCGGATAAATTTATTGTTGTTGTTGTCTTGCCAACACCGCCCTTCTGGTTAGCAAGCGCTATGGTCTTTCCCTTCACGATAATTTTTTGGTCTTCTTTAAGGTGGATCAGTTTTTTTTAACTTAAACGAATTTTTTATTCTGCTATCTTTTACAACGACGCAGCCTCTTTTGGCAACCGCAAAATATATTTTCGGCAAGATATGACGATTTACAAATTCATATTCACCTTATTTCCTCTTGGGAAAGACAAGGAAAAGACGTTTTTAACTATTCCGTGTGGCCCCGGCCACGGCATTTATTTATGTGATTACCACTAATTTTCAGCAAAAGTTATAAGGTCAACATTCGGTTAACCCGTACCGTTAAAATAACAGGGAGTTGCGTGTAAGGAGCCCACCCTGTGGGCGATTGTTTATCGGTGCTATGTACCAGCGTTTTATCGCCCGGAGGGCCGGGTTCCTACGGAAGCCATCTTATCGTTAATGGGTTAGACGAATAACTCCAATTGCAAACCGGTAACATTTTGTAAAAGTAGTCTTTTTTCGACATGCTCTGATTGGCTGAGTTTCAGTGGTAATCACATTTGTTTTAAAAGTGACAAAAGAATTATATGCGGGGGGGCAATTCAAACTTATCGTGCTGACTTTGCAGATGTTTCACGTGAAACAAAATCAATTAAAAACGTATTTTCAAGAAGTTAGCAAAGAAGTGATCAGCTCTGAGGTGCGCACCATGTCGTCTAAACGAATGGTCTCATGGGTCGTGTGAACATCAGACATGCCAATACCTAGAATGGCTGTCTCAAGGCCATAACTATTGAGAATGTTCGCATCGCTGCCACCTCCGGCACGGATAAAAAGAATATGGCGGGAAAGAGAAGAGGAGGCGCAGTTGATCCGGCGCAGAACAGACGAATCGGGGTGAAGATTCAACAAGGGATATTGATCAGGAGTGTGAAATGACAGGGTTGGAGGTTGCTTGATCCCTTTGGAGACAGGCCATTGCTCAACGACCTGAGAAAAGGTCCGTTCAATATCCTCAAGGTATTTTTGTAGCTTGCTCTCTGAATGACTCCGCACCTCGCCTCGCAGTTCAACATAATCAGGAATAATATTGGTGGCCGTGCCACCGGAGATCAAACCTATATTGGCGGTGCTTTCATCATCAAGAAGGCCAAGTTGCAGTTTGCCCACAGCCTGTGC
>JAYEPA010000001.1:2226-55467 GCA_034723545.1 Thermodesulfobacteriota bacterium | reverse complement strand
ATTTCCTACACAGATAAAGACAATATCCCTTCTCTGACCCTCCATGAACGAATCGGTTTCAAAAAAGATCTTTTAAGCCGCCCACAGCCGGAACTGCGCTACCGGTTGTGCCTTTCCCTTGTTTAATGCGGATACTACAAAAAACTTATATTTCAAAATCTGACCCTGAGCTTTTTTCTAGGGCCACTTCATTGCCCCATGCAACACCCTGATTATTTCTAACCAATTGTCCTTTATTCGATATGGAATAAAATATGGTGTCCCTGAGATAATCAGTTCTCTTGTTCCCGGCTTTCTGCCCGGCCTACCCATTCCAGGCTGCAAAAGCAAATCATTTTCTACAATGCTAATAATTCTTAAAACAATTTTTTTGGCGGCCTGAGGTTTATCTTTCTCAATGTATGCACGGAGAGACTGGATATCGGCTATGGCTTGCTCTGTCCACCTTACTTGCATCTCGGCAGTTCTTTTTCATGTGATGTGTTCCAGCTTGAAACCCAATTGTTAACATCTTCATGCTTGATCATTCTGCCAGCATCAGCATTTTCAAGCCCTTCCTCAATTGCTTCAATTTGCCAGGACTCTTGCCTTAAGTAATTTTTTATTGCTTCAACTGCACAAAAAGATTTGGTCCTCTTAGTCGACCGGGCAAGTGACGTCAGTTGTTCTGACAGCTCCTTTGGCAACCTTAAACTCATAGTAGTAGTTGTCATAAAACACCTCCTGCCTACAATGTAATACAGTGTGTTCAGCCTTACAATGACAATATTTTATTTTGTGAAGAATCGCAGATTCTAACGATTACAGGCGGTGGGAGGATAATGACCCAAAAAAACAAACAAAATTCATACTGTTGACATAAGTCAATGGAAATTGAGGAAAATTCATTATGATCAAACTAACCTCAATCATAAGGTAAAAAACTTTTTTAAATAAAACACAGGAGAACTATTATGTTTTGTAACCAGTGTGAACAGACTGCCAAGGGAACCGGCTGCACCAAGATTGGCGTGTGCGGCAAAAATGAGGAAATTGCCGATCTTCAGGATCTGCTGATTTATGCCATGGAGGGTCTTGCCATCTATGCCCATGAAGGACGTCAGCACGGCATTGTCGATGAGGAAACCGATCGCTTTACCATGGAAGCGGTCTTCTCAACTTTGACTAATGTTGATTTTGACCCGGAGCGTTTTGTCGTCCTGATTAAACGTGCCGTTGAACTGCGCGACGCAATGAAAGACAAAGTCGCTGCCGCCGGCGGCAAGACTGATTTTGATGTTGCCGCAGCCACATTTGCTCCGGCGGACAGCCTGGAAGGGTTGGCCGCTCAGGGACTTGAAACTCATCTGATCCCGACTCTTGACGATGATGAGAATATTCGCTCCCTGAAACAGACCCTGCTCTATGGACTCAAGGGCATTGCCGCCTACGCGGATCATGCCTGGATTCTTGGTAAACACGACGATGCTGTTGCCGCCTTTGTTTACGAAGCCCTGGCTGCCCTGACCGCAAAAGGTTTAAGCGTTGAGGACTGTGTTGGTGTTGCTCTCAAGGCCGGCGAGATCAATCTGCGCACCATGCAATTACTTGATGAGGCCAACACCGGGACCTACGGTCATCCAGTGCCCACCACTGTGCCGCTGGGTCACCGCAAGAACAAGGCCATCCTGATCACAGGTCATGATCTTCATGATCTGGCCCTGCTGCTTGAGCAGACCAAGGGTAAAGGAATCGATATTTACACCCACGGTGAAATGCTGCCCTGCCACGGGTATCCGGAACTGAAAAAATATGATCATTTTTATGGTCACTTCGGCACAGCCTGGCAAAATCAGCATAAAGAGTTTCCCAACTTCCCCGGGCCTGTCCTCTTCACCACCAACTGTATCCAGAAGCCAAAAGATTCCTACAAGGATCGGGTGTTTACCACTGGTCTTGTGGGCTGGCCCGGCTGCACTCATCTGGTTAAAAAGGATTTCAGCGCGGTTATTGACATGGCCCTGAAAATGGACGGTTTTACCGACGATGCTGACAACGGTTCGGTCATGGTTGGTTTTGGTCATAACGCCGTACTGGGCGTGGCCGACAAAATCATCGAAGCGGTCAAGAACAAGGATATCCGTCACTTCTTCCTGGTTGGCGGCTGCGACGGTGCCAAACCGGGCCGTGACTACTTTACCAAGTTTGTTGAGCAGGTGCCGCAAGACTGCGTGGTCCTGACCCTGGCCTGCGGTAAGTTTCGCTTTTTTGATAAACAACTGGGGGATATCGGCGGCATTCCACGACTGCTGGATGTGGGACAGTGCAATGATGCCTACTCCGCCATCCAGATCGCCGTGGCCCTGGCCAAGGCCTTTGACTGCGGCGTCAATGATCTGCCCCTGTCCATGATCATCTCCTGGTATGAGCAGAAGGCCGTGGCAATCCTTTTGACCTTGCTCTTCCTGGGAATAAAAGATATCCGGCTTGGACCGAGCCTACCCGCTTTTATCTCGCCGGCGGTACTGGATGTTCTGGTTCAGAACTTTGACTTAAAACCCATTGCCGCAACTCCCGAGGAAGACCTGAAAGCCATCCTCGGTTAATCGTATTTTGACAAAAAAAAGCCTGTTGCGCTGATCAGCGCAACAGGCTTTTTTTGATTCGTAATGAAAGTATCCCAAACCATCCTTTCTTATCAATTATAGAAAAACCTATTCCCTGGTTCCCAATACACCTCCCATTGTTCCTGTACAAAGTTACATTGAAGCATTATATTCTATCTAAATTTATCAATCGTAGGATCAAACCCATCATTAAACAAAAAATGAGAAAGGAAATTGTAAAATGACACGCTACTTGCACAGGATCGTTTTAATCGGCTGTGTTCAGATCCTTTTGATTACAGGTTATGCCCTAGCTGCTGATCATGCAATCACCGAGATTATCAGAAACAATGTTGAACAAATAAGATCCACCCATACGTTGCAAATCGATGAAGCTCAGATTGCCTCCATCACCGTTCTGCCCGAGCTCTATGAAGAAAATGGCTTTCAACGGCTTTGGACCAATCCTAAAAATGTTGAAGATCTGTTTGAGGCCATTAAACAAATTGAGGAAGATGGACTTAAACCGGATGATTATCACTTTACGAAAATCGAGCAATTGCGATCCCGGATCGGTTCCGGCACCTCTTCTGATCCAGCACTTTTAGCCGATTTTGACTTGTTGCTGACAGACAGTCTGATCCGTATGGGCTATCACCTTATTTTCGGTAAGGTCGACCCTGAAGACCATCACCCTCACTGGAACCTTATGGTAGAAATCGATGATGACCGTCCTGCAATTTATATTCAAGAGATACTGGATGCCGGTAATCTTTCTAAAAAAATTGAAGAACTCAGGCCGCAACCTATCGTTTACAACAAATTGAAATCTGCACTTAAAAAATACCGTGCCTTTCAGGCAAACGGGGGCTGGGAGGCGATACCAGCAGGTCCGACACTCAAAAAAGGCATGCAAGATGGCCGGGTTCTGCTTTTGCGCAAACGCCTGCAAATCACCGGTGATTTTTCAATGGAAGCATCGACGTCTGAAATCTTTGATGACGCGCTTGAACAAGCCGTGAAACGATTCCAGGCCCGCCATCATCTCACTACCGACGGATCTGTGGGTAAACAGACGATTGAGGCACTCAATGTTCCGGTTGAGAACCGAATTGATCAGATCCGGATTAACCTGGAACGGCTGCGATGGGTGCTGCATGCGATCAGCGGCCAATTTGTCATTGTTGACATTGCCGGTTTCGAAGTGTTTGTTTATCAAGATAATAAAATTGTCTGGACCAGCCGCGTTCAGGTTGGAAGGCCCTATCGCCAGACACCGGTATTTAAATCAGAAATCACATATCTGGATTTGAATCCAACTTGGACGATCCCACCAGGTATCCTAGCTAAAGATACCCTTCCGGCCGTCAAAAAAGACCGCAATTACTTAAAAGACCGCAATATCAGAGTCATCGATCGCACCGGAAAAACGGTTAACCAGGATACAATCGATTGGTCGAAATACACCGGTCGCAATTTTCCCTACCAGCTACGCCAGGACCCCGGACCTGATAACGCTATGGGACTGATAAAAATAATGTTCCCAAACAAACACCTTGTTTTTATTCACGACACCCCCAGCAAATCCCTGTTTGAACGCACCGATCGTACCTTTAGCTCCGGCTGTATCCGTACTAAAAAGCCCTTTGAACTCGCCCAAATTTTACTGGACGATCCCGACAAGTGGAACCCGGAAAGCTTTAAGCAGGCCATCGATTCCGGACGAACCCAAACGGTCAGGCTTCCCAAACCGGTGCCAATCTTGCTGTTTTACTGGACGACGGCTGTAGAACCGGACGGCACTGTGCGTTTTAAAAAAGATCCCTATAAAAGAGATGCCGAGGTCCTGCTGGGTTTGAACGAAAACTTTAAATTCAGAAAACGCCAGGTCGGGCAAAAAAGACAGACACGATAAAAAATTTAAAGACCGATTTGAATGTATCGAAAGCAACATCCTGAGCGGTAAAACGTAGTCTTGGTATTCATGTCATGTTAAATCATGACTGGTGCCATTCCGAGTGGAAAACGGAGATTTCCTCTAGTGACACTTGTTTTACGGTTGCAGACTGATCTGCGACAAAATGGGAATACACCTGTTATTATCTGCTCAAAACAGTGTCACAATGCCCCCGGCTTTTTATGCAATTCACATATCAATCGTCAAGTAGCAGGTTCGGTATCCAGGGCATGGCTTTCATCTCTTTCACATTAATACAGTCAGCTTTGCTCTCTGCATCTGAACCATTTGGACCAGTAACAGTCAGGCTCACTGTATATGCCCCGGGGCTTGAAAAAACATGCTGTGGGTTGCTATTGAAACTATTTGTTCCGTCTCCAAAATCCCAATACCATGAGTTGATTGATCCTGAAGATAGATCAGTAAACTGAACGGTAAGGGGCGAAAATCCACCAAAGAGATCAGCCTTAAAATTTGCAATAATCGGTGTAATAATATCGACAATGTCTTGTCCTCCAACAGTGCCACCGGTAAGATCAAGCCATCCTCTATCATTAAAGAATTGATCCATTAAAGCTATTCTCAATTTGCCGATATTCGGTGCCAGAATCCACACCTCCTTCATATCAAATGTTTCTGATTCACCTTGAACACTAAAATTGAAAATCATTTCTATTGATCTACAATTATCCACTGACCCCAGGGGAATAGATACAGAACCGATATTTTGTGAATTTACTGTCAAATTCACATCGATGCTATACCCCTCCGCAGAGAAAGTGGTGCTTGACTGAAGGGAACCGCCATCATTTAATATTGAATCATTAAGAATGGTAAGAGGACTATCAAAAGGATAACTTTCACCCTCAATACTTACTCCATACATGTTAAGATTACTGCCAGAATGCCCATAATAACCTTTACTGCCATCCAGAGAATCATATTCAAGAAAACATATATTACCATTGTAGTCGACCTGAGAATAACGATAAGTGGCATAATATGTTGTACCAGCTACGTCACCTTCATAATATTTTACATCATTGTTATTTAAAGGAAAGTACGATTGAACATAGGTAGATGGTGAGGACGCAGCTGGTTGAAAGGATTCTCCTGAAAAAGAAGCGCTCGGAGCGTAATTTTTCTCTAAATTAAAAATTTCCTGTTTATTGACCGAGGAAATAATTTTTAGGAAAACATTGTTTATATTCGCATTCAGTTCTTCAGCAAATAAATTGGATGAAAATGCAGAGGTTAACAAAACAAACGAACATATTAAAATTGTTTTAATTATATTTCTTCTACAAACCATTAGCACTTTCCTTATATAAATATACCTGAATAGTGGCTGTTCCAGTTAGAGACCATTCGAGTTGTAGCAGCTCACCAAGGGCTAAATCCTTGGGGGAATTCCGAAATATGATAGTTTACCAGTGCCTCATATATGTGCAGGTAAGCATAGTGTAGCGGAGACTCCGATCAGGCCAGCGAACGATAGTAGTCCTGTGAGCCGGCCTGATCGTGCATAGATGGGGTGCTGGTGAACTATTACCAATTTCTCTAGTGTATACATTGCCCAATTACTGCCACTTTCTGGAAATGTGCCTTTTAAAGCTACTTCATTCGATTCCTTAAATCGGCAGAATATGAATCTTCTCTTCCACGGGGTGACTTCCTTTCAAAAAAAGCCCCTTTCTGCCGTCAATACTGATGGGATCGCCAAAGCGGATGATCTGACCGTCAATTTCGCAGCGCTCATCGGTCTCATACACCTGCAGAGTGCGGCAGCCCACCACGCAGGTTTTCTCCAGACGCAAGGTCACCACCGAGGCATGGGATGTCTGGCCGCCGCGGGCCGTGAGCAGTCCGTCTGCAAGTGAAATCTCCCGAATGTCCTCGGGGACCGTATCCTGGCGGATAAGGATAAGTGGAGTCTCCGGGTCTTCCCTGCGGAGCTGTTTAACATTTTCCCCCGTAAAAACGGCCCGGCCGGACAGGGCACTGCCACTGACTCCAATACCCTTACCCAAGAAATCACTACCCGACTCTGCGTCATCCACAAAAACATCAAAACGCTCTTTTTTCTTGATGGTGATCATGTCCCTGGTCTGCAAAATATAAAGATCAGAGCGACTGGGACCTTCAAAGGTAAACTCGATTTCCTGGGGATTCCATCGCTTTTCGTAAACCAGGTCACGGGCTATGGCAAGAAGTTCATCATAGATTTCCGGTGATTTTTTTTCCAGGGTAAATTTTATGGGCCGGCCATCGATCTCGGCCTGCTCCACGGAGACGGGATAGGTGGTGACCAAACCGCCGACGATATCCTCGCCCTGATCACTGCTGGCATAATCACCCCAGAGGGCAACCCGCCGCACCTTACGATAGGGGTGGGCTGTAAAAACCACACCGCTGCCGGAGTGAGAGCCCATATTTCCAAAAACCATACTTTGAACAATCACGGCTGTGCCCCATGAGTCGGAGACATCCATCAATTTTCTGAAATCCTTTGTTTTTTCGGCACTCCAGGAGTTCAGCACCATTTCAACCGCCCCGATGAGCTGCAGCCAGGGATCGTCTGGAATGGTGATGCCGAGATCACGGATGGTCTGTTGATAATTTAAGGCAAGTTCTTTCATCTGGCCGGCGGTAAACAGCCTTTTTACGCTCACCTGATGTCTGGCTTTAGCCTCGTTCATCAAGGCCTGAAAAGTTTCCCGTTCCACGCCCAGAGTCATGGCCCAGGTCTGCAGAAATCGCCGGTAATTGTCCCAGGCCAGGTAGGTCTGACCCGTGCTCTGGGCAAAACCCTCGACAATGTCCCTGTTCAATCCGACATTAAGGATAGTGGCCATCATGCCTGGCATGGAAACGGCGGCGCCACTGCGTACTGACACCAACAGCGGCCTGTCCGGAGCGCCATAAAGTCGGCCTGTCTTATCTTCAATCTGGGTTAAGGCCTGGCGGATCTGGCTCATGAACTCGTCACGGGCCTTGAAAAAATCCTTGACCACCGGCCAGCAGCGGAAAATTTCGGTGGTGATGATAAAACCAGGCGGCACCGGTTTATCATCATCGGCCAGCAGGGTCAGATTAAAACCCTTATTGCCGAGGAGAATCAAATTATGGGTTTCGGGATTCCGCCGGTGCAGCAGATGAATAACCCTTTCCGGATTATAGGTCATCAGAAGGTCAAGGCGTTCTTCGTCCAGCACTTTTATTTGCCGCTCCAGGGTCTGGTAGATCCTGGTGATAAAATTATCCAGATGCTGCAGTCCAAAAGTGGTGGCAATCAGATCACGGAGAAAGGCCTCGGACAAACGATGAATACTGGCCTTGGTCGGCAAATCCACCACATCGTCGACAGGAACTTTCCCCTGCCCATGGACTGCGGCCTGGTGCCAGAGATTGCGGTATTTTGCCAGTAAATTTCTTGAACCGATCTGGGGAATGATAATAGAAAGATTATTCTGGTGAATATTGGTGTAATAGGCATAAATGACATCCTTGACCCCTTCTGAAAGACCGCGCAGAATGTCCAGATACTGGGTATAGGAAAACCGCCTGAGTTTCAGGGAACTTGACAGCAGCGAGACATAAGTCTGCAGCCTGCGGCTGGAAATGCCGTCAATATTCAAGGCTCGCAGGTACAGCTTGAGACATTTGACGATGTCAATAAAAGTGGCCCGGGTGATAAAAGAAAGATTCACCGTGGAAGGCAACTTTTCCAGATAGATGTTGGCCAAACTTTCCAGCCGAAAAGTCAGGCCCAGGGCATCAAATTTTTTCTCGCTGTAACGACCATAAACCGAGGGAATATCCACGGCAATGTGCCTCTTATGATAGATATCCTCCTGCACGGGAAAAACCTCGTCACTCTGGATAATATCCTTCAATCTCTCCAGTCCGTCAAGAAGGGCGCCAAGACACTGGAAGGTGTCACAGATCTCCAGATCGGCCAGCAGTTCCTCCATCTCCGGAAAGCCGGAGTTAATTGCCTGCTCAAGCTGCTGGCGAAACTGCTGCAGGCCCAGATTGTATTTCTGATCCAGCAGCTTGTACATCTTGACCAGCAAGGAAAACCGGTTGACCTCGACCGGGTTCAGGTCGGTTTGCTCAGCCAAAAAAAGGTCGATGTGCTGCTGGTCCCAGTCAAGCAGATCTTTCTCCGTGCTGATATTAGGCAGCGCAAAGGCTCGGTTGACCAGCAAATGAAGATCATTAACAAAAACACCCTCGGTCGCCACCTGGCTCAGGATCTCATCGGGCAGGTAATCCCGTAACTCCTCCTTGTCCCTTGTTTTCCAGAAGATGATAATGGCTCGGATAAAATCGACAATGAGATTTGAGCTTTCCACATGGCTCTGCTTGCGGAGAAAATGGATCAGGAGATCCTTTCGCTTGTGGGTCTCGTCAATCTCGGTGGAGACATCACGCAGCTTTCCTTCCGCGCCGATTTCGTTAAAGAAAACCGGCATGATCTTGGCAAACTGTTTTACCAGGTTATAAACCGGCTCAATGGGATGATTCAGAAGCCTGGTAATGTCACGTTGAAAGAGGTCGGTATCCTTGACGCAGGTTCCGGAGAGATTGAGGTTAATGATCAGGGCCGAGAACAGGATGGAGCACCATTTGGGCTCCTGCATGATCATGTTCAGCCAGACGCGAATATTAGCCAGATGAGCAGGATTTGTTATGGGCTGCCAATCCTCATCAACCCCGACGACATTGGCGAACTGGAAACCGAAACGAACAACTTCAAAAAGAAAGGTTTCCACAAGCCTGCTATTGCCGCGCTTGAAGACCTCGGTTCCCAGAACCTGAATGCATTGCATGGAGGTATGGGGATATTTTCTGACATTGGCCTTCAAGAGATGCAGCGTGGTGAGCAAAAAGGATTTAATCTCTTCAAAGGTCTGGAGGCGAATCAGCTGCACCAGGCTGCGGTTGATTTCCCGCAGGGTCTCTTCGTGAATCAGGTAAAGACCGGAGGTCCTCATGATCCGAAAGAGAAAAAGCAATTTCCGGTTCTCGGCAAACCGGTCCGCTTTGTCCTTTCCCTCTCCGGATTCCCCGTTTTTCTGCAATTCAGCCAGTTTTTTCGGGATATCCTTGTACAGGCGGACAAGATCCATATGGGAGGGCAGGGCAAGGATCTCCAGCAACCGACCGGGTGATGTTTCAATATCAATCCTGCCAAGAGCGTCCAGATGGAGCGTGAGCTGCTCATGGGAAACAGCATGGAAAAGTTTGCCGGCCTGCCAGTCATTGCACATATCGCTGCACTCGGCCAGAAACCAGGGCAGGGGATCCTCTTCCGCCAGCCAGTATTCGTAATTTAACGTCAGCACCCGCTGCATGAGACATCCCACGGGCCGCAGATCATAGGCCTGGTTTTCCTCCTCACTGTAGTGCAAAAGAAAGATGGCAATTTTCTTCATGGGATGACGACCCTGAACCATGTACATAATGATCTGATCATCAAGGCCGCGCAATTTTTCAAAACAGGCGGCATGGGCAGGTTCAAAACGCGGCAGGGTTTTTGGTTCCAGGGTTACGCTCTTTGCAAAATAGGCAAGGAGAGATTCCATAGTCAGGGCCAGCAGGGTATGGTTTTTACCAGCCTCTTGCAGGGCCAGAAAAAAGATATCGGTAAAACGGCTGAAGGCCTCGGCACCCATAGGATGACGATGATACAATCTCTCGTTTTTCAGAACAAATGTCCGCAGTCTGGGAACAATCATGTTCCAGTTTCGGAAGGGATGATGAATCTCATAGAGCAACTCTTCGATGGAGTTGCGAATTCCCTTCATATCGTGGACAATCTCGATGAGAACCTCCATGGCGGGATCGATGACGACCTCGTCAACTGCGGTTTCCTCGAGATTTGCCTTCAGGGCATCTGATTGGATGGGGGGCATGGTTTTTTTGTTGGATTGGTTAAACTGGTTTTACTGGTTGAATTGGTTAGATTGGTTGAACTGGTTGGTAAATATTCGGGTTATACGAAAAAATCGCAACAACCTGGAACTGTAAATATTTGGGTAGTGCCTTATATTCGTTCATTTGGGGCAGCGAAGCGTACTAGTGCTACTCGAGCTGGGCCTAATGGGCGAAGATGAGGTGCTACCCGAATATTTACACTGGTTGAAGAACTATTTAAACAAATCCAACCAATAAAACCAATCTAACTGATTCCTCTACAACGGTTTCTGGCTTTCCATGAACAGAATCAAATCCAGCATCCGGTTGGAATAGCCCCATTCATTATCATACCAGGTCATAATTTTGACCATGTTGCCGATGACCTTAGTGGACATGGCATCAACAATCGAGGAGTGAGGGTTGCCCTGGTAATCGATGGAAACCAGGGGCTCGTCCGAGTAGCCGAGAAAGCGGTCAGCTGCGTCTTTCAAGGCCTGATTCACTTCCGGAACCGTGGTTTCCTGCTCCACTTCAATAACCATGTCCACCAGGGAGACATTGGGTGTCGGCACCCGGACAGACAGGCCGTCAAATTTTCCTTTCAGCTCCGGAATAACCAGGGAAACAGCGGCGGCAGCCCCTGTCCCGGTCGGGATCATTGAAACAGCGGCAGCCCTGGCCCGGCGCAGATCCGAGTGGGGAAAGTCAAGAATGCGCTGATCATTAGTATAGGCATGGATCGTTGTCATCAGGCCCTTTTTGATGCCGAAATGATCAAGAATAACCTTGGCAACCGGGGCAAGGCAGTTGGTGGTGCAGGACGCATTTGAAACAATATGGTCCTTGCTTGGATCATACTCATGCTCATTGACACCCATGACAATGGTTCTAATTTTTCCCTTGGCCGGTGCTGAAATCACCACTTTTTTAGCACCTGCATCAAGATGAGCGCCGGCACTTTCAGCGTCACGGAACAGACCGGTTGACTCAATGACATAATCCACGCCGATACTGCCCCAGGGAATCTCGGCTGGATTGCGGTGATTAAAAATATCGATATGCCGGCCATCAACGACAATGCCTTTTTCATCTGCCTTCACATCCCGCTCATACACACCCATAACCGAATCATATTTGAGCAGATGGGCCAGTGTTTCATTGTTGGTAAGGTCATTGATGGCTACGACCTCGATATCCGCAAATGTTTCATCCTTATCAATGGCCCTGAAAATATTTCTGCCGATTCGTCCAAATCCGTTAATTCCAACCTTTACCGTCATAACCTGTCTCCCATTTTATATAAATATTCGGCTAGCACCCCAATTTCGTCCGATTCGCCTTACTCACATATGACTAATATAGCTCACAAGGCGACTTGAACTAAATTGGAGCTGACACCGCTTCGCTGTTATCCAAATATTTACAATTTAGTGGCTTTAGCACTGATTTAACTCCAACCCGAATGTTTACCATTTTATCGTGTAGAATTTTTTGTTCAATTTAATTCAACCTGGCCGAATTCTTCCTTATGCCGTAACGTGATCTTGATCTGAGAGATCCTGCGCAGAGCATCGTCACATTTCGGGTTGATCTCCAAGGCGGCGGAATAGGCCATAAATGCCCTGTCATGCCAATGTCCGTCAAGATAGTTTTTCCCGGCCAGACAAAACCCCTGCTCCGGCCCGCCGGGATACATATCGTCAAAAAGTTCTTCCAGGGACTCGGACCAAAGTTCTTGTACAACATCTTTTCTTTCGATCAGATAGCGAATTAACAACACATTGCCGGACTGGCTGACCAGCATGGAGCGCAGCAGATAATTGGCCCGGCCAAACAGCAAGGCAAGATTATCCATCTGCTTCCGAATCTCCACCTCGGTTCCTTCCATAAAACTCAGGCATGCTGCATCGCTTCCCATTATTTCATTTTTGAACTGCTTTTTAATCTCATCCGCCTGGGGCGCATAGAAGTGAAACATATAGATATTTTCTTTCAGCTTGACAGCCTCATGAAAAAGAGAACCGATCACCCAATCAAGAAAAAAACCATTGCTGTCAAACCGGGATTCACCATCGCGCCAGAGCTGATGACAGCGATCCTTGACGAGCCACAACCCTTTGTGATTTTCAACACCGACCAGTTCGGCTATATCAGAAAACGAGATCTGCCCGGTATTGTTATACCGATCATACAGCCCAATGAAGAAGGTCCGATTTTTATAAAACCCTTCAAACACATTTTTGACAAAAAAATCATGTCGCTGGGCAAACCATCGGTTTGATAAAACAACGGGGGATTGCTGTTGCCTTAGCTCAGTCATGATACTATCTTCAGAAAATAAGTGCTTTTCATGTTGTAAACATTCGGCTCAATGAAAATAACTCAAACCACCAACTTGTAAATGTTTGACAGCGCTTCACAGGGAGTTAAGCAGGCTAACTTGCTACACATCGGTATGCGGGGTAGCCTGATCGCCTTCCTGTGGAGTGCTGTCGAATATTTACTTCATGTTATCCGGCCATATCCAGAGCCTTGCCGTAGAGATGCAGGTAACGATGGACAATTTTTTTCCAGGTATATTTTTCTGAAATCGTTGTGACAGCCTGCAGCTGCATTTCTTTGATCCGGCCATTCTGCTTCCGATAGACGCGAATCGCCTTCTGCATGGCGCCCATAAGAGCAGCGGAACTGTGATCCTGATAGGTAAATCCTGTTTTGCCGTCAATTACTTTCACCAGCCCGCCGATATGATGAACAATGGGAAGGTTACCGAAAAGCTGGGCAATATAATCCGTCAGGCCACAGGGCTCGTATCTCGACGGAACAAGAAAAAAATCTCCAGCCGCATAAATCCGGTTCGCAAGCCCAGGATCATAGCCCCGCAACAGACAGACCCGTCCCTTGTTTGCACTGTTTTTCGTCAACCGGAGCAATCCGTCTTCAATCTCCCTGATACCGCTTCCGAGAATCAAAACCTGAAATTCTTTGTCCGTGGGCAACAGTGTTTCAAGAGCGCCGATCAATTTATCCACCCCTTTCTGGGCGGTCAGACGACCGATCAGGGTCAAAAGCGGCACGTCATCTGCCTGGGTCAGGCTGCCGTTCTGCTGAACATGAGTCAATTTTTTGCCGTTAATATCCTGGATCAGTTTTTGCCGACAGATAATCTTACCGGCAAAATCTCCAGCCATCACCGAATAGCCGGCGTCGATGCCGAGCTTTTCATGCTCTCGGGTATCAAAATCGGCCGGTGAGATGCCGTTGGTCACACCTTCAAGCGTCACTCCCCTGGAAAGCAGGATGTGGCCCAGAAATCCCGTCAGTTCATCATCATCTGTTTCCCGCAGCTCACGGGCATAATTTTCACTGACGGTATTAAGAACAGCATAGGAGGAAGCGGCAAGAAAGGGGTCAAAGCTGCCCTTCAGCAAATTTCTGGCAAGCACCTTTCCAGGCAAGCCGGAAACGACTTTGGCAAAAGGCAAATCCGCCACTTCCTGATGATAACCCAATCCCGCATTATGGATGGTCACCACCAGGCCCGTTTTTCTAAAATAATGGCGATATCCCTCATTTTCCTTAATCATGGCCGGCAACAGGGCGGTATGACCATCATGACAATGAATGAGATCCACCTTTTCTCCCAGGCAGAGCATGAGATCAATTGCCGTTTTCTGCAGCAGAACATTCATGGCAAAGTAATCATAATGGCCCGTGCCCTGAACATGGGCGGGATCTTCGGCCTCATCCTCGGCAGTATAGGTGTAGACGGATTTCTTTTCCTGATAGCGTGCCGCGTCAACCAGATAGATTGTCGGTTTGTCCTCGTGCTGTCTGATCCAAATCTGCACCTGCTCCCTGCGTTCCACGCCGACATAGTTCATATCAACCTGAAAGGAATCAAACAGCCTGAAGCCGGTCTCTTCCAGTTTCATGAACCCATAAAACGGCAGAATAACGCTGACATTTTTCCCTTCCGCGACCAGGGCTTCGGCAAGCTGGCGGCAAACATCCTTTACCCCTCCTGCACCGGCCAGGCCGTCATACTCCCGGCTGATCATCCAGATCGTTTTCAACGGATATTTTTGTTCTTTCACGATATTTTTTCGGCTCCTCACTCCTGATCAGCGAAACCCATAATCGCCTGCTGACGCAAAAAATGATCGGCCAAGGTCAAACAGACCATGGCCTCGCAAACAGGGATAATCCTCGGTATCGCTGAGATATCATGACGTCCACCGACCTTGATGGTGGTCGGGTTGTTGTCCAGGTCAACAGTCTGTTGCTCTCTGGCAATGGAAGGAATGGGCTTAACGGCAACACGGGCGACGATATCGTCACCGTTGGAAATCCCGGCCAGGATTCCGCCCGAGCGGTTTGTCGCAAAGCCACCAGGCGTGATGGGATCATTGTTTTCCGATCCGGTCAGGCGAGCCGCCTCAAAACCTGCGCCAATTTCCACTCCCTTGACAGCGCCGATGGACATCAGGGCTCCGGCAAGTTCCGCGTCAAGTTTGTTAAAAACCGGCTCTCCCAGTCCTGCAGGACACCCTTTTGCGAGGATCTCGACGATGCCGCCCAGCGAATCATGCTGCTTTCGCACCTCGACAATCCTCTCCTCCATACGTTCCGCCGCCTCATTATCAGGACAAAACAGTCTGTTTTTCGAAATGTCGTTCATGTCCCGCTTGCTGATTTCAACACCACCCAGGGCTATGGTGTAAGCCTGAACCTGAATATTTCTGGAAGCGAGCAGCTGCCGCGCCACAGCTCCAACAGCAACACGGGCTGCGGTTTCCCTGGCCGATGCCCGGCCGCCGCCACGATGATCCCGGATACCATACTTCCGCAGATAGGTAATGTCGCCATGACCAGGTCGAAAAATATTCTTCAGGGTATCATAGGACTTGCTGTGGGCATCCTTATTGTAGATAACCAGGGTAAGAGGGGTGCCGGTGGTTTTATTCTCGTAGATACCGGAGAGAATCTCCACTTGATCCGGTTCCTTGCGCGGACTGGCTGCCCCTCCGGTTCCGGGCCGCCGCCGCTCCATATCCTTTTGAATCATCTCCTGGGTCAACAATAAGCCTGGGGGACATCCGTCAATAGTTGCCCCCACCGCCGTGCCATGGGACTCGCCCCAGGTCGTCACCCGAAAAACCTGTCCAAATGTATTTCCTGCCATTTAATTGTTGCCTGTGGTTGGTTAATTACGAATTATTAGTGTTTGAACAAAAAGTCAAAAACAAACTTTATTCAGGAAGTTAAGATCCGATTCCAAAATAAAGACTTTAGCAATTAGCTGTTAACGGCTAAAAGCTAATTGCTAACAACTTTTTAACAAATCTTCGTCACAAAGAATCGTCCGCAACCCGTGTTAACATATGGATGGATACTTTTCGTTCAAGCACTAGTTTTATTTTTAATTACGGTTTATCCGACCCAGAAAGGCCATTATTTCCTCAGTGATTTCCACAACGGAACAAGATGAATCGATTTTAAGATGTGAGCCGGCCCGGTAAAGAGGTTCCCGTTCCTGCAGCACGGATTCGACCTCTGTTAAAATATCACTGCTTGTCAAAGAGGGCCGCTGACCTTCCGTAACAGGATCGGCGGCAAGGCGTTGACAGATGACTTGGGGATCAGCGGTCAGCCAGACAACCAGCCCGTTTTTCATCAGACGGTTCCATATTTGCTGATGCATGATGGCTCCGCCGCCGGTGGCGATAACAACCTGCTCCCGTTCCGCTAGTTCTGTAAGGATTTTTTTTTCCTGTTCCCTGAAAAATTTCCAACCCTTTTTGGCAACTATCCGGCTGATTGAGAATCCCTGCCTTTTTTCGATTTCAAAATCGGTATCAATGAAGCGCCAATCCAGCATAGAGGCCAGGATCCTGCCAACCGAACTTTTTCCTGTTGCCCGATAACCTGTCAAAATCACCTTTGTTTTTTTGTAACTATTCAGCTGCACTTCATCTTCGCCCATATTTGGCCTTCTCGAATAACACTAGTATGCTTCAAAGCCCAGGTAAGCGTAGACTCCGAAATGAACGAATATGAAGCACATCTGAACAGTTACAGACCGAATTTTTCGGAATATTTTACCTACGCTGAATAGTTATGTTTTTTTTAGCATTGACGCCATTTAAGTCTTTTCAAAATGAGATGTCAAGGGCGGGAAATGATCTTAACAAGATCGTAAAAAATGAACATCCGGACTTCAGAAAAAAATTTATGACAACATTATACCGTTAAACCATGAACTCTTCATTTTTTTCTTTACAAGATAGCCAATCAATGATAATGGTTATCAAAAACATACTACAAACTCTTTGAGATGGCTCATTAGCGTTTATTTTGTATAAAAAAGTCAAAATTATTTTATGGAGAAAAAAATGGCTCATTGTGTAAGCGGCAACGGAATTCAGGTTGGCCAGCAGGTCGACGACTTTAAAATGGAAACATATATTCCCAGCGAATTTACCTTCGGTGAAATTTCATTGGAGCAGTTAAAAGGTGAGGGGAAATGGACGGTACTCTTCTTTTATCCGGCAGACTTTACCTTTGTCTGAGCGACTGAACATGCTGATCTGGCAGATCAGTACGAAGCTTTCAAGGCTGTGGGCGCCGAGGTAATTTCAGTGAGCACCGACACCCAGTTCACACATCTGGCTTGGAAAAACGATGAAAAAATGCTGGAAAAATCCCAATATCTCATGGGTGCCGATCCCACCCGCAAGGTATCCAGACTATTCGGAGTTTATGATAAAGCCACCGGACTCGCCCTGCGCGGCACCTTTATTATCAACCCTGAAGGTGTTCTGTCCGCCTCAGAGGTGAACTATTACAACGTGGGCCGCAACGTTGCCGAGACCCTTCGTAAATTAAAAGCCTGTATCTATGGAGCCACCCACCCGGAAGAAGCATGTCCGGCAAACTGGCAGGAAGGCAGCAAGACTCTAACCCCTTCTCCGGAAATGGTGGGTCACGTTTTTGAGGCTCTGGAGTAAATTTCTTCTTTTTTCCCTTTCTTTTCTCAAGCCTCTCCTTCGGGAGGGGCTTTTTTTGTTTCATCGCTTACTGTCAAAGTTGACTTCATCGCCATCTATGTATATTACTTCCTATGATACTTTATTTAGAATTTTCACAGAGTCTACAGAGATTCAAAAAAATATTGTAACTATTCATCTGCACTCCATCTTCGCCCATTTAGGTCTTCTCGAATAGCACCAGTGCGGAGTCTACGCTTCGCTCCGCTTACCGTTCAAAGCCCCAGGTAAGTGAGGAACGAGACTCCGAATGAACGAATATGAAGCACATCTGAACAGTTACGGAACGGAGGTTAGGCCAATTTGGTGGCCCCACCTGAATAGTTATAAAATATTTTAAAAAATCAGTAAACGTATGTGACTCGGTGACTATACCCATACCCGCATGAAAATGCGGGTATGGGGAGTTGGCATTTAATCCGTTTCACATATTTTTCTATCAAGGAGATCATTTATGGATAACATTATTGTCCTCGCCACCAGAAATGAGGGAAAAGTCAAAGAGTTTAAGGCCCTATTAAAGGATTTTCCTGTTGAGCTAAAGAATTTGAATGATTTTGGCCCAATCCCGGAGGTCAAAGAAGACGGTGAGACCTTTGATGACAATGCCTATAAAAAGGCGCTGTTTACGGCAAAAATTCTGGGTCTGCCCGCCATTGCTGACGACTCCGGTCTGGTTGTCAAGGCCCTTGATGGAGCCCCGGGCGTACACTCGGCCCGTTATGCAGGCGAGAGTGCCACTGATCAGGATAACATAGAAAAACTTCTCCAGGAAATGACCGGTAAGACAGACCGGGCAGCCGCCTTTGAATGTGTCCTGTCTATTGCCGTCCCCAGTGGCCCGGCCCTGACATATGAGGGACGCTGCGAGGGTGAAATAACCAACGAAATCCGGGGAAAAGACGGTTTTGGTTATGATCCGGTATTTTATTCGGCTGATCTTAACAAAACCTTTGCCGAAGCAAGTATGGAAGAAAAAAATCAGGTCAGTCATCGCGGCAGGGCCCTGGCCGAGGCGGCTTCTGAATTTGATAAAATTCTCATCTGGCTCAAACAGCGGATGGACGAGGCCAAACCTCCCAAACCGGATCATTCAGAATTCGAGCATAATGACTGGTCCGAGGAGAAGATGGTTCACTGATCAATTCAATTCAATTTAATTGCTGGAATCAGACGAAATCGGCAAAAAATGGATGCGTATTTCTGAAACAGACACATGAAAAAGATTTTTCCGGCCCAATAAGCAAAGATGAAAATAGCTGGAATCCTCACCGCATCTAAGTATTTGCAGATAAAGGCAGGGTAAAAATGAACGAAAAAGAAATTCAGACAGAGATAGAAAGCAGGGTTCAAAAAAAATTATCTGCTCTCTTTACAACATATAAAACCGATACCGACAGCCTGCAGGCCATTCTCAAGTGGAAACCCGTTGTCCTGATGATCGGCAACTATTCTTCTGGAAAATCGACCTTCATCAATGAACTCCTTGGCCATGATCTCCAACGTACCGGTCAGGCGCCCACCGACGATTCCTTTACTATCATTACCTCCGACGGTTCCGGCGAAGGGCTGATTCCCGGCTCCACCCTGGTCAGCGACGAAAAATTACCTTTTACGTACTTCAAGGATTTCGGCGAGCAGTTCATCTCCCATTTTCGTCTAAAGAAAGTGGATGAGCCTTTCCTGGAAAATATGGCCATCATTGACAGCCCGGGCATGCTTGACACGGTAACGGAAAAAGACCGCGGTTACGATTACATGCGCGTTCTCGGCGAGTTTGCCAAGCTGGCTGATCTGGTTGTTTTGATGTTCGACCCTCATAAAGCCGGCACAATCAAGGAAACCTACACGGCAATACGGGACACCCTGCCTGAGTCCTCCGGTGAAGACCGGATTATTTTTGTCATGAGCCGTATTGACGAGTGTGACAACGTGAGCGATCTGGTACGTTCCTTTGGCACACTGTGCTGGAACCTCTCCCAGATGACAGGCCGCAAGGATATACCAAGAATTTTCCTGACATTTTCAGAGGAACTGGCAGCCAACCCCGAATTCTATGCCGAGTGGAAGAAAGAACGTAACGAGCTGAAGCAAAAGATACAGTCTGCTCCCGAGTTCCGCATCAATCATATCCTGCAGGATATTGACCGTCAGGTAAATGAAATCAAACTAATTGCCGAGGCCATGAATGCCGTGGCAAGAAAAGGCCGTGCCAAGCTGGGGGATACCGCCAAATTCGGTTTTGCCGTGGCGCTGTTCGTCTTCTTTTTTCTTGGCGTTATCCTTAAAGGAATGACAGGCTTTCCCGAGGAAACCTTTCTAGCGGCCCTGCTCGGCGGCACAGTGCAGATGCATCATTTTCTTGTTCCAGCCTGCGGCGTGGCCGGTACCCTGCTTGTGGCCTCTCTCCTGTTTATAAAATGGACTTTCCCCCGTCTCCGACAAAAAGCCCGCAACAGCCTGAGCAATCTGATTACCCTGGAAACAGATTACCGAAAAAATCTCTGGTCAAAAGTGGAAAACCGGGTCTATGAATTACTGAAAAATATGCAGATAAGCGAGATATGGTTTGTGCATCAAACCAATCTGGGAAAAATCGTTAAATTTCTCAACAAAGACTTGAAGGAATTTTACGAACGAATTCGTAAAATTAAATAAGGGGATCCTGAAAAACTTTTTTTCAACCCAAAGACACAGAGAGCGCAAAAAACAATCTCTCTGTGTCTCTTTGCGATCTTTGCGTTAAAAAAAACCAATACAACTTTATTCACCATCAGGCGCCGGCTCAATCTCAACAGGCGTCAGATCAATCCCAACAGGTGCCGGATCAACCCCATCAGGTGCCAGATCAATCCCAACAGGTGCCGGATCAACCCCATCAGATGCCGGATCAATCCCAACAGGTGCCGGACCAACCTCACCAGGCGATAGATCAATCCCAACAGGTGCCAACTCACTCCCATCAGGCGTCGGCTCAGTTACATCAGGTACCGGATCAATCCCAACAGGCGCCAACTCACTCCCATCAGGCGTCGGCTCAATCAGATCAGGTGCCGGCTCAATCCCATCAAGCACCAGATCAATTCCTTTAGCCTTGTCAAAATTTGCTCTTTGCGTAATGGCATCGGTCAAATCAGCATCGGTAAAGTCGGCTTTATAACAGTCGGCTTTGACGAGAAAGGCATTTTTCAGATTGGCTCCGGACAAATTGGCTCTGGTCAATATGGCCCAGTGAAGATTGGCACCGGAAAGATCCGCACCGGAAAGATCCGCCTGGACAAGATTTGCTTCCGCCAGGTTGGCACCGGACAAGTTAGCGCCGGACAGATTCGCTTTGGCCAGATTAGCCAGGGAAAGATCGGCACCACTTAAATTAGCACCGGCAAGATCTGCTTTCTTCAACACTGCCTTCTGCAAATCCACGCCGCTCAGATCACACGTTGAACAGCTCTTTGTTTCGAGAAGCCGTTTGTGCGCTTCGGTACGGGTAGGCTCTTTCACTTCGTCGCTAGAATCACCACCAAAGGTCATAAAATCATACCAATGACTCTCCTGCTCCTTAAACTTGGCAGGCGGCTGGGCTTTCTCGACGGCAACTGAGCTGGATTCTGGCGATGAATCCTTTTCCTTTCTGGGAAAAATTAAAAAATCATACCAATGATCTTCCTGGGCCTGTACCGGTGCCTCTACAGCCTTTTTTGTCGGAGAGGCCGATTCAAGGGAATCATTAAAAACTTCATGGGAGAGGGTAAAGGTATATTCAAGTCCCCCATCTCCCCGGAAAGCCTGATAGCTGTCATTCATTTTTAAAATCGAATAACAAATTTTGTCTCCATCGCCCCAGTCCTTAAATTGCAGACAAAGTTGATCGCCCTTGGAGATCTGCCATCTGCCGTCACTGATTTCCCCCTTGTTGTTCTCCGCCTGGATCCGCCCGTTTTCCTGACAGAAGACATCGGCCTCCAGGGATTGATCCCAAGTTATCATATGCAGGGTATTATCTGATACCAGCTGAATCAACTGATTTCCTGTAAGTTGCTTTGCTCCAGCCTTCCTGGCATTTTTGATGGTCAAATTTTGTGCGCATCCACAAAAAACAAAAAGAAACAGGAGAAAGAGAAGAATGGTTTTTTTCTGGTTCATGATATAGTTGATACGTTGATTGGTTGATTTATTTTTATTCAAGAAAACGGGCTCAATATACCATAAATTGAATGTGAATAAATAGAAAGTTCTCTTCCTCCAGCCTGAAACTTTGATTTTGTGTCTCGTTTCCACGCTCTACGTAGAAACGAGAAAAACAACCACTTCCACGACAGTGGAAATGATTCGCCCGTCCTGCTTTGTGTTCTTCAATACAAAAAGGGGTTAAATGCGATTATCAGCATTTAACCCCTTTTTGTTAGTACAATTTTAACGGCTCTTTAAGAGCCTGCCAAACTTTTTACAAACTGTGAATCACCGGACGCAGAATCACAACAAGTTCGGATTTACGAAATACGTCTCCGTTTTGCATAAAAAGTTTTCCGGCAACATCACCGAGCCCGACAACCTTATTCTCATCATAGGCATCTCTGTCGTCAATCAAGCCGCCGATGATGAGCATTTCACCATTTTTCACCCTGACATTGGTGTTCATTTCCCTGATCCTTACCCTGGGCAGACCGATCACACCGCCATCACCAAAGGTGACCGTCTCAATCGGATCCTCCTCAAGGCTCGAAGTGACCGGCGTCAGGTTGAGAACGACCTCTTTATCCTCGACAATGGTGGCGACAATACCCAAGCCAAGACCGGACATCACGGTTCCAGGTTCGGCGGTATAGGTACGAACACCTGTATCAGAATCAATATCAACGCTGACACTCTCAATAAAACGAATCGTTGTGCCGATTGAAATCATGGCCGGCTGGCCGTTCATGGCATTGATGCGTGGATTGGACAGAACTTCCACGCTGCCCTGCTGGGTCATGGCATCGAGAAAAAATTCAAAAGAGTAAGAATCCAACGTGAAGAATCTATTCGTGGTGCCATTGTCATGGTAACGAGGATTCAGCTTTTGAAAATCAAAATTACCGACAAAACCATTGGCCAGATCAGCTGACTGTTCCAGAAGTTTTGCCCAGTCAATTCCGGTTCGATTGTCAGCGGCAAGAGTAACTTCGATAATCTTTGCCTCAATAGTTACCTGTCGAAAAAGTTCTGTTTTTAAATTATCAATATAAGCTGCACACTGCTCCATGATGGAGTGAGGTGCGGTTACGGTAATCATGCCTACACTCTTATCAATGAAATAAAATCCCTCGCCTGTGGAATAGGTTGCCGTAGACGCGGTTTCTTCACCCCCGGCCGACTCTGTCGCCACCTCACCTGTCCGACCGCTCCATATCTGCAAAATTTTATCGAGATTGCCTTTGATGCTTTTCCAGACATCAAGAGCCTCATCTTCAGAGAGAGAATTCTTCAGGTCAAGGGTGCCGGTCATCTGGTGATCATCGCCGCCCGTGCCACCAAGAACATCACCTCCGGTGGCGGTGGAATAAATTGAAGCCATGGCCGGAACAGCAATGTAAAATTTTCTTGTCTCTTTATTTTTAATGACCAGGGTCTGTCCTTCAACCTCGTAATGATAATCAACTTGTCTCAAAATATTATCGATGGCTGCAAAGAAATCTTCTTCGGCCCGGATATGAACATCAACAAGAAATTTCTGGTTCACATCACTGCCCCAGCTGATATTCATATTATGAAATTTTGCCAATTTTTTCATAATATCCCGCAGCGATACAGGCTCCACAGACGAGATGTCTGCGCCCACCGGAATTGAAAATTCACTGGCCATATCAAGCTGATCAACATCATCAAGCAGAAACATCGGATTCTGAAATCTCTGGGGCAACTCCTCGCTCTTTTCAGCCGCTTGCTGCTCCATATCATGCTCCGCCAACACATCACGGGATCCGGCGGTGTTCTGATCCAAAAAGTCGCGCACTTCCTGTTCCGTATGGGAATTCGTTGGAGCACAGGCTGCCAAGAGAGAGAGAAGCAGGGCAAGGACAAAAGCGGAACAAATAAATTTTCCCGTATCTTTCATAATGAGTACCAATTTGTTACTTTAAGATTTCTGCCTAGGAGGCTGTCCGAGAATGCCCTTTTTCCCCAACTCTTCGTTATTTTGAAAAAATAATGCTCGTAATATCAACTATATGACTGTTCTTATTTTTTCAAAATGCCTTGATTTGAGAAAAAATTCCTATTCTCGGACAACTTCCTAAACCTTTATTACAGACCCAGACGATTTTGAATATAGCCTTTTAAGTTTTCAGGCATCGCATCGCCGGAATAAAGAGCGGAACGGTATTCAGCGTCAGCAAGATCTTTTTGGCCGAGCTTATCGTAAAGACGTGCCTTGGAAATCATAATCTGCAGAGAGCTGCCAAAAGCCTGCTCATACCTTTGCAGAAGATTAACAGCCGCTTCATAACTCTGATTCTGCTCACAAAAGGCAGCATAGCTTGCCAGGGCCTGTTTCGACGGATTATGCGTGTTGACTGCAATGTCAAAATAGCCCTTAGCTTCCTGAACTTTTTCAAGATTAGCCAGACTGATTGCCGCGGTTAAAGCCGCTTTCGCGTTGTCAGGATCAAATTTTAATGCCTTTTTGGCGTAGTGGGCGGCTTTAGCATTCAGGCCGAGACGGCCAAGGCAGAGAGAAGCGATTCTATCGGCTAGCTTACTGTTTTCAGGCCATAAGACCATGGCTTTTTCATACAACGCCACCGCACCCTGATAGTCTTTTTCTTTTTCAAGATCCCTGGCCTGGCGGATCAATCTTTTTGCCTCCAGTTTTTCCTTGGGCACATCAAGCCGTTTCTGAACCTTTAACGAATCTGTATCCATCTCTATTTCCAAATTCGCAGAGGCATTTTCAGGCCAGGTAAACCCTTTGTCTTTGGGCGAAATGACGATGGTGTTGAATCGTTCCTCTTTTTGCAGGTCTTTCAGATTCAAAATAATATCCAGGGCAAAATCCCAGGGGACATCATTTAAGGCAAGGGTCAGAGAGCCGTTCACCGACTCATCAACAACAATATTACGTTTACCGATTTCACCGATTAAGCGGAAAACATTATGGAGATCTATTTTAAAAAAATCCATAGAAATTTTCTGGGCATTGTAACCGGCAAAAGCTGAGAACTCAGGACTTTTCCCTTTTTTGCCGGAAGAGGAGGATGCGGTTTTCCTCGGCGCTGAATTTTTTGCGGAAGCCGGTTTCAGAACAGACTGTTTTTTCCTGTCTTTAGAAATAAAAGCCTGTTTCTGCCCAGGCGCAACAAGACCTGTCGCAACAAGTGCGCTTACCGGATCTGTTTCTTTCTTCGGGGATGCTTGAATAATCACGTCCAAGCCATTTTCATTCTGCTCAATGTCATAATCGAAAAGAGTGTCAAGGGTTGAATCCAGAACAAGTCGAACGCCGGAAGAAATGTCCAGCATTTCTGTCCTGACTGCGGCCAGTGGCGAATTACCAACCACGAACTCGGTCTTTTTCATTTCCATGTCAGGCAGATCAAGCAGCAAACGATGGGGATGGCCCATGCTTTTAGCGAGCCGGGTTGTGGTAAATTCCTTTATGGGACCGTCCGCCAAGACATGGAGTCGTGTTTCAAGGGCAGTCGTCTCAACTGTAATCTTGCGAATAACGCGCACCTTTTGCGGCTGGCTATCGTTCTCTTCCTTGAGCTGACCAAATTGGACGACGATATCATTTTCTTCACGAACAACGCTGTAATCTCTGTTTTCGGCAAAAAGAAGTTGAAGCCGGGCGATTTTGGGAGTCTGACCCAAAACCACATTTCCTTTAATAAAGCTGACCGGACCTGCGGTAAACTCCAGGGGCAGACCTGCCGATTCAGACAAAATGCCGTCAGCAATATCAATAACAAGCCGGGCAGGATTGAAGAGTTCATAAACGGTAAAAACCGGAGACGTTTCACCCTGAATGCGCAGGCGATTATGATCCGTCTTCTCCCATTGGACCGTCTGAATATGATATTCTTTGTTTTTTTCCGCACCCTTCTCGATGACAGCCTGTGAAGTCATGGGAACACCCAGGACCAGAGCCAAGGTCAGTAGAACTCCAACCTGAAGAAATTGATTCATTTGAACTTTCAGGGTCATTTTACATCTCCCCATCTTTCTTTAACACCATTTGAACGGTGTGATGTCTTGTTTTACCCGAGGTCGTTTGAAAACTTTGTTTTATGATCACCATGTTAGCGGTAATCCGGTCAACAATTCCTGATCTGCCGATTTTTGTTCCCTTACGGAGAACATATCCCATGCCGACAGAATCTTGAACCATGGCCAGCGGGCCTTCTTCTGCAAAAACGAGAGCGACCAGGGTCAACTGACCTGGTTCATACTGGCGCATTCCAGTTAACTCTTCTTCCTCAAAATCAATTTCCGTCTGTACAACTTGTTCGGAAATAAAAGGCATAAAAGGATCCAATCGCCCCTCTCTTTTGTAAACAAATGTATTACTGGAACCAGAAAGCATTTTTTCCAATTCAACGACACTCTCGGGAAGACAGCCTGCTTCTTTTGCCGAGGATGAGTTTGATTTCGAAACGGGTCCGGGCTTTGCGCAAACAGAGCTGTATCCCCAAAAGACCATGACACAGCAAGAGCAAACAAGCGCAAGCATCCGCTTAATGGAACAGTAGGGCAATATGGAAGAAATTGAAATCATGTTTTCCGTCAGTCGACTATTTGTTTTTCTTTTTTTCATCAGTCTTTCCAGAAGACTCGATAAAGCGGTAGGTAACCAGATTAAATTTTGTATTCAGGATCATCTCCCCGGCCTCTTTTTTTGGGGAACTCATATTGATGCTGGAAACAGCAACGATCCTGGAAAGTTTGCTGATTTCATAAAGAAAAATACCAACATTATGATAAGGGCCGCGCACCTGAATATCCACGGGAATTTCCGCGTAAAATTCTTTGAGAATCTCTGATTTCGGTTTAAACGTCTCAACCTCCAGACCCGAGCTTGTTCCCTTGCTGGAAATATTGGTCAACAGAGTTGGTATTTCCTGCTGCTGAGGCAGAAACTGAGATGCCATCTGGAACATCTCGGTTGTCTCTTTCATTTCAGCTTTATGCTTCTCGAGATTTCTGGCTGTTGCCTCAACCCGTTTTATTTCCTGCTCCAACTTCTGCTCTTTGGCCCTTAACTGCTTAATTTCTTTACTTTTAGGAGTATAGCACAGAAAGTAAAAGGCAAGGGCCGGAACAAGGGCCGCTACAATGCAAATCCCTATTTTATGTTTTTGATTGAGACGGGCAACCTTGTTATCGAGAAACGAGTTGACGGCCTCTTTTGTCTTGTTTGGTTTCATTTACTTCTTTTTTCCCTGGAGAGAATTCTCTTCCTTACCCGGATTCTGGGTTTGCAGGGTTAAGGAAAAGGATTTTAGCTTTTTGCTGGCAACTGTCACCTGAGAAGATTTACCGAGCACGGCATCGGCAAAAATAGGCGAAGCCTTCAAACTTTTCATGTATTCGGCAATTGTTCTGTTATCCAGAGCTACCCCTTGTAAACTCACATTATTACCCGACTGTTTTACGCTCTTCAACCAGAGCCGGTTAGCAGGTGAGACTGAGGCTATTTGATCCAGAACCTGCACCGTGATTTGCGAATTTTCCTTTAATTTTTTTATGACATCTATTTTCGCGTCAAGCGCCTTTTTGTCTTTCTCGAGTTTTTTAATCTGATTTAAAATCGGAGTATACGATTGTTTCTTAGCGTTGAGTTTGGCGATGTTCTCATGCAAGGTCGAAACTTTCTGACTCATCCCGGCTGCAAACAAGCCAAGCAGGCCAAGCAACACCAGAAAAGCAACGAAAAAAACCAAAACCTCGTTACGAACTCGAATTCTCTGTTTAATTTGCCTGATCGGCAAAAGATTAATCTGTATCATTTTTTTATGAGTCTACCTGATAAGGGGAGATTCCTGGTTTTAGCTCGATCACTTCTTGTCAAAATGGTTACTATTCAGCAGCACTCCACCTGAAAGTTCCTCAAAATGGAATAATTCTTGTCGCAAGACCCATGGCAATAGCCATTTCAGGGGAAATGTAACCTAAATAGTCCAGCTCAATTTTTTCGGTATCCACGGTAGCATGCGAAAAAGGAGCAAACAGCTCGACTGGAAATCCGGTTTCTTCACTGAAAAACTGATCAAGCCCCTTTACCTTGGCTCCGCCTCCACCTAAAACCATCTTTTCAATGGGTTTATCGGGATAGTTGGAATTATAAAAATCAACAGCTTTTTTGATTTCCATAATCCATTGCGTACAGATATTGCCAAAAATTTCTTCAAGCTCTTCCTGTTTATCTTCCGGAGCGACTGAACCGAGTTTCAGGGATTCGGCCTCATCAAAGGAGAGACCGAACCTGGCCTGGACATCTTCTGTCAGCTGCCGGCTTCCCATCATAATATCCCGTGCAAAAATTGATGTGCCGTCAGAGATAATATTGATATTCATTTTTGAAGAACCGATATCAGCGAGAAGAATTGTTCCTTCGCTGCCATAATTCGCTTCATAAGAATTTTCCAGGGCAAATGCATCAACATCAACAACAACGGTTTTCAGCCCGACGGAGTTCAACATATCCAGATAACCGTCAACAACCTCTTTTTTAGCGGCAACCAGCATGACATCAGTTCGATCTTCCGTTTCGCTGTTTGTTTTCAAATCCTGAAAATCCAGATAAACCTCTTCAATATCAAAAGGAATGTACTGTTCAGCTTCCGTCTGGATATGCTCGGCTAGTTCCGTCTCTGTCATAACGGCCAAATTCACCTTTTTCATAATGACGGAATAACCGGAAATCGAGATGGCCACCTTTTTACCCTTTATATTTAAATTCTTAACAAGGGACTTAATGACCTCGGCGACAGCCTCCGGATCCTGAAGTTCACCGTCTTCAACTGAACCAGCAGGCAAAAGAGCGCTTCCCAAACTGATTAACTCCAACCCATTTCCGCTGTCATGCATCTCACAGACCTTGACGGCATGCGAACCGATGTCCAAGCCAACAGCTAGGGTTTGTTTCTGAACAAAGGGAAGACTGAAATTTATATTCATTTTAGCCATGAAAATTGATGAGCATCCGAAAAGATTATTCTTTTTTTGTGAAACGTTTATAAATTATTAAACGCAGAAATTTTTTAACCTGTCAAGCTGGAAACTCTTTAAAATACTACGCAATATTTTTTCAAGCAACAATTTAAGAGTCATTAAAACAAATCAGAAATCATTTTTTACAACATTTAGTACTGCCAAAAACAGCAAAACACTATATATAGTAGAAGGATTTTTCTAGTTCCAAAATTAATAAAAAATAAAAAAAATTATAGATAGTTTCTGCTGAAATGAGTCAGTGCTTTTTTTAGTCTGTATCCTGAACAATTTATTTTCTACGGAGACCAAGCTTGTATTTTCTTAAATGGAGCAATTTTTAAGCCGCAGATAAAGATTCTTGAATTTTACACCATTTTGGTTTACAAAATGCGATAAACAGACAGACGCTCGACTCTGTCGATTCAAGCATACACATAGGGTATTTTTTTGACAAAAACACATAAAAAATCAGTAGTTAGAGAATATGCCGAGGCTATCGTCATCGCCCTGATTCTCGCCCTGTTTATTCGCTCATTTATTGTCCAGGCATTCAAAATTCCGTCCGGCTCCATGATTCCAACTTTACTGATTGGCGACCATCTTCTGGTAAATAAATTTATATACGGTATAAAAAATCCTTTCACCGGGGCCACCTGGATTTCGATTGGCGAACCAAACCGTCGGGACATCATTGTTTTTAAATATCCGGAAAATCCCAAACAGGACTTTATCAAACGTGTCATTGGTGTTGCCGGTGACCGCATTGAAATTATTGACAAAAAGGTCTATGTTAATGGTGAGATTTTGGAAGTTGACAATGCTGTTTATCGTGATAAACGGATTTTTCCGAGAGATGTGACCCCACGTGACAACCTTGGTCCCATCGTGGTTCCGGAAAATTCTCTTTTTGTCATGGGAGACAACCGTGATAATAGCCATGACAGCCGTTTTTGGAAATTTGTCGATTTGAAGGAGATTAAAGGCAAAGCTTTTATCCTCTATTGGTCATGGAACAGAGAAGATTTTGCCGTCCGCTGGAACCGACTGGGTGACTTGATCCACTGATACTAGAATCCATAAAACAAGGCCAAATGGGCTAAAAAATCTATTTTCTGTTTCTTCACATATGGACTTTGGCAACTTTTCATCAACAGAGTCAATAACTGCCCGCCTCTTTTAATGATATGGAAAACGAATACCGTTTCAACCATAAGCATATTTTAGGTCTTGAAGATCTTTCCCGGACCGATATTGAATTTATCCTGAACACGGCTGATTCGTTTAAGGAAATATCAACACGACCCATCAAAAAAGTACCCACCCTTCGCGGTAAAACAGTCATCCATCTCTTTTTTGAACCGAGTACCAGAACCCGTCTTTCCTTTGAAATAGCTGCAAAACGGATGAGTGCCGATACATTTAATATTTCCGCCTCAACCAGCAGTGCCCAGAAAGGTGAAACCCTGGTTGACACAGCCATGAATCTGGCAGCCATGAATCCAGATATCATTGTCATCCGCCATTCCAGCTCCGGCTCTCCCCGGCTGTTAGCCAACCACATCGGCGCCTCGGTGATCAATGCCGGTGACGGGACCCATGAACATCCCAGTCAGGGATTGCTTGATTTGATGACAGTCAAGGAAAACAAGGGGCGCATCGACGGATTAAAAATCGCCATCATCGGCGATATCAGCCACAGCCGGGTGGCCCACTCCGACATCATCGGCTTTTCGAAAATGGGAGCGGAGGTGTGTGTTTGCGGTCCATCCACCATGCTGCCGGTTGGAATTGAAGAGCTGGGCGCCAAGGTTTGTGGATCAAGGGAAGAGGTCGTAGAAGGGGCCGATGTGGTCATGGCCCTGCGAATTCAAAAAGAACGGCAAACCGATCCCTTAATTCCATCCCTGCGAGAATATGCTACTTTTTTTGGAGTTTCCAAAAAAGTGGTTCAACTGGCCAGGCCCGATGCGCTGATCATGCATCCCGGCCCCATTAATCGCGGGGTGGAAATGGATCCGGATATCGCCGATGGCTCTCGTTCCGTGATCCTTGATCAGGTCACAAATGGTGTGGCCGTTAGAATGGCCCTTCTTTATCTCATTATGGGCCGTGAAGGAAACGAATAAAATGAATGAACAGAGCAAGTCTCTCCTGCTGAAAAACGGCAGAATAATTGACCCTCTAAACAAAATGGACGAGCAGGCTGATGTCCTCATTGCTGATGGAAAAATTGAGCGGATCATTCCGGCTGGAACGGGAAACGACCTTTCCGGTCAGAATCTTCCCTCATTTGACCTGGCCGGCAAGTGGGTTCTGCCCGGCCTGATCGATATGCATGTCCATCTTCGGGAGCCCGGTGAAGAGTATAAGGAAACCGTGGTCAGCGGCACCCGGGCTGCCGCAGCCGGCGGCTTCACTGCAGTAGCCTGTATGCCCAACACTCAGCCGGTCAATGACTGCCAGTCAGTGACTCAACTTATCCTGGCCAAGGCTGGACAAGGTTTTGCCAGGGTCTATCCTGTCGGGGCCATCAGCAAAAACAGCGAGGGAACAGAACTTGCCGAATTTGGCGAGATGAAAGAGGCCGGCGTCGTTGCCCTGTCGGATGACGGCAGGCCGGTGGCCAACAGCCAGCTTTTGCGCCGTGCCCTGGAATACAGTGCAAATCATAATTTGCTGCTCATTTCCCATTCAGAGGAAATGAGCTTAAGTGAAAATGGCGCAATGAATGAAGGCGTGCTCTCCACCCGGCTCGGCCTTAATGGAATTCCTCATCCTGCCGAGGAAATTATGATCTACCGGGATATGGCCCTGGCCAATTATGTCAAACGGCCGATTCATATTGCCCATATCAGCACCAGGGAATCGGTCAGTCTGATCAGAAGGGCAAAGGCCAAAGGCTGGCCCGTGACAGCTGAAACCACACCCCATTATTTTACCCTGACTGAAGAGGCTGTGGGCCAATATAACACCCGCGCAAAAATGAATCCGCCATTACGGACCGATGATGACGTAAAGGCGATTAAAGAGGGCCTGCGGGACGGAACCATTGACGCTATTGCCACTGATCATGCGCCTCACAGCACGCTGGAAAAAGATGTTGAGTTTGACCAGGCCGCCAACGGCATTATAGGCCTTGAAACGGCTGTATCTCTGACCCTGGCCCTGGTCAGGAAAGGTGTCCTTACTCCGGAGAAAATGATCGAACTCCTGTCCATTCATCCGGCCCGAATTTTAGACGTCACCGGCGGATCGCTCACAATCGGTGCAACGGCTGATGTGACGGTGATCGATCCTGAAATGGAATTTATCTACAGTACGGATAAAATTGTTTCAAAAAGCAAAAATTCACCCTTTATTGACTGGCAGCTCAAGGGCAAAGCCGTAATGACCATTGTCGGCGGTCGTGTGATGTTTCAGGAAGGGTAAATAGAGGGGGCAAAGGGGCAAAGGGGCAAAGGGGCAACAAATTATTGGTGGGACACGGCTTCTGTCAATAAAAAAGCAACATTTACTGTAACTATTCAGCGTAGGCTGGAAATTTCCCTTTACTCCAGACTGTAACTGTTCAGATGTGCCCCCGGTAAGCGAGTTGGCGAGACTCCTCTTGTTCATTTAGAGATTCGAAGCGTACTAATGTTACTCAAGAAGCTCTAAATGGGCGAAGATGGGGTGCAGCTGAAAATAACCCCTAACTCCGGGCTGTAACTGTTCACAGGGTGGAGCACAGTGTTACCAGCCTTCTCCTGTGAACGCTTACACTTTTTTTATGTCCAGCAGGCTCCCCAACATTTCATCTTCGACCTGCAGCATCTTGATATTGGCCTGATAGAATCGCTTATTCAGCATCATTTGCGGAATCTCTTCCGTCAATTCAACATTTGATTTTTCCACCAGCTCCGAACCTTCCGAAGTCTGCTCATAGACCAGCGGCCCGGGGGTCTCTATTCGATGGACCTGTGCGGCAATGCTCTGTCCCGTCCCTTCATGCAGGGTTACCTTTGTTTTTTTAAACCCATCGGTGTTGACGTTCGCCGTATTATCGGCCACGGATTCCATTTTTTTCTGAAAGGCCTGCATGGCCGAAAGTGTAGAGTTGATGCCCGAAATCATAACGATTCCCTCCCTGCTATAAAAAAGATGAATACCGACAATAAAATTTTTTAGCGCCTTACTCCGAAAATTTCCAAAACCAATAGCCTACAGCCTAAAAACCTAAGCAGTCAGCTTTCATCGTCAATGTCTTTGCTGTATCCACAGTCTTTGTTGGCGCATTTGAGATGACGTCCCCGCTTCTTGGTCTCTTTTTCTAGCAAAAAAGGTGCCTGACATTGCGGGCAGGGGATGTCCACCGGCTTATCCCACAGGGCATAGGTACATTTCGGATAGCGGTCGCAGCTGTAAAAGACCTTGCCGCGCTTTGAGACCTTTTTGACAATATTCCCGCCGCATCCTTTCTCCGGGCATTTCACTCCGGTTTTTTCCGACTGAATATTTTTACATTTTGGATAGCCCGAACAGGCCAGAAATCGGCCGTAGCGGCCAAACTTGTACACCATGGGCTTGCCGCATTTTTCACAAACCTCACCTGAATCCTCCGGCTCCTTCTTTTCCACGGGGAGGATCTTGCCGTCGGCATCTTTTTTAAAATCCTGGGTATTTTTACAATCAGGATAATTTTCGCAGGCCAGAAATTCTCCCATCCGTCCCCATTTAATGACCATCCCGCCCCCGCAGAGCTTGCAAACAATATCAGTGGGAGTTGCGCTGCGCTTCACTGATCTCATCTCCTTTTTGGCCTTTTCCATGGTTTCCTTGAATGGATTATAAAAATCCTGCAGAATCTTGAGCCACTCAACCTGTCCCTCCTCAACCTTGTCGAGATTTTGTTCCATGGAGGCGGTAAACTCGACATTCATGATCTCCGGAAAATGTTGAACCAGCAGTTCATTGACCAGTTTCCCCAGATCAGTGGGGCTGAATTTTCGTTGTTCCAGGGAGACATACTCCTTATCCTGGATGGTGGACAGGATGGCAGCATAGGTACTGGGCCGGCCGACGCCGTTTTCCTCCAGGGCCTTGACAAGAGTCGCTTCCGTATACCTGGGCGGCGGTTGGGTGAAATGCTGTTTCGGCAGCAGTTCCAGAAGATCAAGGACATCACCTTCTTTCAGATCGGGCAGAGTGACATCTTTGCCCGAGGCTGCCGGCTTCGGGCTGCTCTCCTCCTCCGCCTCAACATAAAGAGTCATGAAACCCAGAAAACGCATGATTGAACCAACGACCTTCAAACGATGGTTACCGGCCTCTATCTGAACCGAAGTCTGATCATAAACGGCAGGAGCCATCTGGCTGGCGACAAATCTCTTCCAGATCAGAGTATAGAGAGAAAGCATATCCTTTTCCAGAAAGGGCGCCATTTTTTCCGGGGTCAGGCTCACATCCGTGGGCCGAACCGCCTCGTGGGCATCCTGGGCCGACTTCTTTGTTTTATAAGTATTAGGTTTTGCAGGCAGATAATCAGCACCATGGGCCGTGGCAATATACTCACGGACCTGGGCCAGGGCCTGGTCGTTTACCCGGATGGAATCGGTTCGCATATAGGTGATCAGACCGGTAGGGCCATCAGCGCCAAGCTCAATCCCCTCATACAGCTTCTGAGCCAGGGTCATGGTCTTTTTGGCGGAAAACCGCAGTTTCCGATTTGCATCCATCTGCATGGTACTGGTAATAAAAGGCGGACTTGAAAATCGTCTTTTTTTCTTTTTACTTACCTTGGAAATGGTAAAATTCGCTTTTTTTAAGTCCTCGACGATTTTTTTGACGGTGGTCTCATCAGAAATCTTATTTTTCCTGGCATCGACTTTTTTCCCGTCAACCTGATCCAGTTGAGCAAGAAAAACAGGGGGAGCGCCTTTTTGCAGTTGGGCGGACACAGACCAGTATTCCTCGGATTTAAAGGCGAGGATAGCCTCTTCCCGTTCACAAACCATGCGAACCGCCACTGACTGGACACGACCTGCACTCAATCCGCGCCTCACCTTGTCCCACAACAGGGGTGAAATCTGATACCCTACTAAACGATCAAGAATACGGCGAGCCTGTTGAGCCTCGAAACGATGATGATTAATCTCGCTGGCATTAGCAATGGCATCAAAAATTGCTGTTTTGGTCAGCTCATGAAACAGGGCCCGGTGAAACGGCTTTTTGGCCGCTTTGAGCGCCTCGGCAATATGCCAGGCAATAGCCTCGCCCTCACGGTCCGGATCAGGGGCCAGATAAATCGCATCAACGCTTTTAGCGGCAGCTTTCAACTCACTGATGATTTTACCTTTGCCACGGATGGTAACATATTCCGGCTTGAAATCGTGCTCAACATCCACACCAAGAGTTTTGACCGGCAGGTCACGGATATGACCTACCGAGGCCTTGACGGCAAAAGATTTACCAAGATATTTCTGCAATGTTCTCGCCTTGGCGGGAGACTCGACAATAATTAATGATTTTGACATATTAGTTTTATTAGTTTTATTTAGTTGAACTGGTTTTATTTGGTTGGACTAACTGGATCAGCTAAATCAGCAGAACCGAGTAAACATTCGAGTTGGAGTTAAATCAGTGCTAAAGCCAATAAATTGTAAATGTTTGGATAACAGCGTAGCGGTGTCAGCCCCAAGTTCGTTCAAGTCGCCTTGCGAGCAATATTAGTCATATGTGAGTAAGGCGAATCAGACGAAATTGGGATGCTAGCAGAATATTTACAGAACCGATAAAACAAATTCAACCAGTGAAAGTCAACTGGAAAATTCTTTTAATGCTTAACTTTCCTCTTTTTTATGAAACTGCTTACCCGGCAGCGCCTCCACAACCCCTTTCAGCTCCAGCATCAACAACAACTCGCTGACCTTGTGGGCTGGAAATCCGCTTTTAGTGATAATCTCATCAACAGTCATGGGATAAATATCAAGAAAAGTAAAGAGACGCCTTTCTTCCTCGGAAAGCACTTGCCCCCCTTTGCTTTGTTTTTTCTCTGCTTGGGAAACATGCTGAGGGCCGGACCAGGGAAGTTCTTCAATAATGTCCTGAACAGTATGAACCAGCTTAGCCCCCTCCTGGAGGAGCCGGTGGCTTCCCTCGCTCTTGCTGGAATCAATTCGGCCCGGCACGGCAAAAACCTCCCGGCCCTGATCCAAGGCAAGTTCCGCCGTGATCAGCGAGCCGGAGCGACTGGCCGCCTCTACCACCACAATCCCCAGACACAGACCGCTGATAATCCGATTTCTGGCGGGAAAACGAAAACCGTCAGGCTTGGTACCAAAAGGATATTCCGACACCAGAGCTCCATTGACAGGAATCTGGTCGTACAGTTTTCTGTTCCGGGGAGGATAAACCACATCTAGCCCGCATCCCAGCACAGCAACAGTTCTGCCGACGGCTGACAGAGTGCCCTGGTGTGCGGCCGTATCAATCCCCAGGGCCAGACCGCTGACAATAGAAAGCCCCCGCCTGGAAAGTCTGGTTGCCAAATCATGGGCTATCCTCTGCCCATAAATGGTTGCCGCCCTGGCCCCGACAATACCCACCGAGGCCTGATCGAGAACTGCGGGATCCCCCTTGACATAAAGAAGAAATGGTGGATTGTGAATTTCACGCAAACGGGATGGATAAGAGGAATCATGGAGAGGAATAATACTCACTCCACTTTTTTTCGCTCTCTTGATTTCAGCTTCCACTCGGACTAAATCAGGGCCTGCGGCCAAGGCGGCAGCCGCATTTTTTCTGAGCCCGGAAATCTGCTGAAAATCTTTTAATGTCGCCTTGAAAACTTCTTGAGGACCGCCAAAATAATCCACAAGCCGGATACACCAGGTTGACCCCAGGCCCGGAGTTAAATAGAGACTGATCCAGTCTTGCAGATTTCCTTTCATATCAGGTATCTATTCAGGTGGACCGCCAAATTGGCATAACCGTTCCGTAACTGTTCAGGAGAATATCTTTGGGGGAAAAAGCAGAAAAAAACGATCAGTCTTTCATAAAACTCTCAAGCTGTTTCCGCCGGGATGGATGTTTCAGCTTTTTCAACGCCTTTGCCTCAATTTGCCGGATGCGCTCCCTGGTCACGGAAAAACTTTTACCAACCTCCTCCAGGGTCAAATCCGATCGCGTGCCAATCCCGAATCGCATACGCAGCACCCGTTCTTCCCGCGGCGTCAACGATGACATTACCTTCCTGAGATTCTGGCGCAAATCATGCATTATTGTTGCCTCATGTGGAGAAACAGCGTCAACATCTTCAATAAAATCAGTTAAAAAACTGTCCTCACTGTCTCCTATTGGCGTATCGAGAGAAACGGGCTCCTTGGTAATCTTAAGAATGTTACGCACCTTTTCCAGATCAAGATCAAGCCGCTCCGACATTTCCTCAGGCGTTGGTTCACGGCCATGCTCCCGGGAAAATTCTTTTGCCCCCTTCATCAACCGGTTGATGGTATCGATCATGTGCACCGGAATACGAATCGTTCGGCCCTGATCGGCAATGGCCCTGTTAATCGCCTGCCTGATCCACCAAGTGGCATAGGTGCTGAATTTATAACCACGGCGGTATTCAAATTTTTCAACTGCCTTCATCAGGCCGATGTTTCCTTCCTGAATCAGGTCAAGAAGTTGCAGACCGCGATTTGCATACTTTTTTGCCACACTGACAACAAGACGAAGATTGGCGCGGGTCAATTCCTGCTTGGCTACACTGGAAATCTTTTCCCCCAGGGCCATCCCTTCCATGATCTGGGCCAGCGACTCTTGATCAATCCCATGTTCATCCTCAAATTCACACAGCATCACTTCCAGTTTCTCCGCTTTTTCCGGCTGTTTTTTCATCTTCAGCATAATAGCGGAAAACCTTTTTGCGAGCCCCTTAACATTCTCTATAATCTCAGAAAGATACTTGGCACAAATTCGATCATCCTGAAAAAGGCTGGCAATCGTAAAATTACATCTTTCAAGACGAACCATAATTTTTACGGCCTTTCCCTTGTCAGTTTCAGGATCAAGGAGATCGGCCCGCAAGGCTTCTCGTTCACGGTCAATTCGTTCTGCTTCTCCGATCTGCCAAAGAAACTGCTCGTGCCGTGCCCTGATTCCTTCATGGTCGGATTCATCCAGGCCACGCAGAATATCGGAAATCTGCCGTTTGCCCGAAAGAAGATCTTCCTTCATTTTGGCAAGGCTTGCCAAAGCTGTCGGTACAGCCAGAATCGTTTTTTGAATCTGCCTGTCACCCTGTTCAATACGCTTGGCAATTTTCGTTTCTTCTGCTGAACTCAAAAGGGCAACGGCGCCCATTTCCCGCAAGTAGGCTTTTACAGGGTCAAGTTTAGGGCTTGCCTCCTTGGGAGATGACAGCGATTTCCTACTGCGACGCTTCCCCTTTTTAGGAAGAATCATTGCCAATTCATCGTCATCAATATTGGACGGATCCTGATTTGAATCCTCAACCTTTTTATTATCAAATATTGAGGTTAAATCATCCATGGGCTCTTCGCCGGTTTTTCTGTGCTTTTTACGCATTTTTCTATCGTCCAGACATCGGGATCCTGAACCTAGAATCTCAGGCCACACGTCTAGGAATGGAACTATTGCATGTGTAATAAATAAGTTACAATATTAAACGGTTGGCTTTTTAACGAGATCTATCGTCTGTGATGTGTCCTCAAAATTTAAAACGTTCAATTTTATTGTAAATAATCTCGTAATTATTCAGCAAGGCAACCGGGGGTAAAGATCCCGGCATCTATTTTACAAGTAACAAAATAAATTATATCGTCATTCCGGCATGTCCTTAGCCGGAATCCAGAAAGTAGCCACACACACCATCCTGGATCCCGGCTAAAAACATGCCGGGATGACGTAAGTGGCCAATTTTAACTTATCGTGCTGATTCTTCGTTTTTTATACAGGCTAATCAGAATCTTGTTACTTAGAAGAAGCGTATGTGAAAATGTTACGAAAAACTCGGCCTGTAACTGTTAAGATGTGCTCCATATTCGTTCATTTCGGAGTCTACGCTTACCTGGGCTTTGAACGGTAAGCGGAGCGAAGCGAAGACTCCGCACTGGTGCTATTCGAGAAGACCAAATATGGGCGAAGATGGAGCACATCTGAATAGTTACATAATCTCTATGATATTATGTTGTCGACGTTTCGTCCATTTCTTTTTTCTTTTCAAGGAGTTCCATGAGCAGTACCACATCATTCGCCTGATGAGCTTCATTAATCCGCCGAGTTATTTCGTCCTTTTTCAGGTCAAGAATATGATACTTAATCCAATTTGTCATCTCACCGGCTACCTCATTTTTCTTCTCCTCCGAAAAGGCAGGCATTTTGACAAGAAGACTGGAGATCAGAGACCTCTCCCTGCCGGAAAGCCGTTCCAGAAGCAGGTCCACGACTGCACTTCCCTCGGCCGCTACAATGTCTTTCATGCAATTAAGAATCACTTGGCAGCTGTCGTGATCCATGACTTTTTCGATACCCGCGTCAAGAAACGGTTCAAAAAACTCAGGATAGTAGAGTAAAAATTCCAGAATCTGCCTCTGTTTCAACGGCAGATCAGGAGAACAATTTTTCCGCTTATGCCCGGCGGACGCTGTTGACGAAACAGATTGTTTATCATTTTTTAAAAGCTGCTCCGGCTGCAGACCCAGTTTCCGACTGAAATGTGACACAAAAAGAGAACGTTGCAGATTCCAGTCGCCAATGCTTTTAATGATGGGTCTCAACTCATTGACAATTTTCCCTTTTCCTTCCAAGGTCAGGCCGTGCTCCTCCACCAGACGCTCAAAAACAAATTCCGGCAGGGATCGGGCCATGGCAATCTCTTTCTCTAACTGTTTTTCGCCAAAGGCTCTGACAAAGGTATCGGGATCATGATCAGGCGGCAAAAGAACAACCCGCGCATCAAGCTGTTCGGTCAAAAATAGAGGCACCGCCCTCATTGCCGCTTTGAGACCAGCGGCATCGCCATCAAACAGCAGGATCACACCGGAAGCATATCTTTTTAAAATTTTGACCTGATGCGGGGTCAGGGCCGTGCCCAGGGGAGCGCAGACATTACCGATGTTGTGGGCCACCAAAGACAATAAATCAAAATTACCCTCAACCAGAACAATCTGATTTTCTTTTCGAATTTTTTGCTTATTCTGATAAAGACCGTACAATGTACGACTTTTGTTGAAAAGCAAGGTTTCCGGAGAGTTCAGATATTTCGGCTCACCACTGCCGAGAATCCGGCCGCCAAAGGCGATCACCCGGCCGCTGACATCAAAAATAGGACAGACAATCCGGTCACGAAACCGATCATAATGACCGCCTTGCTTCTTTTCCACAACAAGCCCCGCATCAGCCGCAGTTTCAGGGCTGATATTGGCGCTCCTCAGGGCTTTGATAAGAAAATCCCAGCGTTCGGGCGCATAGCCAAGCTTAAAGGATGTAACAATGTCAGGGGGAACCCCTCTTTTCTCTAAATATTCCCTGGCTGCCCGGGCACCAGGCTGATGCAATAAAAAATCATGATACAGGTCTGCCGCCTTTTCATTGGCTTCATAAAGCCTGGCTTTCTTCCTAAGGCGGGCTTGGTCCGTTGCTGATAATTTCTGCTCGGGTAACTGGATATGATATCTTCCAGCCAGCTCTTTCAGGGCTTCCGGAAAAGTCATCTGATGAAAATTCATCATGAAGGTAAAGACATCGCCGCCTGCACCGCAACCAAAACAATGAAAAATCCCTTTTTCCGGATTCACCGTAAAAGAGGGGGTCTTCTCGGAATGAAACGGACATAACCCCTTATAATTGATCCCTGTTTTTTGCAGACTGACTTGCTCGCCGATCACATCGACGATATCCGCCGCATCTTTAACCAGCTGTGCCGTGTTGTCTTGAGAGAAGGCTGTCGTCATAATTTTCTAGGTTCATCCGCCATGCAAAAAAAGGCGGATGCATAATCAGAAGCAAGATAGTATAGTTTCGTAAACTTGTATGGAATTAAAATAATCACGAATCGTAGGGGTGCCCCTTGTGGGTACCTTTCCCTGCGTGGCAATCAAAAAAGAGCAACCACAAGGGTTGCCCCTACAGTCGAAACCATGCCGTAGATCAATATGGAAACGAGATAGGCAAATATTGACTAAAACAATAACAATATCAACATATTACAAAATGTCAGCTCAAGCGTCAAATTTTGTCACCTGGTTTGATTACGCAACTATATCCTAACCCACTAAAGCGGAAGAAAACATCAGATTTTTTAGGACTCTTTTCAGTACTCGCTTGGCGGGTGTAAGTGCCTTAACAGTAGGTGTACATTTATTTTAAAAGTAATTTTTTTTATTTCTTGTTTTTTATTACAGGATTTCAGGTGTAAGGCACTAAATAAGGCATTTTACGAAATCTGAAAATGTTTTTTTTAAACCCTGTCTCCTGATGTTTCAAGGGGGCGCTTTCCGGCCATAAAATCGATTGTCAAAAAATCGGTACTATACTGAGAAACAGAAAAACAGGCTTCCAGGAGGGAAATATGACAGAAGATATTGCAAAAGTTCTCAGCTTTGAAATCAAAAAGGAGCTTGCGGAGCGCTACTTCGGTTTTCGTAAGCTCATTGAAGAGGATAAGGAAGAATTAGCCAAAGAGCTTCATTTTTCCTCAATCACGGTGGAGCATAAAATCATCCAGGATCTGGTTCGCCTGTACATCCTTCTCCAGGACGATGGTCTGATCCGTAAATTTCTGGATCTCTCTGGACTGGGTAAAAAGATATTTTTCGATCCCTATCTGCTGCAGTCTCCAACCATAAGAAAAAAAGTTTTTGCAGGAGTGAAAACACGGGGATTGACTCAATCCGGCCGTTTTAAGAATCTGGTGCTGGACTGCTATGAAATGCTGGTGGACCATGTTGAAACCTACCGGGAAAAATATGCTGAACTGCTGGAAAGCCGAGAAATCATTGAAGAGGAAATCAAACTGTTTTATCAAAAAAACGATATTGGTAGTATCATGAGCTTTCTCCGCAGTATCGACAGTACTGGATCACCAGCTTCCGGCATGGATGGAGGAATTCAAACGGATTTTTCCCAAAGTATGGAAAAAAAGATGAAGCTCCATCCACCTAAGGCCATTGAGGAGAGTATGCCCGTTATTCCGTCCCTGGTTCCGCTGTCCCGGATTAAAAGTAAATTAAAACAGCTGGCGGATAAGGCCTCTTCCCTGCACGAGGGTGGATTCCACCTTCCCTAACCCACTAAAGCGGAAAACCACATTAGCTTTCAGGACTCTTTTCAGTACTCGCTTGGCGGGTGTAAGTGCCTTGGTACTAGACAGAACGTAACTATTCAGCGAGTATCTCAAAATAACCAAAACCACCGAATGTATCTATTCAGATGTGCCCCATATTCGTTTATTTAAGACTTTGAAGCATACTGGTGCTATTCGAAAAGGCTTAAATGGACGAAGATGGGGTGTAGCTGAATAGATACGACAGAACTAACTTATTTCGTAACTATTCAGCGTGTATAAAAATGTTACGAAAAACTTGGTCTGTAACTGTTCAGATGTGCCCCATATTCGGAGTCTACGCTTACCTGTTCATTTAGAGATTTGAAGCGTACTAATGTTACTCGAGAAGCTCTAAATGGGCGAAGATGGGGTGCAGCTGAATAGTTACCTTATTTCAAACATTTCTGAGTTGCTTGTTTTTTTGACAGAAGTTCAGGCGTAAGGCACTTAAATGGATATCGCACAAAACTTTTCTTCGATTCCCATGGCAACCCTTGCCGCGGTCAGTGGCCTGGTCATGCTGGTGGCTGGTGGAGAATTACTGGTTTCCGGTGCGGTCAAACTGGCCGAAAGACTGGGAATGAGTTCATTGCTGATCGGTCTGACCGTGGTGGCGTTCGGCACCTCAATCCCGGAGCTATTCGTCAGCCTGTCAGCCGTATCACAGGATCATGGCGATATCATGCTGGGTAATGTCGTGGGCAGCAATATTGCCAATATCGGTCTTGTTCTGGGCTTTTCCGCATTACTTTACCCACTGACCGTTCATTTTAAAAAAATATCCCTGGAGCTTTATCTTCTTGTTGCCGCAAGTTTTACCGTGGTCGGAATCGGACTGATTGGAATTTTCAACCGGCTTTACGGTATTATTTTTTTCGGGGTTCTCCTTCTCTATACCTATCAGGCCTATCGCGTCGGCGGCAATAATCAAGAGACCCCGGAAAAAAGTGACAACGCCAAGGTCTCGTCCTACTTTTTTGTTGTCAGTTTATGTGTGACCGGCCTGGTGATCCTGGCTCTGGGCTCGAATCTTTTTATTGACGGCGCTATTGATCTGGCCCGCTTTTTCGGGATCTCGGATCTGGTGATCGGTTTAACCATGGCGGCTGTGGGAACCTCGCTTCCGGAACTCGCCTCCTCGTTGTCCGCACTCCGCCGCAATGAGGGAGATCTTCTGGTGGGTAATGTCATCGGCAGCAATCTCTTTAACCTGATGATGGTTCTCGGGATCTGCGCCATATTTCGTCCATTTGCCCTGCCAGGCCAGACCCTGATCCGTGATCTGCCGATAATGATATGCTTTTCTGCAGTGCTGATACCTGTTATATTTTTCCGTCATGGTTTAAATCGGTTCCACGGAGGTGTCCTGCTGCTGGCTTATTGTGGATATATGTACAGTTTACTTTAAAGGCCATTTCCCATTCCAACGAAAAAACTTTGTATGAGAAGATCCTATGAAAAACAAATATGACGAAAACGAGGCGCAATTATATATTAATTCATACGCAAACCAGCCGGAGGAACTGGCCTTAAGGGTATACACCTCCCGCCTCATCGGCCGGGAAGACTCTCTTGTTCTCCACGGCGGCGGCAACACCTCGGTGAAGGGCAGGGCGACAAATCTTCTTGGCGAGGAAATAGAGGTCATCTATGTTAAAGGCAGTGGTTGGGATCTTGGCAATATCGAGCCTGAAGGCCATCCAGGGCTTGATCTCGCTTACCTTAAAAAGCTGAGATCAATTGACAGCCTCAGTGATGAAGAGATGGTCAACCAGTTCAGAACCCATCTGCTGGACTCATCTTCTCCCACCCCCTCCATTGAGACCCTGGTGCATGCCTTTCTGCCCCACACCTTTATCGACCACAGCCATGCAGATGCCATCGTCACCCTGACCAACCAGGAGAAGGCCGAAGAACTTCTGCGTGAGGCCCTGGGAGAAAAAATCGGTATTCTGCCCTTTATCATGCCCGGCTTTCCCCTGGCCAAAGCTGTGGCGGATCTCTATGAATCCATGCCTGATATGGAATGTCTTATTTTAATGAATCACGGCATATTCACCTTTGGAAATGATGCCGAAACCTCCTACGAACGGATGATTCATTATGTCAGCCTGGCGGAAGATTTTATTAAAGCAGCCATGAACCGGGCGCAGGCTCCCCAGGTCGAGACGGTTACCCCGGCCGATCCGGACCTGATCCTTCCTCTTTTGCGCGGCGGCTTGAATTATGATCTGCCGGATGGGCAAAAACAACTTTTCACTCTTCATCTCTGCCAGAGTGATGAAATTCTTGCGGCCTTGGACCGGACTGACGCGGAAGAACTCTTTGTCTCCGGCGTGCTGACACCGGATCATGTGATCCGCACCAAAAACTACCCGCTTTTTTTTGATTTTTCCGATTGCAACGAAGAACAGGCCCAAAATAAAATTCAAAAAAGCATTGCGGATTATCAAGAGAAATACCGCAATTATTTCAACCACCAGACCGAAAGCAAACAGCTCAGCCGCACCATACTGGATTCCATGCCCAGAGTGATGCTGGTCAGGGGACTCGGCATCGTCACCGGCGGAAAAACTGCAAAAGAAGCGGTCATTGCGGCGGATATCGCCGAGCATACCCTGCTTGCCAAAATCCGGGCTGCGGCAGTGGGATGTTACCGGGAACTCAACGAATCCTTTATTTTCGATATGGAGTACTGGAGCCTTGAGCAGGCCAAGCTGGGCAACAAAACCGGACTTCCCCTCCAGGGAAAAACAGCTCTGGTCACCGGGGGCGGGGGTGCCATTGCCGGCGGCATCGGCCGGCAACTCCTTGCGGCCGGCGCCCGCGTAGTTTTATGCGATATCAACGAAGAGCATCTTTTAAAAGTCCACAGGAAGCTGGCTGACCTGTATGGCGATCTCATGGTCAGGCCGCTGCTCATGGATGTCACGGATAGGGAATCGGTCAGCCGGGGGTTTTCAGATATCATCTCTTTTTCCGGCGGACTGGATATTCTGGTCCCCAATGCCGGCATTGCCCATGTGGCCTCTCTTGCCGACCTTGACGAAAAAGCATTCAGAAAAGTCATTGATGTCAATATGATGGGGGTCTACCAGGTAATCAAGGCGGCCATCCCGATATTCAAACGCCAGAGAACAGGCGGCCATATCATTATCAACAGTTCGAAAAACGTCTTTGCGCCCGGCGCCGAGTTCGGCGCTTACAGCGCCTCCAAGGCCGGGGCGCATCAGCTGGGAAAAATCGCCGCCCTGGAGCTTGCGGCCATGGATGTCCGAGTCAACATGATTAACGCCGATGCCATCTTTGATGATACGGTCCCCTCGGGTCTCTGGGAAGTTGTCGGGCCGGATCGGATGCGTTCCCGCAATCTTGATCCAGCCGGACTGAAAGAGTATTACCGACAACGCAATCTGCTCAAAACCGAAATCCTGGCCGACCATGTGGGCAATGGCGTTGTCTTTTTTGCCTCGGGCCAGACTCCCACCACCGGGGCCACCCTGCCCATTGACGGCGGCATTATGGCGGCATTTCCGAGGTAATTTTGTTTAGAAAACAGAAGACAGGAGTCAGGAGTCAGAAGGCTGTCATTGTACAAAATAAGGAGTAAGTTGTGGCGGAAATACGAAGCACCCTTGAAATGGTACTGGAAAGAGCGGCAAAAATGAGCCAAACGGCCCTGGCCGGAACTGAGGATGAAGGAATCCGGGAGGGAATGCGGCTTGGAGCCGGGTATCTGCGCGGAGACGATATCAACCTGTCCAAGGCCCTGGATCAACATGACGAGGCCGAAAAAACGGCCATGCTCAAGGGGGTGATTCAGGCCCTGCTGCGCAATATCGTCCTGCCCAGAGAAAAGGAAAATCAGGCTGATAGTGAAAAAGCCATGCAGGGATTGATTGAAATGGGACGGGCCGATCCCGAACTGATCGGAATTTTAAGTGAAATGAAAACCTTTCTTGACCGTTACCTGGATCATAAGAAACAGCTGAGGCAACAGCTTGAGGAGTCCTTTGCCCAGCAGATTGGCCAACTGGAGCAGAACCTGACCCAGCAAACCGGTACACAGCTCAAGCTCGAACCGTCCCAGCATCCAAAATTCGCCGAGGAATGGCAACGGCTTTCCACCGAATTAAACGATCAGTATGGCCAGGCTCTGGACCAGCATAAAAATATGATTAAACAGATACTGACGGCTGCCTGAGCACAATGAACCTTGAGATTTCTTTTTGGCAGGATTCAGATCCAGCCCGAAATTTTGAGGCGGCAGTCCGGGCCTGGTTTGATGAATACGGCACTGGCTCCTTTCATTTTCCTAAGCCTCATTTCAGCAGGACAAAATCATTTTCCTGGACAGTCCCTCTGAAAGAAGGCGATGTTCTCATGGCAATTCATGATTTGCACCAGAAACTGTATTCTCTTGGCGTCTCTTTTGAAGTGCAAATTGAACCGCAGAATATCGAACAAGGTAATGATGAACGCTGAAGTGCTGAAACGCCAATATGGAAAATCACCATGACGCAACCTCCCCTCTCCAAAATTCGAGCCAGCCTGAAAAGGCGAAAACTCGACGTCCTGCTCATCAGTCAACCGGAAAACCGCCGCTATCTTAGCGGTTACAGCGCTGTTGATCACGGCATCGCGGAAAGTTCAGGCGTTCTTCTCATCCCGGCCCGCGGCAACCCTTTTCTGCTCACCGACTCCCGCTTTCAGCTCCATGCCGAAAAAGAGGCCCCCGATTTCGAGGTGGTTCTTTATCCCAGGGGGCTCATTGCTTTGCTCAAAAAAATGCTGCCCCAACTCGGCGTGAAAAGACTTGGCTTTGAAAGCCACTACACTCTCCATTCCACCGCGCTAGCCTTTGAAAAAATGGCGGCCCGACTCGACATTGACATGGTTGGGCTGTCCGGGCTTGTTGAAAATTTCCGCGTTCGGAAAACAGATGAGGAAATTGAAAAAATCCGCCGCTCCGTCCGCTTGAACGAAGAGGTCTTCCAGGATATTTACAAAGAATTGCGGCCGGGAATGACCGAGCAGGAGGTAGCTCTGCGCATTGAAACCGCCATGAAACTCAAAGGAGCGGAACGCCCCTCCTTTGACACCATTGTCGCGGGCGGACCCAACGGTGCCCTTCCCCATGCCGTGCCATCAAACCGGCCTTTAAAGGAGGGAGAGCCCATTGTCATTGACATGGGGCTGGTGCTGGACGGCTACTGTTCCGACATGACCCGCACCGTTGTCCTGGGCCGACCGGATACGAAGACAGTGCATCGCTTCCGGCTGGTCAGAAAGGCTCAGCTAGCCGGCATGGCAGCCATTCGCGCCGGTGTCACCGGGAAAGAGGCCGACCGGGCCGCACGGGATGTGATCGACAAAGCCGGTTATGGCAAACAATTCGGCCATGGTCTTGGCCATGGCGTTGGGCTTGCTGTTCACGAAGCTCCTTCACTGAACCGCCGCAACAGAAAAAAACTGCGCTCCGGTATGATTGTCACGGTGGAACCGGGGATTTATCTTCCAGGCTGGGGTGGAATCCGGCTGGAAAATATGGTTGTTGTCACGGCTGACGGCTGCCGGGATCTCAACCGGGATAGGACTTTTCTGGATATTTAAGCATTAGGATTTCTGCTTGAAAATAAACCCGCCCCCTTTTTCATGCTTTTTCGTGGAACAGTAGAGTAGGAGAATAAATGAACAATAACTTCACTAAAGATTGTTGGGATAAAGCGCAAATAATTGCACAGATAATTGGATACATATTTATTCCGGTTGTGCTGGCTGTTACTGGATGGTTCATTAATCAAACATTGCAACAAAAAGAATTAAATGTAAAAAACTTGGAAATGGCTGTAGATGTATTGAGGGCAGAGCCAAATGATAAAACTAGAGCCATTAGAGAATGGGCGCTCAGGTCTTTCTTAAAATACACACCTGTAAGGCCATCTAAAGCAGCAATTGAAGAGTTGAAGATGTCTGTGTTGCCAAGTTATATATTCATCCATGGTGGAAACACTCCAATAACAGGTGGCCCCGCTCCTGTGCTAGGTGGGAATATGGATAAATATTTAGAAGGTATGAGTGAATAACAAATTTTTCTTCACTGTGATGAAACAGTAACCTTTGATCAAAAAGCAGGTAAATCAAAAGGATTCGCTTTACTATCGACAAACGCAAACTGAAGAAACAGCAACACCTTTAACAGCTACCAGGATGGATCAATGAAACTCGGACGCGTTCTTTTACTTCTTTACATTATTGCCGGGCTGGCAGCGTCACTCCCAACGCTTGCCGTGGCTGCCTGCGAAGACTTGGAGCATCGAATTCACGAAAACCGCATCCATTTCGAAAAACTCGAAGGCGAAAAGGGAATGCTCCATGAGGAGCGGCGCGAGACTCCAAGCGCTGAGCACGAACATGAGATCGAGATGCGGATCAGAGATATTGAACGGGAGCAGAACGAGTTGAACCAGCAACTCGGGCCATTGGAAGAAGAATTTTCCCAATGCCGGCAACCTGATGAAAAAAGCGGCCACGTGGAAAAAAACGGGCTCCCTCAAGGGATCATCATCGCGCTCATCGGTGCAATTGGCGCGGTTTTAGCGGCACTTATCGGGTTGCTGAAGCGAAGGTAAAGCCATTTAAAAACCTGTTAACTCAAACAGGATCTTCAACATAAATCGGTTCAAACTCCCTTAGCGGACATAGGTCGCAAAGAGGGTTCCTTTTTTTGCAAAAATCCTTTCCCAGACAAACCAGCAGGGCGTGGTATTCATTGTATAGACGCACATCCTCGTCCAGGCTGTCCATAAAAAACTCCTGCATCTCCCCATAATCCGCCTCTTCACCAATCAGGCCATGGCGGACAAGGACGCGATAGGTATAGGCGTCTATGACAAAAACAGGTTTTCCGCCGCCATAAAGAAGGATGGAATCAGCGGTTTCCGGGCCAACCCCCTTCACGGATAAAAGCTTTTCGCGCAGGATGGCCGTGTCATCGGCAAAAAAACCGTTCAGCATTTCAGAATCGCTTTCCCCGCTGTTTTGCCCCTCTTCATACAGCAGACGAACAAGATTTTTCAGCCGTGCGGCCTTCAGATTATAATATCCGGACGGTCTGATTTTTTCAGCGAGGAGTTCCACCGGGATGTGGTGGAGCGTATTCAGGGAAAGGAGATGATCCTGTTTCAGGTTGTCAATGGCCCGGCTGACATTCCGCCAGTTCGTGTTCTGGGTCAATACCGCGCCGACCATGACCTCGAGAACGGAATCGGCGGGCCACCAGTTCTGGGGGCCGAAATGATCGTGGAGAGCTGTATAAATTTCCCGGAGAGGACTCACTCTTCTCAATCAGAACGGATAAAGACGATATAGACAAGCACAGCGATAACACCAACGCCGACCCCGGCCACCGGCAGCACCTTATCCAGCTGCATCTCACCGTTAACAATCATATTCTGGGCATACGAACTACCGGAAAAAATCCACAATCCAATGGAAAGAGCCAGCAGGACCAGACTGTTAACGGCCTGTTTATAAAGCCAGTAAGCAACCAGCATGATAAAGGGAACCAGGAAATAGGCATTGGTAAATAAGCCTTTGGCGTCCACTTCCCTGATCTGATCTACAACTTGGGTATTCTGTACAAAATCCATGATTGATGCCATGATCTCCATCATTCACCTCCTATCATTTCATTTTCAATCGACACGGAAAAACAGACCTGTTTCATTAGCCTACTCGCTGTCACCGCGTTGCGATCCAGTCGCCTTTTTATAGACCTTGATGGCACAGTAAGAACCGCACATGCTGCAGGCATCCCCTGTGTATGAATTTCCTTCTTCCCGAAACTGCTTTGCCTTATCCGGATCAAGAGAGAGATCGATCTGGCCCTTCCAGTCAAGGCGATTCCGGCACTTGGCCATTGCATTATCCTTATCGATCGCACCGGGGAATCCTTTGACAATATCGGCCGCATGGGCGGCAATCCGGGAAGCGATCACCCCGTCCCTGACATCATGGGGATTAGGAAGCTTCAGGTGTTCAGCCGGTGTCACATAACAGAGATAGTCGGCCCCGGCGGCAGCGGCAATGGCGCCGCCGATGGCACCGGTGATATGATCATAGCCCGGCGCGATATCGGTGACAAGCGGCCCAAGCACGTAAAAGGGAGCGCCGTGGCAGAGCCGTTTCTGGAGCAGAATATTCGCCTGGATCTGATCCATGGGCATATGCCCCGGCCCTTCTACTATCACCTGCACTCCGGCATCCCAGGCCCGCTGGGTCAGCTCACCGAGATGAATCAATTCCTGGATCTGGCCGCGGTCAGTGGCATCGGCCAGGCAGCCGGGACGAAGCCCGTCACCCAGACTGATGGTCACCTCATGTTCCTTGAGAATGGCCAGCAAATCATCATAATACTCATAAAACGGATTTTCCCTGTTATTAGCGGTCATCCACTCGATAGTAAACGATCCACCCCGGCTCACCACTCCCATGAGACGCTTATGATTCTTGACCCTGGCCAAAGAATCGCTGGTCAGGCCACAGTGGAGGGTCATGAAGTCCACTCCGTCCAAGGCCTGCTGTTCAATATTTTTTAACAGCTGATCCACGGTTATATCGCCGATATCCTGTCCCCGTTCCTCGACCACCTCGGCCACGGTCTGGTAGACCGGCACCGTTCCCAGAGGAACCGGGCATTTTTCAAGAATACCGCGCCTGATCTCATTGAGATCCTTACCCATACTGAGATCCATCACTGTATCAGCCCCGGCCCGCAGGGACACACAAAGTTTTTCCAGCTCCTGCTGGAGGCCGGGCAGATCTCTCGAGGCGCCGATATTGGCGTTTACCTTGGTGGACAATCCTTTACCAACAGCCATTATTTTTTCAACATCATGATGTCTATTTTTGGGAATGGCAATCACTCCCGTGGCCACCCCTTCCATGAGTTGGGCGCAGGTGACTCCCTCGTTTTCAGCACAGCTTTCAAAAAGCGGTGTTTTGTTGCCGTTAATGGCATCTTCTCGAATACTCATCTTTTATCTCCAGCGGTCCCGGCCAGGCCGGGAACACGGCATTGATTATCTTGCAGGGTTAAAACATTTTAACATACCAGCGGGACTCAGGGACTGTCAACGGAAAACAACATGAAAACCTCTAGGATAGATCTTGCTGTGACCGGTAGACAATGAGCAGGGATTTCCGGCAATCGTGGGCCACCGTCTCGGCCAGAGAGCCGAAAAAAAGCTTTTTAAGAACATTTTTACGCGAGGCCCCCATGACGACAAGATCATGTTTGGCTGACTCGGCAACAATTGTTTCCTGCCTTGCTTCCGTTGAGACCACATCGACACTGAGCGGCGAGGCGATGTTATTCCGATTCGACCAGTCAACCAGCTCATTTTTTTTGGTTTCCACCTCATCCAGACTGGCACCGGCATGGAGGAGATACTGCATGGTCAGCCTATGTGGGCCGATACGGGAAAGGGCCTGAATCACAGGCCCCAGCACCTGCAGATCCTTACTGTCAACCACCGAAACGAGAATACGTTCGGTATGCAGAGGAGAGTCATACATACGGAGGACAAGCACCGGACAGGCAACATGACGCGCCACGGTTTCAAGAATCTCCTGAAATCCCTGAAAGGTTCCCTCAACAGGAAATCCCAGGATGACCGCCTTTGCTTCATTATATTCCACCGCTGAAACCAGCGCCTCGGCTACATTTTCATAGTGAATCAACTCTGTTTCCAGATTATAGCCTAGATTTTTTACCTCATCACGCTCGGGACGAAAAAGGTCCATTAACGGGGAAAGCACCGGATCAGGCTGACCCGGAGTTAAAATACGCACCGACATGGGCACGGCCTTGAAATGATAAGCCAGCAAAGTGGCGATACGGGCAAGTCCAGGAACCGTGGATGGGTTTGAAGAGCCAAAGGCGACAACACCTTCGGTGCCGGGAGGGGGGATCAGCTTTTTCCAGGTCCAGGGAACAACCCTGATGCCGTGGGAAACCTGATGCCAAAGCTCACAGGTTTTCTCATTTTTCCCTTCATATTCAGGAACGAGCCGCCGAAATTCATGAACCTCGCCCGCCTTTTCAACAGCATATCTTACACAGAGGGGACCGATCAATTCGGAGAGCACAACAGTGGTCAATACGACAGGGGTGATAATTTCGGCATAGACTGCGAGATTTGCATCCCCACTGATCAAAAAAATAAGACCGATGGCGACGCCGGCCTGGGGAATCAGGGCCGGCCCCAGATACAATTGCACCTGGCGTGATGCGCCGCTCATCTTTGCGCCAAGATAGGAGCCGCCTATTTTCCCGAGAATCCGGGTCAAAAAATAGATCAGGCCGATCCAACCCGCACTGGTCACGGCCGACAGTTCAAGGTGAGTGCCGGCCAGGGTGAAAAAAAGGACATAAATCGGCGGCTCAAAGGCATTGAGCGCCCTGAAAAGCCGGACATCCCGGGTGTCCCGGTTGATAATGATAAAGCCGGCCGCCATGCCGGCCAGAAGCGGCGAGAGATGAAAATGACGACAAATCTCTCCGCAGAGCAACAACAGGCCAAGTCCGGCGGTGAGCATTTCCTCCTGCTTTTTCAGACGGGGCAGGACAAAATCCAGGAGAAGGCCGGTTAAAATTCCCGCCAGAAGTGACAGGGAAATCTCGCTCAATCCCGTGAGCACGGCTCCGGCAAGTGACCCGCCCGCCGCGCCAGCAACATTGGCGGCGATGGAGAGGGAAAGGCCGAAAATCATGATGCACAGGCCGTCATCAATGGCGACAACGGCCATTAACGTGGAAGTTAACGGTCCCGCCGCCCTGAGTTCACGAATGACATGAAGAAGCGCCGCCGGTGCCGTGGCCACGCCGACAGCGCCAAGAAGAATCGCCAGGGCAAAGTAATCGTTCAGGTGCCAGCTTCCCCCGTTAAAGCCGGTCACTTCAGCAACAAAAAAAATAGCTCCGGTAACCAGGATAAAGGCGCCGAGGGCTTGTAAAACTGCAATCAATCCTATGCTTTTGACTGTGGTGCGCAGGCGGGACAGTTCAATATGCTCTCCGATACCAAAGGCGATCAGCATCAGGGCAATCTGGGTAAAATGATCCAGCCTGGAACCGATGGTTGCCGTGGAGACAAGATTGAATCCACTGGGTCCCAGAAGCAGACCGGCCAGAATATAGCCGGT
>JAYEPA010000001.1:0-2126 GCA_034723545.1 Thermodesulfobacteriota bacterium | reverse complement strand
GCCTGGGACGTGAACACGAACGGTCTCTACAATGTTCTGGAGATTGGCCGTCTGCACGGCTGCTCCATCTTCTTTCCAAGCTCCATAGGGGCATTCGGCCCCTCAACCCCGCCGGACAACACACCCCAGGAAACCATCCAGCGGCCCCGGACAATCTACGGCATCTCCAAACTGTCTGGTGAACTTCTCTGCGACTATTACCACATCCGCTTCGGTGTCGATACAAGGGGGCTGCGTTTCCCCGGCCTGATCTCCCATGAAACCCTGCCCGGCGGCGGTACCACGGATTATGCCGTGGAAATATTTTACGCGGCCCTGCAGGACAAAAAATATTGCTGCTTTCTCCGCCGGGGAACCTTTCTCGACATGATGTACCTGGAAGATGCGATCCGGGCAGCGATTGAATTAATGGAAGCCGAGCCGGATCAACTTATCCACCGTAATGCCTATAATGTAACGGCCATGAGTTTTGCCCCAGAGGATCTGGCCGCCGAAATCCAAAAAACGATTCCGGACTTCACCATGAATTATAAGGTGGACCCGATCCGGCAGGCCATTGCCGACTCATGGCCCAATAAAATGGATGACAGCGTGGCCCGGCTGGAATGGGGCTGGCAGCCGCAATACGATCTGCCGGCAATGAGCCGGGACATGATTGCTAAACTAAGGGCTCGGTAAAAAATAAATTGGCATTTTAAGGAGGACAATGTGATACAGATTAGCGCAATCTTGAACTGACACAACCGTAGGAATAGCAGGGCTCTTTTGAGGATTTTGGCTGTTCGAGATTGCGTTAAGATGTGTTACAGTGACCCCTCTAAAATGGTAAGTTATTTTTTACCGAGCCCTATCCCGCAAAATGGAGGATCTCCATGGCACTGATAAAACTTGAGCAAACTCTGCTACAAAAACTGGCCGATCTCCGGGACAAAAACGCTCTCAAAGGCAAGGAAACGGTATTCACCGGTATCAAAGAGGGGGAAAATGGCCAAGGCCCCCGCTTTTATCTTGCCGATCAGGGAGACAGGGAATTTTTGCGCATGAATTCCAACTCCTACCTGGGACTCTCATTTGCCAAAGAGGTGATAGAGGCCGAGGAACAGGCCGTTGCCGCCTTTGGCACCGGTCCGGGTGCGGTGCGCTTTATCAGCGGCACCTGGAAACCCCACGTGGAACTGGAAAAAAAACTGGCCCAATTCCACCACCGTGAAGCGGCCATGATCTTCAGCGCCGCCTATGCCACGATTATGGGCATTCTGCCGCCCCTTATCGACAAGGAAACCCTGGTGATCAGCGATGCACTGAATCATAACTGCATCATTAACGCATTGCGGCTTTCCCGGCCCGGCGCCAAGGAGATTTACAGACATCTGGACATGGTTGATCTGGAAACAAAACTGAGGGAGAATTGCGGGAAATTCAAAAGGGTCATCGTGGTGACAGACGGGATCTTCAGTATGCGGGGCGATTACGCTCCCCTGGACAGCCTGGTACAGCTCTGCGAAAATTTTCAATCGAAATTTACCGAAGGGATCATCTCGGTTGTTGATGATTCCCACGGCGTCGGCGCCTTTGGCGTCACGGGCCGCGGGACCGAGGAATATACCGGCGCCGGAGTGGATATCCTGGTGGCGACCCTTGGCAAGGCCCTGGGGGTCAACGGCGGCTATGTGACAGCCAGTCAACCGGTCATTGACTTTCTGCGAGAGACCGCGCCCTTTTATGTCTATTCAAATCCCATCACGCCCTCTGAGGCGGCAGCGGTCGCCAGAGCCCTAGAAATCGTGGACAGTCCCCAGGGGATCGGCCTGCTGGATTCCATGCGGCAACAAACAAAGAAATTTGAGGACGGACTGAAAAACCTGGGCTACGAGGTCATTTCCAGTGAACATCCCATTGTGCCGCTGATGATCCGTGACACGGAAAAAACAGCCGATCTGGTCCGTTTTCTCTTTGACAACAATATTCTGGTCACTGGCTTGAATTATCCCATTGTTCCCAAGGGAGATGAGGAGATCCGTTTTCAAATTTCCGCCGGCCATACGGATCAGGATATTGACCAGGCCCTTGATATGTTAAAGAAATATCTGGAGGCCCGTCGTTAAAAAATCAAAAAAGGTGTCCTT